>CAJCIO010000155.1 GCA_903970465.1 Gammaproteobacteria bacterium
CGCCGAGTACGCCGAGCAACTGCTGACCCGCGGCAAGCCCAGCGACATCAATCACCAGCCCATCGGTACCGGGCCCTTCGCCTTCCAGCGCTACCAGAAGGACTCGCAGATTCGCTATACCGCGCATCAAGGCTATTGGGAGGGCTTCGACATCGTCCAGTACACCGCTGCGACGACCGCCGATGCGGTATCGGAAACCATCTTCAATCGCCTGGTGGACTTCGTGCCTGGCACCACCGACATCGAGCCGGGCCTGGCCAGCAGTTGGGACATCAGCGCCGACGGCCTGACCTACACCTTCCACCTGCGCGAAGGCGTCAAGTTCCAGACCACCGACTACTTCAAGCCCAGCCGCGAATTCAACGCCGATGACGTGCTGTGGAGCTTCGAGCGCCAACTCGATCCCAAGCACCCTTGGCATGAACAGACCAGCTTCGGTTACCCCTATTTCGAAACCATGGGCTTCAAGGACCTGATCGCGCGCATCGACAAGGTCGACGACCACACCGTCACCTTCACCCTCAAGCGCGCCGAAGCGCCGTTCCTGCGCGACATGGCTATGGGCTTCACCTCGATCTACTCCGCCGAATATGGCGACCAACTGCTCAAGCAAGGCAAGCAGGCCGACCTCAACAGCAAGCCGGTCGGCACCGGTCCGTTCATCTTCAGCCGCTACAACAAAGACGCCCAGGTGCGCTACAAGGCCAACCCGGACTACTACAAGGGCAAGCCTCTGGCCGACCCGCTGGTGTTCGCCATCACCGTAGACAGCAACGTGCGCATGCAAAAGATTCGCGCCAACGAATGCCAGGTGGCGGTGTATCCCAAGCCCGACGACATCAAGGCCCTCAAGGCCGACCCGAACCTGCGGGTCGAAGAGATGGACGCGCTGATGACCAGTTTCATGGGCATCAACACCCAGCATAAATACTTGAGCGATATCCGCGTGCGCGAGGCCATCGCCTTGGCGCTCGACAAACAGAACTTTGTGCGCACGCTGTTCGGCGAAGGCAATGCCACGCCGGCAGTCGGCCCCTACCCGACCACGTTGCTGGGGTATAATCGCGCGCTCGTGGACACCCCCTACGATCCGGCCCGTGCGCGCGAACTGCTCAAGCAGGCGGGCGTGCCCGAAGGCACCGTGCTGACCGTGTTCACCCGCAACGGCGGCGGCGCGACCAACCCTAATCCGGCGTTGGGGGCGCAATTATTGCAGGCTGATCTGGCCAAGGTCGGCCTCAAGGTGGATATCCACGTACTGGAATGGGGCGAACTGCTCAAGCGTCTGAAAAGCGGCGAGCACGACCTGGGCTTCTATGGCTGGGCCGGCGACAACGGCGACCCGGACAACTTCCTGGCGCCGAACCTGAGCTGCGCGGCCGCCAGCAACGGCGAAAACATCGCCCGCTGGTGCGACAAGGACTTCGATGCACTGTTGGCTGGCGCCCGCGCCACCACTGAACCGGCCAAGCGCGCGGCACTCTATGAACAGGCGCAGGTGATTTTCCAGCAGCAACACCCGTGGATCGCCCTGGCCTACCCCAAGCTGTTCACTGTTTTACGCACCAATGTCGAAGGCTTTCACATAAGCCCCCTGACCAATAACAACTTCGCCACCACGTATGTGAAGTGAAGACAACGCTGAGTTGGGCGTTCTATCCGAACGCCCGATGCAGGCACGCCTAGCCGGCTGATGAGGTATCACGAAAGATGTTGAGTTTTATTGCCCGCCGATTGGGATTGCTGATCCCTACCTTCTTCGGCATCACCCTTTTGACGTTTGCGCTCATCAGGATGATCCCCGGAGACCCCGTCGAAGTGATGATGGGCGAACGCCGCGTGGATCCGGAGATGCACGCGCAGGCCATGGAAAGGCTGGGCCTTAACAAGCCGCTGTACGCACAGTACTTCGATTACGTGGGCAAGCTGGCCCACGGTGATCTGGGCGAATCGCTGCGCACCCGCACCAGCGTGTGGGGCGAGTTCAAGTCGCTGTTTCCGGCCACCTTGGAGCTGTCCATCGCAGCACTCATTTTCGCCGGGGTGTTCGGCCTGCTGGCCGGGGTCATTGCCGCCCTCAAGCGAGGGTCCCTGTTCGACCATGGGGTGATGGGCATCTCCCTGGCGGGGTATTCGATGCCGATCTTCTGGTGGGGCCTGATCCTTATCATGTTCTTCTCGGTGAGCCTGGGGTGGACGCCAGTATCAGGGCGCATCGACCTGCTCTACGACATCGAGCCACGCACCGGCTTCATGCTCATCGACACCTTGCTCAGCGATGAACAGGGCTCCTTTGCCGACGCCGTACGCCACCTGATCCTGCCTTCGATCGTGCTCGGCACCATCCCGCTGGCGGTGATCGCGCGCATGACCCGTTCCTCGATGCTTGAAGTGCTGCGCGAAGACTACGTGCGTACCGCCCGGGCCAAGGGCCTGTCGCCGGCCCGCGTGGTGTTCGTGCACGGCTTGCGCAACGCACTGATCCCGGTGCTGACGGTGTTCGGCCTGCAAGTCGGCACCCTGCTGGCCGGCGCTGTGCTGACCGAAACCATTTTCTCCTGGCCGGGCATCGGCAAATGGCTGATCGAAGCCATCGGCGCCCGCGACTACCCCGTGGTGCAGAACGGCATTCTGTTGATTGCCTGCCTGGTCATTCTGGTGAACTTCGTCGTGGATATCCTCTACGGCCTGGCCAACCCACGTATCCGTCATCAGCGCTGAGACCCTAATCATGAGTACTCCTACCCCTGCGGTCGCAGTCGATCAAAGTCTGCTTTACCCCTCCCCTTACAAGGAATTCTGGCAAGCGTTCGCCAAGAACAAAGGCGCCGTGGCCGGCCTGCTGTTCATGATCCTGATCGTGTTCTGCGCGCTGTTCGCCCCCTGGGTAGCCCCGCATGATCCCAGCGAGCAGTTCCGCGATGCCCTGCTCACCCCACCGGCCTGGCTCGAAGGCGGACAGTGGCAATACCTGCTGGGCACCGATGAACTGGGTCGCGACCTGCTGTCGCGGCTGATCCATGGCTCGCGGCTGTCGCTGCTGATCGGCTTGTCATCGGTGTTGATGTCGCTGATTCCGGGGATTTTCCTGGGCCTGATCGCCGGGTTTTTCCCGCGCATCATGGGACCGTCGATCATGCGCCTGATGGACGTGATGCTGGCCCTGCCCTCGCTGCTGCTGGCCGTGGCGATCGTCGCCATCCTTGGCCCTGGCCTGATCAATACCGTGATCGCCATCGCCGTGGTCTCGCTGCCCTCCTACGTGCGGCTGACCCGTGCAGCCGTGATGGGCGAACTGAACCGCGACTACGTCACCGCTGCACGTCTGGCCGGTGCTTCGCTGCCACGGCTGATGTTCGTCACCGTGCTGCCCAACTGCATGGCACCACTGATCGTGCAGGCGACCTTGAGTTTCAGTTCCGCGATCCTCGACGCTGCCGCTTTGGGCTTCCTGGGCCTGGGCGTGCAACCGCCAACGCCTGAGTGGGGCACCATGCTCGCCTCGGCGCGGGACTACATCGAACGCGCCTGGTGGGTGGTGAGCCTGCCGGGCCTGACCATCTTGCTCAGCGTGCTGGCAATCAACCTGATGGGCGACGGGCTGCGCGATGCGCTGGACCCGAAACTCAAGAATGCCGCCTGAGGAGCCGACCATGTCACTGTTGAATATTTCCAATCTCTCGGTGCGCTTCGGCGACCGTAACGCGGTACCGGTGGTCGACGGCCTGGATCTCAAGGTCGACAAGGGCGAAGTACTGGCCATCGTCGGCGAGTCCGGCTCAGGCAAATCGGTGACCATGATGGCGCTGATGGGCCTGGTCGATGCACCCGGCATCGTCACGGCCGACTCGCTGGTGTTCGACGGCAACGATATGCTCAAACTGAGCAGTCGTCAGCGCCGCAAGGTGGTGGGCAAGGACCTGGCAATGATTTTCCAGGACCCGATGACCGCCCTCAATCCTAGCTATACCGTGGGTTTCCAGATCGAAGAGGTACTGCGCCAGCACTTGGGCATGTCCGGTAAAGCGGCGCGCCAACGGGCGCTGGAGCTGCTGAAAAAGGTTGAAATCCCGGCCCCGGAAAGCCGCCTCGACGCCTATCCGCACCAGCTGTCGGGCGGCATGAGCCAGCGGGTTGCGATTGCCATGGCCATCGCCGGCGAACCGAAACTGCTCATCGCCGACGAACCCACCACCGCCTTGGACGTGACCATTCAGGCGCAGATCATGGAGTTGCTGCTCAACTTGCAGCAAGAGCAGAACATGGCGCTGATCCTCATCACCCACGACCTCGCCGTGGTCGCCGAGACCGCCCAGCGCGTGTGCGTAATGTATGCCGGCCAGGCGGTCGAAGTGGGCCAGGTGCCGCAACTGTTCGACGTGCCGGGCCACCCTTACAGCGAAGCGCTGCTGGCGGCGATCCCCGAGCACAGCGAAGGCGCCGAGCGCCTGGCGACCCTGCCAGGCATCGTCCCCGGCCGCTATGACCGGCCACAAGGTTGCCTGCTGTCGCCGCGTTGCCCCTATGTGCAGGAAAACTGCCGCACCCAACGCCCCGGCCTCGACCCCAAGGCCCACAGCCTGGCCCGTTGTTTCTATCCGCTGAACCAGGAGGTGGCGTGATGAGCGTCGTACTGACCGCCCGTGACCTGACCCGTCACTATCATGTCTCCACCGGCCTGTTCAAACCGCAAGCCGTGGTGCGCGCGCTCAATGGCGTGTCCTTCGAACTGGAGGCCGGCAAGACCCTGGCCGTGGTGGGCGAATCGGGCTGTGGCAAGTCCACCCTGGCCCGCGCCCTGACCCTGATCGAAGAGCCTTCATCGGGCTCGCTGCAGATTGCCGGCCAGGAAGTCCACGGCGCCACCAAGGCCGAACGCAAGCAGTTGCGCAAAGACGTGCAGATGGTGTTCCAGAGCCCCTACGCCTCGCTGAACCCGCGGCAGAAGATCGGCGATCAACTGGGCGAGCCGCTGCTGATCAACACCTCTCTGAGCAAGGCCGAGCGGCGCGAGAAGGTCCAGGCGATGATGCAGCAGGTGGGTTTGCGTCCCGAGCATTATCAGCGTTATCCGCACATGTTCTCCGGTGGTCAGCGCCAGCGTATCGCTCTGGCACGCGCGATGATGCTGCAGCCCAAGGTGCTGGTGGCGGACGAACCGACCTCGGCGCTGGACGTGTCGATCCAGGCCCAGGTGCTGAACCTGTTCATGGACCTGCAACAGCAATACCAGACGGCTTACGTGTTCATTTCTCACAACCTGGCCGTGGTACGTCACGTGGCCGACGATGTGCTGGTGATGTACCTCGGCCGACCAGCGGAGATGGGCCCCAAGGAGGACTTGTATACCCGGCCGTTGCACCCTTACACCCAGGCGCTGCTGTCGGCCACGCCGACCCTCAAGCCGGACCCGCTCAAGCCGAAGATCAAGATCGTCGGGGAACTGCCAAATCCGCTCAATCCACCCTCCGGCTGCGCCTTCCACAAGCGCTGCCCCTATGCGACGCAACGTTGCAGCGATGAGGTTCCGGAGTTTCGCAAAGTGGATACGCGTCAGGTGGCGTGCCATTACGCGGAGCAGTTTTTGTAGGGTTGAGCCGCGATCGCATTGGAAAGCGGTGGCGTTGCAGCTACCGCTTTCGCGAGCAAGCTTTGCTCCCACAGGCCGCACTTGAGCCCGTGGGAGCAACGCCTGGCCGCCAACGGGACGGCCAATCCACCACAGAGCCGAAATGAAAAAGCAGCCCGAAGGCTGCTTTTTTCTATCAGTGATGTTCCCGCGTAGCGCGGAATTTCACGTCTGGCCAGCGCTCTTCCATCAGCGCCAGATTGACCCGGGTCGGTGCCAGGTAGGTCAGGTGGCCGCCGCCGTCTACCGCGAGGTTTTCCACCGCCTTGTTCTCGAATTCCTCGAGCTTCTTCTTGTCCCCGCATTCGATCCAGCGCGCCGAGTAAACGGTGATGGGCTCGTAGGCGCATTCGACCTTGTACTCCTCTTTCAAGCGGCTCGCGACCACATCGAACTGCAGCACACCCACGGCGCCGAGAATGATGTCGTTGCTACGGGTCGGGAAGAACACCTGGGTGGCGCCCTCCTCGGCCAGCTGCTGCAGACCCTGACGCAGTTGCTTGGACTTGAGCGGGTCCTTCAGGCGCACCCGGCGGAACAGTTCCGGGGCGAAGTGCGGGATACCGGTAAAGCCCAGCGCCTCGCCTTCGGTGAAGGTATCGCCGATCTGGATGGTGCCGTGGTTGTGCAGGCCGATGATGTCGCCGGCCCAGGCCTCGACCAGTTGCTCGCGCTCGGACGAGAAGAACGTCAACGCGTCGCCGATGCGCACGTCCTTGCCGGTGCGCACGTGGCGCATCTTCATGCCCTGGTCGTACTTGCCCGAACAGATGCGCATGAAGGCGATGCGGTCACGGTGTTTAGGGTCCATGTTTGCTTGGATCTTGAACACGAAGCCGGTGAATTTCTCTTCGATCGGTTCCACGGTCCGCTCGTTGGCGACACGGGCCAGCGGGCGTGGCGCCCAGTCGACCACAGCATCGAGCACGTGATCGACACCGAAGTTGCCCAGCGCAGTGCCGAAGAACACCGGCGTCAGCTGGCCGTTCATGAACTCGTCCTGGTTGAACTCGTGGCAGGCGCCCTGCACCAATTCCAACTGGTCGACGAAGCGATCGTACTCGTCGCCCAGATGCGCGCGGGCTTCATCAGAGTCGAGCTTCTCGATGATCTTGGTGTCGGTGCGCTCGTGGCCATGGCCGGGGGTGTAGACAATGATGTAGTCATCGGCCAGGTGGTACACGCCTTTGAAGTCGCGGTAGCAGCCGATCGGCCAGGTGATCGGCGCGGCCTTGATCTTGAGGACGGCTTCAATTTCGTCGAGCAGTTCGATCGGGTCGCGGATGTCGCGGTCGAGCTTGTTGATGAAGCTGACGATCGGCGTGTCGCGCAGGCGGCACACGTCCATCAGGGCGATGGTACGCGGCTCGACGCCTTTACCGCCGTCGAGCACCATCAGCGCCGAGTCCACTGCGGTCAGGGTGCGGTAGGTGTCTTCCGAGAAGTCTTCGTGCCCGGGGGTGTCGAGCAGGTTGATCATGTGCTCGCGGTAGGGGAACTGCATCACCGAGGTCGTGATGGAAATCCCGCGCTGCTTCTCCATTTCCATCCAGTCGGAGGTGGCATGCCGGTCGGACTTGCGTGACTTCACCGTACCGGCGATGGCAATGGCCTTGCCCATCAGCAAGAGTTTCTCGGTGATGGTGGTCTTACCGGCGTCCGGGTGGGAAATAATGGCGAAGGTGCGGCGTTTCGCGACTTCGGCGGCCTGTTGGGTCATGGGAAATCGCCTGCGAGGTGATTCAAAAAAGGGCGCAGATTATAGCCTAAAGGGGGGCGAGCTGGAACCATAAGGCCCACTCGCCGATCGCCGTTCTGTCAGGCAGGCGCCACGGTCGCCTCGGGTATTTTTTCTTCCGCCAGATACGGACGATAGAGCATCACTCGATAGGTCCCCAGGCAGATCACCCAACAGAACACCGCTGCCCAGATATTGTGTGACAAAAAGTGCGCCCCTTGAATCATCCGCACTACCGAAAACAGCGCTCCCAAGCCAAATGCGAACATCAAAGCGGCGCGAGCCATGCGCGGGCGGCGATCACGCAGCACGAAAAACAGCGCGAACAAGGCAAACCCTGTGGCGGCGTGCCCGCCCGGCCAGCAACGCCCCGCCTCGACAGCGACCGGAGGACGGTGCTCGAACAGTTTGCTGTAGGTTTCCTTGCCGCCGAATTCGGTCACATCCCAGGGGCATTGCACGCCCGTCACGGTTTTCAGCGGTGGGGTATAGCTGGTGGCCAGGGTCATGGCGACGACCAGGCACGCCAGCTCCTTGCGGATCGGCATCAGGCGCTTGACCTTGAAGCTGGCAAAATAGCCCAGCGCGCCGAATACGCCGATGGCAATCACCAACTGCTTGGCTCGGTCGTGCAGGATGTCTTCCAGCCAATGGCTGTGCCGGCCAATGAATGTATGGTCGACGGGGCTGTAGAAGAGCTTCTCGATATCCATATCGATGTTGGTCAGTTCCAGCAGGCACAGCGCGATGGCGATGACGGCGGGAATGCCCAGGCAGATCCAGTAATTCAACGGACGTGACGCGGGACGCGAGAAGGTGGCTGACATGAGGAGTCCACTGCGGAAAGAAACGGCACCTCACGTCATCGCAATGAGGCTCGAGTAATGCAGACGCGCCGCAGTTTGAGCCTGAAACTGTTTGTTACACATCATTTAGATGTGAAAATAACGTTAAACGCACGACATCGTAGCTATCCGCTATGCGGTTCGAATAGCATCGCCTTCCCTATCCCGAGCCCTGGCGGCAGAGGATCGGGATTATCGCAGACGCCCACTACCGAGGTCGCCCAAACCTTCAAGCCTGACAGGGCCGTGCCCAGGAACCCGAGCAATCAGCTCCAGCGTCCCGCCCATCGCCTCAAGGTAGCTTCTCAGCGTAGAAATACGCATATCAGCACGCTTTTCCACCTTGGAGATGTTGGCCTGCCTGATGGAAAGCAGATCGGCCATCGCCTCTTGGGTCAGGTTCAATGTCTTGCGCAACTCCTGTAGCGTCAGGTATTCCTCAATCAACTCTTCGCTGCGGGCCAGGACTTTCGCCTGACTCTCAGCCGGCAGCGACCTAATGACTTCGTCCATTGATACAGGCATCACTTCTTCTCCCCTTTCAGCTCAGCAATATGCCGGTCAAACCGCGCATCGGCGAGCGTGATCAATATTTTGTAGAACCTGCTCTCGCTTACGCCGGATTTGCTGCCGCCAACCAGCAGGATCGCTCTACGACGCGTGTCGAACGCAAAGGCAATCCGCCAAACGTGCCGACCTGCTTTGAAACGCAGCTCTTTCATATTGCGATGCCTTGAGCCGTTGAGTGTGTCGACGTAGGGTCGCCCCAGCTCCGGGCCCCACCTCGCCAACATTCGCGACTGCGCCGCCAACTCCTCCTGGATTACCAATGGCAGCAGATAAAACTCCTTCAAGAACTCATCGCAAATTTCGACTTGCCACGACAAATACACCTCCTGAGGAATATACCCTTAAGTGATTTATTTTTAAACAGAGTTCGGCATCCTACTCCCCGGTGCTAGCCAATTTCAGAGGGAGGAATTTCCTTCTCGACAGGGTGGGAACACTGGTATCTCAAAATTTCACGCACCACCGATACATGGCCAAATGCCAACCCCCGGGGAACCTTTTCTGCCCCGCGCACGTCCATTCCCCGAGTCGAGCAACCCGCAGGGCTTTCAGAATCAATACGTTAGCTGCAGCAGGTTGCGCTCATGGTTCCTCTACAGCCCCTCTATGACGGGCGCTGCAGCGAACTGCTTCTCGCGTATCGGGTGTCG
>CAJCIO010000156.1 GCA_903970465.1 Gammaproteobacteria bacterium
AAGGCTTGCCCGCGAAGAGGCCAGTGGCCTTGATGCAGTGGTTGAGTCAAGGCATCAACGCCGGGTGAGATTCATTTTTGCCCGGCCTTCGGCTGGCGTAAGGATGCGCGCGCCCAGGCGGGTGAGGATTTCACTCACCCGCTCGACCAATTGACCGTTGGTTGCCAGCACGCCTTTTTCGAGCCACAGGTTGTCTTCCAGGCCCACCCGCACGTTGCCGCCCAGCAGCACCGATTGCGCCGCCATGGGCATCTGCATGCGGCCGATGCCGAAGCCGGACCACACCGCATCGTGCGGCAAGTTGTCGACCATCGCCTTCATGGTGGTGGTGTCTGCCGGTGCGCCCCAAGGGATGCCCAGGCACAGCTGAAACAGCGGATCGACCAGCAGCCCTTCCTTGATCATCTGCTTGGCGAACCACAAGTGGCCGGTGTCGAAAATCTCCAGCTCGGCCTTCACGCCCAGCTCGGTGATGCGCTGGGCGCCCGCCCGCAGTTGCTGGGGGGTGGAGACGTAAATGGTGTTGCCGTCGCCGAAGTTGAGGGTGCCGCAATCCAGCGTGCAAATCTCCGGCAGCAAGGCTTCGACATGGGCCAGGCGCGTCAGCGGGCCGACCAGATCGGTGCCGGGGCCGAAGTCGGTGGGCGACTCGCCCGCGCCAATCTCCAGGTCGCCGCCCATGCCGGCGGTAAGATTGACGATGATGTCGATGTCCGCCTCGCGGATGCGCTCCATGACTTCACGGTACAGCGCTACGTCACGGCTGAATTGCCCGGTCTGCGGGTCGCGCACATGGCAGTGGACCACGGTGGCGCCGGCCTTGGCGGCTTCGACGGCAGCGGCGGCGATCTGCTTGGGGGTGATGGGCACGAGGTGGCTCTTGCCGGTGGTGTCGCCCGCGCCGGTGAGAGCGCAGGTGATGATGACGTCGTGGTTCATGGGGCGTGTCCTAAGGCTGTGTATGAACCTGTAGCGAGGGGGCTCGCCCCCGATTGCGATGTATCAGCATCTGATCTGTCGCTGACACTATTTGGGGGGCAAGCCCCTCGCCACAGGGTTATTGGTTGAATTGGCAGGGGCTGCACGGGCCTCTTCGCCGCCGAACGCGCACCCTCGCTCCCACAGGTGTACGCCGCAGATGAGTGCACCTTTGTGGGAGCAGGGCTCGCCCGCGAAGGGGCCAGCTCAGGCACGACCATGGAGTCAAGGATTGCTGCTGAGCTTCAGATTGCCGTTCGCCGGCTTGCCATCGAACGTGGTCACCCCTTCCAGCCAGCGTTGCTGATCCGCCGGATGGGCCTTGAGCCAGGCCTTGGCCGACTCCAGTGGGTCCTTGTGATCCAGCAGCGGTTGCATCATCCGGCTCTCGTCCTCGGCACTGAAGGTCAGGTTGCCGATCAGCCGCTCTACGTTCGGGCAGCGGCTGGCGTAGTCCGGCGCGGTCACGGTCCACACGGTGGCCTTGCCTTCATCCGGGCCCAGAGCGCCGTCGCTGCCGGTGAGGTAGGTCATCTTGACGTTGACGTTCATGGGATGCGGTGCCCAGCCGAAGAACACGATGGCTTCGTTGCGATTCACCGCGCGGCCCACCGCCGAGAGCATGCCGGCCTCGCTGGACTCAACCAGTTGGAAGCCACCCAGGCCGAACTGGTTTTTGGCGATCATCGCCTTGATCTGCGTGTTGGCGCCCGAGCCAGGCTCGATGCCGTAGATCTTGCCGCCCAGTTCGGTCTTGAACCTGGCGATGTCCGCGAAGCTCTTCAGGCCCTTGTCGGCCAGGTAGCTGGGCACTGCCAGAGTGGCGCGAGCGTCTTCCAGGCTGGGTTTGTCCAGCACGCGCACTTGCTTGGCGTCGACGAATGGCGTGATGGTCTGGGTCATCAGCGGGTTCCAGTAGCCGAGGAACAGGTCCAGACGCTGGTCGCGGATGCCGGCAAAGATGATCTGCTGCGAGGCACTG
The DNA here is from genome assembly GCA_903970465.1 of Gammaproteobacteria bacterium. Taxonomy (GTDB): domain Bacteria; phylum Pseudomonadota; class Gammaproteobacteria; order Pseudomonadales; family Pseudomonadaceae; genus Aquipseudomonas. Next base: position 1,961 of record CAJCIO010000156.1, read on the forward strand.
GTCTGCTTGGCCTCATAGCCCAGACCATCGAGCAGCACCTGAGTCATGGCGCTGGTGGCGATGACGTCGGTCCAGTTGACCACGCCCAAGCGCACGTTTTTGCAACTGGGGGCTTCGGCGGCGTTGGCGCCGGCGGTGAATAGCACGCTGGCGGTCAGGCTCAGCAAACAGCGGCTCATCGATTTGTTCATGACGGCTCCTCGGATGCGGCGGCAGTTTCTCGTTGTTATGAGGCGTCGGCGTCTGGGCACCGTGGCCATGCCTAAGGTACGCAGCTGCCCGAGGGGAAAATCGCACTGCGGCGACAGGGACTTGCACGGTGGCGACCTGCCACGGTATTAACGTGCGGGTGGTGGTGCTGCTTAAATTGCTTTCGCGGGCAAGCCTTGCTCCCACAGGCGTTGTATTCACCGGAGCCGTACACTTGCGGGAGCAAGGCTGGCCCACACAGGTGTTGTACTCACCGGAGCCGTACACCTGCGGGAGCAAGGCTTGCCCACACAGGTGTTGCACTCACCGGAGCCGTACACTTGTGGGAGCAAGGCTTGCCCGCGAAGAGGCCCGCAAGTCATGCCCGTGGTCCCAGCCCGTGAAGAAGATCCCCATGCCCCAGTGCTTCCACTTCCTTTTGCTACCCGGCTTTTCCGCGATGGGCTTTATTTCCGCCATCGAGCCGTTGCGCGTGGCCAATCGCTTCAAGGGCGAGCTGTATCGCTGGCAAGTGCTGAGCCTGGACGGCGGTCCGGTGAGCGCCAGCAATGGCATGTCGGTCAACGCCGATAGCGGCTTGATCGCGTTGAGCAAGGGCGCGACCTTGGTGGTGGTCGCGGGCTTCGATCCGCTGCGCGCGTTTTCAGCGCCGTTGCAACATTGGCTGCGCCGCCAGGACGGGGAAGGGGTGACTCTGGGTGGCATCGACACCGGCAGCTTCGTCCTGGCCGAAGCCGGGTTGCTGAGCGGCCATCGCGTCGCCTTGCACTGGGAGGCGTTGGACGCCTTTCGCGAATCCTATCCGGCGCTGGAAGCCAGCCAGGAACTGTTCGAAGTCGACGGGAGACGCATCACCTGCGCGGGCGGCACTGCCAGCATCGATTTGATGCTCGACCTGATCGCTCAGGCCCACGGCAGCGACCTGGCGATTCAGGTCTCCGAGCAGTTCGTGCTTAGCCGCATCCGCCCGCGCAAGGACCACCAACGCATGCAGATCGCCACACGCTATGGCATCAACAACAAGAAGCTGGTGCAGGTGATCGGCGAAATGGAGCAGCACATGGAGCCGCCGCTCAGCACTCTGGAGCTGGCCGAGGTGGTCAAGATCACCCGGCGGCAACTGGAACGGTTGTTCAAGCTGTACCTCAATGACACGCCGAGCACCTTCTACCTGCGCTTGCGCCTGGAGAAGGGCCGGCAATTGCTGCGCCAGACGGACATGAGTGTCCTGGAAGTGAGCATTGCCTGCGGGTTTGAGTCGGCGTCGTATTTCACTCGTAGTTACCGCACGAGGTTTGGCAAAAGCCCGCGGGAGGATCGGCGGGTCTAGGGCGTTCGATTTTATGCCATGGGCGCAGGA
>CAJCIO010000157.1 GCA_903970465.1 Gammaproteobacteria bacterium
TTGCGGCAAGAGCACCTCCAGCCGCCCGGCACGCACATCTGTGCTCACGTCTAACCAGGACTTGTAGGCAATGCCCTCGCCCGCCACTGCCCAACGCCGCACCACGTCGGCGTCGTCACTGAGCAAATGCCCGGATACTGCGATGGTCTGCGCTTTGCCTGGGCCGTCCACGAACGCCCACTTGTCGTAGACCCGCCCCTTCAGCAAGTACAGTAGACATGCGTGGTGCGCCAATTGCTCCAACGATTGCGGGCGGCCCTCCCGGGCCAGATAGGCGGGCGCCGCGACCAGCACCCGGCGGTTGTCCGGGGCCAGGGGCATGGCGACGAAACTGGCGTCGTCCATGCGCCCATAGCGCAGAGCGATATCGATGGGCTCACGGAACACGTCGGCCACCTGATCGGACAGAAACAACCGCAAGGTGATCTGTGGATGCTCGCGACGAAAGGTGCTCAGCCAGTCGAGCACCAGGTTGCGCCCCAGGTCCGACGGTGCCGCCACCTGCAGCACACCACTGAGCCCCGCCTCCACCGGGCGCAGCCGCTCCTGACCTTCGCGCAGCGCCTCCAGCGCCTGGCGAGCGCTGGGCAGATACAACTCGCCTTCGGGGGTCAATCGCAGACTGCGAGTCGAACGCGCGAACAACCGTATACCCAACTCTGCCTCCAGGCGCTTGATCGCTGCGCTGACCTGCCCCGGCAGCAAGTCCACCTCCCGCGCGGCGTTGGAGAAACTGCCCAGCGCGGCGGTCCGCACGAACAGATTGAGATCATCGAAGCGGACCATTTTCATTCCTGCAGTGAAAGTGCTGATCGATTCTGCAGGTTTTTCAATCAAGTTAAAACGTCCATCCTAGGCGCCATCGCTGATCCCTATCCTCGAAGGAACCCCCATGAAAGCCATCGCCTATCGTCAACACGGCCTGCCCATCACCGACCCGCAAGCGCTGATCGACCTTGAACTGCCCGCGCCGACACCTGGCCCGCGCGACCTGCTGGTGGCCATCGAGGCCATCTCGGTCAACCCGGTCGACACCAAGATCCGCGCCAGCGCGGCCGTCACCGAACCCCGCGTGCTGGGCTGGGATGCGGTCGGCGTGGTGCAGGCAGTGGGCAGCGAGGTCAGCCTGTTCAAGGTCGGTGACGAGGTCTACTACGCCGGCGACCTGACGCGCCCGGGCACCAACAGCGAATTGCATCTCGTGGACGAACGCATCACGGCCCTCAAGCCCAAGAGCCTGGACAACGCCAGCGCCGCCGCCCTGCCGCTCACCAGCATCACCGCCTGGGAGCTGCTGTTCGACCGTCTGGGGGTGACTGAAGGCGGGGGCGCCGGGCAATCCCTGCTGATCATCGGTGCGGCGGGCGGTGTCGGCTCGATCCTCACTCAACTGGCGCGCCAGCTCACGCAAATGACCGTGATCGGCAGTGCTTCGCGCCCGCAGACCCAGGATTGGGTGACCGGCCTGGGGGCCCATCACGTGATCGATCACAGCCGCTCGATTCCCGAAGAGCTGGTGCGTATCGGCATCGGCCAGGTCAGCCACATCATCAGCCTGACCCACACCGACAGCCGCTTCGCGGAATTGATCGAGGCGCTGCAACCTCAAGGCCATCTGGCACTGATCGACGACCCCAAGACCCTCGACGTGGTGCCCATGAAGCGCAAGTCGCTGTCGCTGCACTGGGAGCTGATGTTTACCCGCTCGATGTACCAGACCGACGACATGATCGCCCAGCATCAATTGCTTACCCGGGTGGCCGAGCTGATCGACAGCGGCGTACTGCGGACCACCGTGGGCGAACACTTCGGAGCCATCAACGCCGCCAACCTGATGCGCGCCCACGCGCTGCTCGAAAGCGGCAAGGCGCAGGGCAAGATCGTGCTCGAAGGGTTCTGATCGCCATGCTGCGAGGGCCGTGCGCCCTCGCTACAGCGGTTGCCCCAGCCGAACCGCGGCCAATGAGCGGACGTGGCTGCTGCAGGTACTGCCCATAGAAGCGATTGGATGCAGCGCCCCCGTAATTTTTGACAGAGGCGTCAGTCCAAGGGCCGCTTTAACCGTGCAGGCGGTCATCCTCGGCGTAAATGGCGGTGTGCAAGCCGCCATCGACATCCCGCCAGGCGCGGTACATCCCCGGGGTATTGAACACCAGCGCCGTCTCGCCCCTGGGGCTCACCGCCACCACCCCGCCGCTGCCGCCCAATGCCAATAGCTCGCCGCGCACCACGGCATCACAGGCGCTCTCCAGGGAGTCACCGCTATAGCGCATGCGTGCGGCAATGTCGTGGGCCACTGCGCAACGGATGAAGAACTCGCCGTGCCCTGTGGCCGAGATCGCCGCGCTGCGGTTGTCGGCCCAGGTGCCTGCGCCAATCAGCGGCGAATCACCTATCCGGCCAAAACGTTTGTTGGTGATCCCGCCCGTCGAGGTCGCCGCCGCGACGTTGCCCAGGCGATCAAGGGCCACCGCGCCCACGGTACCGAATTTGCGCTCGATACCGCCGGGCTCCAGGCTCAGGGTGTCCGGCGCACTGCGATGGGCCTGCCACTGGCGTCGACGCAGCTCGGTATCGAACCAGTCGTTGGCAACGTATTCGAGGTTCTGCTCAGCGACGAACTGGTCAGCGCCCGCCCCGGCCAGCAGCACATGGTCGCTGTGGTCGAGCACCGCCCGCGCAGCCTTGATCGGATTGCGCGCATGGTGAATACCTGCCACGGCCCCGGCTTCACGCTGAGCGCCGCTCATGATCGCAGCGTCCATTTCATGATCGCCCACATGGGTGAACACCGCACCCTTGCCGGCATTGAACCATGGGCACTCCTCAAGCTCGACTACGCTGGCCTGGGCAGCATCGATGGCGCTGCCACCCTGCTCCAGCACCTTCAGACCCGCTTGCAGCGCGCCCAACAGTGCACCATGGACCAGGTCCTCGTCGGCACCGCTCAAGGTACCGGGCTGCAACACGCCAGCACCGCCATGCAGTGCGATTGCGATAGGGGTATTCATGCGGGCTGCGCTCCATGGTCGAGAATCTGCTTGAGGAAACGTTGCGTGCGCGGCGACTGCGGCGCGGTAAAAAACTGCTCCGGGACCGCCTGTTCGACGATTTCCCCGCGATCCATGAACACCACGCGGTCCGCGACCTTGCGGGCAAAGCCCATCTCGTGGGTCACACAGATCATGGTCATGCCGTCCTCTGCCAGGCCGGTCATCACGTCCAGCACCTCGGCGATCATCTCAGGGTCGAGCGCGGAGGTCGGCTCGTCGAACAGCATGATCTTGGGCTGCATGCACAGCGCCCGGGCAATAGCGATGCGTTGCTGCTGACCACCGGACAGCTGTGCCGGAAACTTGTTGGCGTGATCGCGCATTTTCACGCGATCAAGCAACGTCAATGCGCGCTCGATGGCCTCGGCCTCTGGCACGCCGAGGTTGGCGGTCTGCGGCAGGGTGCAGTTCTTCAGCACGGTCAGGTGCGGGAACAGGTTGAAGTGCTGAAAGCACATCCCAACCTGACGACGCAGACGCTCCAGACGCTTGACGTTGCCATCGAGCACCTCACCGAGCACCTGCAAGGTACCTTCCTGATGCTGTTCGAGTTGATTGATGCAGCGAATCAGCGTCGATTTGCCCGAACCCGAAGGCCCGCAGATCACCACCTTTTCGCCGGGGGCCACGGACAAGGAGATGTCATGCAGCACCTGGGTCTGGCCATACCATTTGTTCAGATGATCGATACGCACGATGGCGTCGTTGTTGCCGAGGTTGGCGCTCATGAGCGGTTGTGCTCCAGTTTCTTTTCGAGGTGCCGGGCATAGCGCGACAACGCGAAGCAAATGATGAAGAAATACAGGGCCAGGAAGACGTAGATCTCGTGGTCATGGCCGGCCCACTCCGCCGATGCCGCGGTACTGCTGGCGATCCCGACGATGTCCAGCACGCCCACGATCATCACCAGCGTGGTCTCTTTGAACAGCCCGATAAACTGCGTCAGCAGCGGCGGGATGCTCTGGCGCAGCACCTGAGGCAGGATGATATGGCCCATGGTTTTCCAGTAACCGAAACCCAACGCCTGCGCCGCTTCGAACTGGCCCTTGGGCAAACCCTGCAGGCCGCCGCGCAGGGTCTCGGCCATATACGCAGCGGTAAACAGGATCAGCACCAGTTGCACCCGCAACAGCACGTCGAAGGCCGAACCCGGCGGCAAAAACAACTGAATCATCAGCGACGCCATGAACAGCAGGCTGATGACCGGCACCGAGCGCACCAACTCGATGTACAGCACGCTGAGCAAGCGAATCACCGGCTTCTTAGAGCGTCGCCCCAAGGCCAGCAGGATGCCCAGCGGCAACGCAAAAATCATCCCTACGGTGCCCAGCATGACCGTGACCGTCATGCCGGCGAACTGAGTCGACGACACCGGCACCAGCCCCGCGCCGCCTTTGAGCAGCCACCACATGACTAGCGGCAGCAGCGCCAGATACCCCAACAGCACGCGGCGATCCAGGCGTTTGAAAAATAACAACGCAAAGGCACCCACCGCCAGCGCGAACGCCAGGTTGACCCGCCAGCGTTCGGCCTGCGGATAGAAGCCATAGACGAACAGGTTCCAACGCTGGGTGATCGGCAGCCAGCACGCGCCATTGGCGTTGCAGGCTTCACGCCCGCTGCCTACAAAGGTAGCGTCGAATACCAGCCAGTTGAGCGCCGCAGGCACCGCCCAGGCCAGCAATGCCAGCACCGCCAGCGTCAACACGCCGTGCCCGACACTGGGGAACAGCTGGCTGCGCACCCACTGGCGAGTGCGGTGTCGCCAAGGCGCCCGTGGCGGTAGACGCAAAGGCACGGTATGAGCCAGGTCGGTCATGAGCGATGCCCCCGTTGACTGATACGGTGGTTGTAAAAATTCATCGTCAGCGAAATCACCAGGCTGATCACACAGTAGGTCGCCATCACCAGCGCGATGCACTCGATGGCCTGGCCCGTCTGGTTGAGGGTGGTGCCACCGGTGGAAGACACCAGCTCCATAAAGCCCACCACCACACCCAAGGACGAGTTTTTGACGATGTTCACGTAGGTGTTGGTGATCTGCGGAATCATCGTGTAAAGCGCTTGCGGTGCGATCAGCTGGCGCATGCTGGTGCCGCGGCTGAAGCCTAGCGCCTGGGCCGCTTCGTACTGTCCGCGGTGTACGGCTTGAATGGCGCCGCGCACTGTTTCAGCGATGTAGCTCGAACTGTAGAACGACAGCGCCAGCCATAGCGCCAACAGCTCCGGCACCAGCGTCGCCCCGCCCTTGAAGCCGAAGCCCGCGCGGCTCGGGACGTCCCATTGCCAACTGGCGCCGCCAAGCCCGAAGACCAGCAACGGCAGCAGCACCGCTGCCGCAACGATCCACGGCCAGCGACGTGGGCCAAAGCCTCGCCACACCGCACGCCGCTCGCGAAACGCGAACGTCAACCGCGCCAGCAGCCCACCCAGCAACATCAAGGCGATACCCCAGCCCATCAACGCGCCCTGTTGCGGCCAGGGCACCTGCAGCCCGGCATTGTTCAGATAGGCGATACCGAACAGCGAGATCGACTGCCGCACACCCGGCAGCGCCAGCATCAGCCCGTACCACCAGATCAAGTGCACCACCAACGGCACGTTGCGCAGGAATTCGACGATAGCGGTACTCAGGCGATTGACCAGCCAGTTCTCCGAGACGCGCCCCACTCCCAGCACGATCCCTATCAGGGTAGCCAGCACGATGCTGATCAACGACACCAGCAAGGTATTCAGCAGCCCGACCCAATAGGCCCGCGCATAGGTATCGGCGGGGCTGTAATCGATCAACCGGAAAGTGATGTCATAGCCGGCGCGGTCGCCCAGAAAGTCAAATCCTGACGCGATGTGCAGCGCCTTGAGGTTGGTGCTCGCGTTATGGCCCAGGGCGTACAGCACCCCGGCAACGATCGCCAGCACCAGCCCCTGTTGCAGCGCGCTGCGAAAGCGCGCGCTGTAGAGTTTCTGCATCCACATAGAACTGTCCCGTAAAGCGCGGTGAAGAGGCGTGAGCTCCCGGTCCGGTGCATCGCCGTGCAGCCTCGACAGCGGGGCCAGGTCCCTCGCTGTCGGCAGCCATGATCAGCGGATCGGCGGTGCGTACAGGAGGCCGCCGTCTTTCCACAGGCGGTTGAGCCCGCGCGGGAAATTCATGCCGGTCTGCGGTCCCAGATTGCGATCGTAGATCTGCGCATAATTGCCGACCTGCTTGATCGCCCGGAACGCCCAGTCGTTGTCCAGCTTGAACGCGCTGCCTAGGTTGCCATCGGTGCCTAGCAAGCGCTGAATGTCGGCCGAGGCTTTCTTGTCGGCGTGCATCTGCTCGACGTTGTCCGAGGTCACGCCCAGCTCTTCGGCCGTCATCAATGCATAAGCGGTCCAGGTCACGATGTTGCGCCACACGCTGTCGCCCTGAGCCACATAGGCGCCCAGCGGTTCCTTGGACACAATCTCAGGCAGCAGTGGGTAATCCTGCGGATTGGGGAACAGCGCGCGCCGTGCCGCCAGCCCGGACATGTCATTGGTAATGGCATTGCAGCGACCTTTCTGGAAGGCACTGAACAGCTCCGGGCTCTTCTCGATCACCACGGTCTTGAAGGTCAGGCCGCGCTGGCCGAAGTAGTCCGCCAGGTTCTGTTCCGAGGTGGTACCCGGTGACAGGCAAAAGGTGGCGCCGTCCAGATCGGTGAGTTTTTCGATCTTGTCTTCGGCGTGGGTCATGAAACCCTGGCCGTCGTAGAACCACACCGTGGTGAAATCCACGCCCAGGCTGGCCACTCGGTCGGCGGTCCAACTGGTGGCGCGTGACAACACGTCGATCTCGCCTGCGGCCAGCGCAGTGAAGCGATTCTTGCCGGTGGTCGCGATGTACTCGACCTTGTCGGCATCACCCAGCACGGCAGCTGCCACGCCACGGCACAGGTCGACGTCCATGCCGGTCCACTTGCCCTGGTTGTCGATGATCGAGAAACCCGGCTTGTCACTGGCTACGCCACACCGCACGCTGCCGTGCGCCTTGACGTTCTCCAGAATCCCCGCGTGAGCAGCGCCGGCCCCGAGCACACCCAGTGCCAGCAAGGAAGCCCTGATCAAACCATTCCGTTTATGCATAACTTTGCCCCATGACGTAATTTTTTATTGTATTTGACGTTTAGCCCCTGGTGTCTTGGCAGATCGGGCGAATAGCGCACACAATAGCCAGCATCGGCGCCTGAGGGTTAGCCTTGATTGATTCACAAACCGGGTTGCGCTATCGAATTTCGGAATAACTATGGACATCGAGTGGTACGAGGATTTTCTCGCTCTGGCGGATACCGGCAAGTTCACCGCAGCGGCCAACATGCGCGGCTCGTCGCAATCGGCGTTAAGCCGACGCATTCAGTTGCTTGAGGCACGGTTAGGGGCGACCCTGATCGATCGCAGCAAGAATCCCATCTCGCTCACCGCCGCCGGCCAGGCGCTGCTGCCCAATGCTTCGGAGCTGGTCCGCCTGGCCCGCGACTGCGAACAAAGCGTGAAGATCCTCGACCGACCGCTGCGCTTCGCCTCGCTGCACACCCTGGCCTGCAACTTCTACCCCGACTGGATCAGCCAGATCCTTCCCGCCGCCGCCGACACCCCGGTTCAATACACCCGCATCGACACCAGCTATCGCAGTACCGACGACTACTACATGTCTCTGCTGTCCGGGCGCTGCGACTTCATCCTGTTCTACCGCGAGGCACGGTCCGAGGCGTACGGGCACCGCGAGGAATTCGAGACACTGTCGCTCGGACACGACGAGCTGTACTGGGTCGCCACCCCCGCCCTGGCCGCTCGCTGCGCAGCGTCGGATGGCCCGATCCCGTGGCTGACCTATTCACGCAGCGCGCAACTGCACGAACTGTCACGCACCCAGGTCAGCCGTCATCCGCAACCCGAGCGCCTGCAGCGGGTGTTCGAAGCCACGGTGTCGGAGGCCCTCAAGTCCATGGTTGCCAACGGGCACGGCGTGGCGTGCATGCCGCACACCATGGTTGCCGGGTTGATTGAACAAGGTGAGCTGGTGCGCCTGTATCCGGGCATGGCTGCCGATCACCTGGAGGTGATCCTGGTGCGCTGGCTGGGCAGCAAGGACCGTCAGGCGCAACGGTTCTGGGAGCGGCTCCTGGCACAAGGCGCCTGACTGCGCGGCTCGGGCAGTACTCGCACAGTCGGCGCCTGACTACGCTGCCGCAGCCAGCTCAATAGCGCTGACACCGGTGCCCGTTACAGCCGGAACTTGCCCACCAGGGTTTGCAGGTGCACACCCAGGCGCGCAAGCTCGACGCTGGACGCTGCGGTTTCTTCACTGGCAGCCGAGGTCTGCTCGGATATGTCGCGCACGTTAAGCACGCTGCGATTGATCTCCTCGGCCACCGCGCTCTGCTGCTCAGCGGCTGCGGCGATTTGCTGATTCATCGACTCGATCGCTGACACCGATCGCGTGATACGCCCCAGTGACACGCCTACCTGACGCGTCAATTCCACGCTGTTGTCGGTCACCGAACGGCTGTTGTCCAGCGTGTTCGCCACCTGCACAGTGCCGCTCTGCAGGCCGGTGATCAGATGTTCGATTTCTTCGATCGAACCTTGGGTACGCTGCGCCAGGCTGCGGACCTCATCGGCGACCACGGCAAAGCCGCGACCGGCTTCACCGGCACGGGCCGCTTCGATGGCGGCGTTGAGGGCCAACAAGTTGGTCTGTTGCGCAATCGCCTTGATCACGTCCAGCACGCCGCCGATCTTGTCGCTATCACGCTTGAGGTCGGTCATCGCCAGCGTCGACTTGCCGACTTCGCCGGCCAGGCGCTCGATCTGCGTCATCGCCTGGGCCACCACCTCGTCACCTTCGCGGGCCTCACGGGACGCGCCCACTGCAGCGGCAGAAGCCTCTTCGGCATTGCGCGCCACCTCTTGCACGGTGGCGGCCATCTCGTGCATGGCCGTGGCGACCTGGTCGGTTTCGACCTTCTGACTGTTGACCCCGGAGCTGGTCTGCTCGGTCACGGTCGACAACTGCTGCGCGGCACTGGAGATCTGCACCACGCCGTCACGCAGGCCACCGACCAATTCGCGCAAGTTGAGGGTCATACGCTGCATGGTTTGCTGGAGCACGCCCAACTCGTCGCGACGCGACACGCTCGCCTGGTTGCTCAGGTCGCCGTTGGCCACCTGTTCGGCACTGCGCAATGCCGCCATCAGCGGCAAGATGATCAAACGAGTAATGAGCCAGGCCGCCAGAATGCCGAGCAGCATGGCGGCTGCTGCGGCACCGGCGAGCAGATTGCGCGCGCCGAGTACATCGGCGGCCCTGAACTCGGCCTGGTTCTGCGCCAGCTGTTGACTGGCTGCGAGCAAGTTCTTGATGTCTTCATTGAGCCCTGACTGTGCCTTGGCCGCATTGGCCTGAGCGCCGCTGAACAGCGCTAAAGTGGCGCGGTAAGCGGTCAGGGCCGTCTGGAGGCGCTGGATGTTGTCCGCCAGCGCGGGCGGCAAGGTCGGACCGAAACGGGTGAGGTAGCCGCTGAGCTGATCGATCGAATCTTTGGCCGGCTGCTCCAACTCGGGTTTGAGGCTGTAGGTGTAGCCACGCAGATCGAACCGCGCCTGCAGCATCATGCCCTTGGCTTTTATCAGGCCGTCGCGCTGTTCTTCCAGGGTGTCCTGTCCGTCCAGAGCGTCTTCGATTTTTTGCAACTCGGCCACCGCCGCGTCGGCATTGCCACCAAACACGGCGCGAGTGGCCTCACGGGCCTGGATGGCTTGGCTGAAGGCGGTAAAATCGGCGCGATAACTGCGGGCGGCCGCCGTTGCCGCATCGATATACGGGACATTTCGCTCAGAGTCGAACTTGCCGCGGCTGTCAGCCAGATGGCTGTCGAGACTGTCGATGACTTTGACCACCTGCGCTGCGTGCTCCGCATCGTAGTTGAGGGTGTAGCTCAGGCGCGCAATGCGCACGTCCCGGGTCAGCTCGTTGAGCCTGGCGATATCCAGAATCCGATCGCTGCGCTCGCTCAGCGACTGGATGCCCAGCCACCCGGTCATGGCTATCAGCAAGGTCAGCAACAACACCGCCCCGAAGCCCAGCCGCAGCTTGGCCTTGACGCTGATATTTTCAAAAACTCCGATTACCGTGGTGGTCATTGCCCCAATCCCCTCGTTTCAAATCTGCATGAATGAGGGCATGCCTGCTCTCGTATGATCAATCGCCCATACGACGTTGTCGGACTACAACTGCAAAGCTGTAATTATTTGGCAAATAAACCCACGCTATGCCCGCTCGCTGGCGGTTTTACCGGTAAAAGCCGCGATCACCGGGCTTCCCAACTAGACAGCAAACGGCAAGAATCCCCCCTGTGACCCTATCAACCCTGATTACCGGTAGCGACGTTCAGCATGGACATGCCTTGGGTCTACACGTTTTTCGATCTGCTCGGCACCTTGGCGTTCGCCCTCAGCGGTGCCATCGCCGCGCGGCAACGGGGCCTGGATCTGTTCGGCATCGTCACCGTAGCGTTCTGCGTGGCCTGCGGCGGCGGCATCGTGCGCGATGTGTGCCTGGGCGCGGTCCCGGCCGCGGGGTTGCTCGACGTGCGCTACCTGAGCATCGCCTTCGGTGCCTCGCTGCTGACCATCCTTGCCTACACCACGGTGCAACGGATCAGCCAGCCGGTGCAGTTCTTCGATGCCTTGGGGCTGGGGTTTTTCGCGGTGGCCGGCGCCCATAAAGCCTGGCTGTACACCGGTAACCCGCAACTGGCAGTGATGATGGGCGTGCTCAGTGCCGTCGGTGGCGGGGTGATACGCGACATTCTGCTCAACCGCACGCCGCAGATTCTCGAGAAGGAAGTCTATGCCCTGGCGGCCCTGCTGGCGGCGCTGATCCAAGTGGGTGGAGATTGGGCCGGGGTGCGCGCTGCCGGTTGGTCGGCGCTGGGCATGCTGGCGGGTGTGGGGCTACGCCTGATGGCGCTGAGATTCAAATGGAACCTGCCGCGGTTCACCGGAGACAGTTAAGGCTCAACGCCATTACGGGCGCCCGGCGGCCTCAAGATTCACCCCCCACCGCCGATAGCGTGGCCAGAAGAGCAGTCCGATGACTTGCCCGCGGTCCTACCGCAGGCGCCAGGGTTATCGATCTGCCGTAATGAGGTCGCCCTTGATGAATGCGCCGCTGTTGCACAGCACCCGACGTTTGCCCCTGCTTCTGGCGGTGCTGGCAACCTTTGTCCTGCCCGCTGTGCAGGCGGAGCCCGCGCGGTCGCCAGTGGAGCCGGCGTTGCAGATGCCGTTGCAAGTGGTGACCGAAGAGTTACCGCCCTACAACATGACCGTCGATGGGCGACTGACGGGCATGAACACCGAGGTGGTCGAGGCAACTCTCAAGGAAGCGGGCCTGAGCGCGCCCATCCAGTCCATGCCCTGGGCCCGCGCCTACGACCTGGCGCTGCATGACCACAACGTGCTGATTTTCTCCATGGCGCGGATTCCGGAACGCGAAGCGTTGTTCCAATGGGTGGGCGCCCTCGCGACAACGCGGTGGTTCATGTATTCATACCCCGATCGGCCAATTCCGATCCAGCGCCTGGAAGACGCCAAGGCCTATCAGAACGGCGTGGTCAAGCAGGATGTCGGCGAGCTGTACCTCCTCGCCCGCGGCTTTCGCAATGGCATCAACCTGCAATCCAGCAATCGCCGCGAACTCAACTACGAAAAGCTCAAGTTCGGCCACATCGACCTCTGGATCGCTAACGAACTCAATGCCATCTACTTGGCACGCCAGGCCGGCGACGATCCAGCCAAGACCTTGGTGCGCGTCCTTGCCCTGCCCGATCTGAGCGGTGATGCCGGCCTCTATATGGCGTTCAGCCTGAAAACCCCGGCGCCCGTCGTCGAGCGCTTGCGCCAGGCTCTGCAGCGTGTCCATGACAACGGCACCTATGCGGCCATCGCTCGGAAGTGGATGTAGATGCCCGACCGCCACGACCCGGACTTTACCGAACTGTGGCCTCACAGTCGTACCTCCGCCGCGCTGGGGCGCCGTCTGGTGTTCGCCACGCTGCTGTTCTGCCTGTTTTTTACCCTGGCCACGGTGGCCGTACGCACCTGGTTCGCCTGGAACAACAACGTCAAGGCCATGAACGCCGAGCTGCACCTGATAGATCAGGTGTTCCAGGGCACCCTGGCCAAGGCAGTGTGGGAGATGGACCGCGATGCCCTCAAGGAACAGCTCGACAGCGTGGCCTCCGCCGCGCCGGTCGGCCAGGTCACCTTGCGCATTGTGCGCCCTGGCCGCGACCCGGAAATTCTCGAGAGACGGCGCAGCACAGAACCCGACCCCGACCCTGCCAGCGCGCCCTCGCTGCATCGCGATCTGGCCGTGACGCCCTACCCCGACGCCAGGGAACAGGTCGGCGACCTGACCATCGTTGGCGACCCGAGGCTGCTCTGGCAGCGGCTATGGAAAGAAGTCGCGGTCATCATCATCACCCAGGTGATCCAGTCACTGGCCCTGGCCGGACTGATCATGGCGATGTTCAACCGCACCGTCACCGTGCACGTGCGCCACGTGGCCCGGCACCTGTCACAATTGACGCCCGCCACCCTGGGGCGGCGTCTGCGCCTGCGCCGGCAGCGTCGCAACGACGATGAACTCGACCTGCTCCAGGCCGGTGTCAATCTGGTCCAGGAAAAACTCGCCACCTACCTGCAGCGCCAGCACGAAGACGAACTGGCGCTGGCCGCCAGCCGCGATCAATTGGCAGAGCTGGTCGAACAGCGCACGGCCGAGTTGCGCGCTGCCAACGTACGTCTGGAGGCCTTGAGCCGCTTCGACCCACTGACCGGCCTGGCCAACCGCCGGCATTTCGATGAGCTCAAGGCCGTGGAATTCAACCGGGCGTTACGCCACGGCCATCCGCTGTCGGTGCTGATGTGCGACATCGACCATTTCAAGGCCTACAACGACAGCCACGGCCACGCCATGGGCGACCAGTGCCTGAGCAATGTGGCGATCGTCATGAGCAGCGTGTTCAGCCGCTCTGGCGAGTTGGTGGCGCGCCTGGGGGGTGAAGAGTTCGCCATCCTGCTACCGGGCTTCGATCTGCTGCAGGCCCATCAGGCCGCCGAACAGCTGCAAGCGGCGCTGGCCGGCGCTCAACTGGCCCACGGCGCCTCGCCCGTGTCGCCGTACATGACCATTAGCATCGGCGTGGCCGAGCTGGACCGTGCAACCATGGACCGATTCGATCAACTGCTGCAGCGTGCCGACCAGGCCCTTTATCGGGCGAAAAGCCAGGGCCGTGCCCGGAGCGTGAGCTGATGACGCGCCTGACCAGCAGACACCTGTACCGCGCCGTGTCAGCCTTGTTGCTGGCCTTGTTGGCGGCCTTGTATTGGCAAGGCGCCAGCGCTGAAACCATCGAGACCGTGACCGAGGATTCGTCCTACAGCTACATGCAGGAGGGCAAGGTCGGCGGCGTCGCCGGGCGCATCGTCGAAGCGGTGCTCAAGCAAGCCGGCCTGGATGATTACCACATGGCCATTTACCCTTGGGCGCGGGCTTATGATCGAGCGCTGCGCGATCCGAACGTGATCATCTACCCCATTTTGCGTAACACCGATCGCGAGAATCTATTCAAATGGGTGGGACATCTTGATTGGACCTTGCCGATCCTCTACAAGCTGCGGGCCACGCCCCAGGTGCGCATCGCCACGCTGCAAGACGCCAGGGCCTACCGAGTCGGCGTGCTGCGTGACGACTATCGAGAAAAGTACCTGCGAGACCAAGGCTTCACGCGCCTGGTGATGGCGGCCAGCAATCAGGAGAATTTTAATCGCCTGCTCAATAGCCAGGTGCAACTGGTCGCCATGCCTGAGCGCGACGCGCGCAAATTCTGCGCCGACGCCCACGTGCCCTTCGAGACGCTGGAAAAGGCCTACGCCATGGACGATCTGTCGAGGGAGATCTACATCGCCTTCAGCCAGGCCACCTCGGACGAACTCGTCGACCGAGTGCGCGCTGCCTATGAGCAGTTGCAGCAAAACGGGATGATCGAACGGCTGTTGCAAGAACAGCCCTGAACACCGGCCCTCTTGGGCTGAGGTATAGGGCCCCTTCGCGGGCAAGCCTTGCTCCTACAGGGTATGACTCGACACCGGCTGACACTGTGGGAGGCCTGCTCGCGAGCAGGCTATCGGCATCAACGGGTCTTTTCGGCCTCTTCCTGCTCCCGATCGGCGTCGAACAACCGCGTCAGCTCGGCCCGCGCTTCCTGGGCGCTTTGCATGACCTTGGCGGCGTCATCGTAGACCTTGTGCTGCGCTTGCAGCAGCTGTTCGTCGTGCAGCTTGAAGCGCCGAATGCGCGTGTCCGCCTGGGACTGACTCAGGCCCAGGCCCATCAGGGTGCGCCGGCTCATTTCCAGGCTCGAGTAGTAGGTCTCGCGCACCGCCACGGCGCCCACGTCGACCAGCCGATGCACATGCTGCCGGTTGCGCGCCCGGGCGATGATCTTGACGTGCGGATACAGGCGGCTGACCAGTTCGGCGGTGCGGATGTTGATGTCCGGGTCATCGGTGGCGATCACAAAGTATTCGGCCTGCTCGACCTTCGCCGCCTGGAGGATTTCGGGGCGCAGCGGATCACCGTAGAACACTGGCACATGACCAAAGCTGCGAGAGAACTCGACACTCTCGACAGCCGTGTCCAGGGCAACGAAATTGACCTTTTGCGCGCGCAGTATCCGCGCGATGATCTGCCCCATGCGGCCCATGCCGGCGATCACCACCCGCGGAGCATCGCTGTCGATCTCGCTGTACTCGGCGGGTATTTCCCGCGCAGGCAGCGGGCGCGCCTTGAGCAGCCGTCGGCCCAGCAGCAACAGCAGCGGGGTCAGGGCCATCGACAAGGTGATGGTCAGCACCAGCAGGTCGTACAGCCCGGCATCGAACAGGCCTTGATCGCGGCCGATCTTGAACACCACAAAGGCGAACTCACCGCCCGCCGCCAACACCAGCCCCAGACGCAGCGCACTGCGCCGATCCAGGCCGCCGCCCAGGCGCCCGATAAAGATCAACAGGGGCAGTTTGATCAGCACCAGCAACAGGGTCAGGCCCAGCACCTGGGCGGGCGCCTGGAACAACAGGCCGATATTGGCGCCCATGCCGACGCTCATGAAAAACAGCCCCAGCAGCAGCCCCTTGAACGGCTCGATCTGCGACTCCAATTCGTGACGGTACTCGGAATCGGCCAGCAGCAAACCGGCCAGAAAGGCCCCCAAGGCCATGGAGACGCCGGCCAGATCCATCAGCCACGCGGTGCCAATGACCACCAGCAGCGCCGTGGCGGTGGACACTTCCGGCAGACCGGTACGGGCAACGATGCGGAACACCGGGCGCAGCAAGTAGCGTCCGCCCACCACCACGACGGCGATGCTGCCCAGCACGCGCAAGCCATGATTGAGCGCGTCACCGCCCTCGCCCTGGCCGCCACCGGCCAGCAGCGGCACCAGGGCGATCAACGGAATGGCGGCGATGTCCTGAAACAACAGAATGGCGAACGCCAGGCGACCGTGGGGGGCGTTGAGTTCCTTGCGCTCGGCCAGACTCTGCAGGCCGAACGCGGTGGACGACAGCGCCAGGCCCAAACCCAGCACCACTGCACTGTTGAATGGCTGGCCAAAGCCGAGCAAGGCCACACAGCCGATCACCAGGCCGGTCAGCAACACCTGCGCCAGGCCTACCCCGAACACCGATTTGCGCATCACCCACAAACGCTTGGGCGACAACTCCAGGCCAATGATGAACAACAAAAGCACCACACCGAGTTCCGAGACATGGGCCACGCGTTGCGGATTGCCGATCAGCCCCAACAGGGAGGGGCCGATAATGACCCCCGCGAGCAGATAACCGAGTACCGCGCCCAATTGCAGGCGCTTGGCCAGAGGCACGGTGATTACCGCCGCGAGCAGAAAAACCACAGCCACCTGCAGCATGTTGCCTTGTTCCGGCATTCGCCAGATCTCCCTTTCCAGTTGAATGATGAACCGACGAAGGCGCGGTATTTGCCGTGGCCCTTTCGCGAGCAAGCGTTGCTCACACAGGTCTACACCCCCGACAACGAACGAAGGCTTTGCAGCGAAGCTTGCTCGAGAAGGGGCCTGTCCTGAAACCACAGACCGGAAAGAATAAACGAGGAGTGAGACTGAAAAAGGACTTTCTCAGTATTTGTGGGGCGGGGCCAGTTGCCTGACCAAGGCGATCACTTGGTTGATATCGAAAGGCTTGTCGAACACCGCTTCGAACAGCTCCGGGTGTTCACGACCCATAGCAGCTTGAGCGCCACTCATCAATAGAATCGGCAGGAACTTGCCATCTTCGCGTTCGCGGATGGCCTTGGCGAACTCCAGCCCGTCCATCACCGGCATCATGAAATCCGTGATCACTAGCTCGGGCCGCTCGCGCGTCAGTACCTCAAGTCCCTTCTTGCCATTGCTCGCGGTGACGGTCATATAGCCTTCTTCCTCAAGCGCGAACCCGAGTATGTCGGCAATCAGGTACTCGTCATCGACGATCAGGATGGTGGTCATTTTTTTTCACATCAATCCAGATGACATCAGCGACTGGTTGTCGTAGTGGCGGTGCCTGATAGTACAGACTCGGCATTTTTGAATGCGGCCTTACTCAAGCTTATTTCCTTATCTCTGATGACCATCTCCAGCAATGATGAATCGTAAATACTGTCTCTGACTTTAAGAATGGTCAGCAAGCGCTTAAGTTCAGATTCAAATTCAACGAAACGCATCAACAGGATATTGTCGACCACGCTGGACAAATCAGGTACTGGCGAGGTTATTTCAGGTCCAAATAACCCGCGCACTTCCCAAGTGGCAAATACCGTCACGCCACGGGCACGCAGTTCGCCCATCAGCGCACTGAAGAACTCGGTCAGGCGCACCGGGTTGCTGGCCACACGGGTCATGCCGCCAAGGCTGTCGATCAACACGCGCTTGATATTTTTCTCGTCCACCAGGCGCAACAGATTGGCGCCCAGGCCATCGAGCAATCCTTCAGTGGTCGGCTGCCAGGCGACATGCAGCGCCCCGCTATCGAGCATGCCTGCAAAGTCGAATCCTAGCGCGTTGGCTTTCATGGACAGCCGCTGCGGTGTCTCATAAAAGCCAAAGTGCAGGCCCGGCTCTTCGGGGGTGGACGCCGCCAGGAAGTTGATCCCCAGGCTAGTCTTGCCGATACCCGAAGGGCCCATGGCCAGGGTCACCGAGGAGCGCGCCAGGCCACCGCCTATCAAGCTGTCGAGCGAGGCCATGCCGCTGGTGACCCGTGTCATGTCGGCCTGATCGGCGCGGGACGGATGGCTGTAAAGGGATTCGAGGCGCGGATAGATGACGATACCGTCGTCGGTGATCTCGCACTCATGCAGGCCCGACAGCGCGCCGCTGCCACGGGTCTTGCGCAGTTGAATACGGCGCACCGAACGGGTGCCGAACAGCTCTTCACCCATCTCGATGACGCCATCGACCATGGTGTGCTCAGGGCTGCCATCGTCCAGACGCGAACTGGTCAGGAACAGCACCGTGCAACCGGCGAAGGCGGCATGCCCTTGCAGTTCCGAAATGAATTTTTTCGTGTCGATCTGCGAGTCGGCCTTGGAGCGCGCATTGAGCAGTCCATCGACGATCATCACCGTGGCCTTCTGACGAACGATCTCACGGCGCAGCAGCTTGACGACTTCATCCAATCCTTCGTTTTCGAGTGTGTCGAAAGCGCTGACGAACTGAATGTCGCCGCCGATCTTCGAGGCGTCGAAGAAGCTCAGCGTGGACAGGTACTGGAACAATCGCTCATGGGATTCGGACAGCAAGGTGGCGACCAGCACGCGGCCGCCATTGCGCGCATGATTGAAGCCCAGCTGATTGGCCAGGATGGTTTTGCCGGAGCCCGGACGGCCTTGGACGATGTAGGACGAACCGGCCACCAGGCCACCTTTCAACAAGGCATCAAGCCCTTCTATTCCGCTCTTGAGGCGTTTTAGCTGTTCCAAGATCCGGTCTGCCTTTGTCAGTTGTCGCTAAAAGTCTGTTGCGCGAGCGCAAAAAGCGCCGGGAGCCAAGGGGTTATTAGCCGATGGCGGTGCAGGCGCTTGGAAAGTAGCGGCGATTCTATCCGTTTCGGACATTTTCTGCATTGAAAAGAGTATTGACAGCAAAAGACTCAACTATTGCGGCCAGGCAAAGTCACACCTTCGTGGCCTGTGTGCCCCCTGTTCTTCCATTTGGCCGCGAGGTTTCATGAGTTTTATCCTTTGCCTGACGGTAATGGGCGTCCTGTTGCTGGTTTTGGCGCTTACTTCTTCCTATCTGCGCTGGCTGCCGGTCACGACCTCCGCGGTGTGCCTGCTGTTCGGCCTGGCCATTGGCCCGCTGGGCTTGAATCTGTTCGATCTGGATTTGCGTGAGGCGGCGCCCTGGCTGGAACGTCTGACTGAAGTCGCGGTGCTGTTTTCGCTGTTCGGCACCGGCATCAAGCTTCGCCTGTCCCTGGGCCGATCGGCCTGGCGTGCCGCCTATATGCTGGCCGGACCGGTGATGATCGCCACCATTCTGGGCGTGACACTGGTTGCCCATTACGCCTTGAGCCTGAGCTGGGGCGTGGCGGCGCTGCTCGGCGCAATACTCGCGCCCACCGATCCGGTGCTGGCCAACATGGTGCAAGTCAACAACGCCCAAGACCTGGACCGCGTGCGTTTCGGCCTGTCCGGCGAGGCGGGCCTGAACGACGGCACGGCCTTCCCCTTCGTTATTTTCAGCCTTTTGCTCCTTCAGCAGGGCTCGCTGAACGGCGATTGGGTCGGCGACTGGGCGCTGAAAAACCTGCTATGGGCGGTGCCGGTCGGACTGTTCATCGGCTATGCCCTCGGGCGGTTGATCGGCCAGTTGATGATTTATCTGCGCATCAGGTATTCCGACAGCACCCTGTCGCCCAATGACTTCCTGGCACTGGCGCTGATTGCGCTGAGCTATGTCGCGGCATCGGCAGTGGGCGCCTTCGGCTTTTTGTCGGTGTTCGCTGCCGGGCTCGGATTGCGCCAGGCCGAAGCGCGCTCATCAGGCAGCGAGGTACCGGCCGAGCACTTGACCCAACCCGTGCTGGGGCATAGCCAATCGGCCAAGCCTGAGCAGGCAGTGGCTGGCAATTACGATGAGCTGGAGGCACCGCAACTGGCGGCCGGGGTGATGATGGGTGACATGCTGGCGTTCGGCAGCCTGGTGGAACGCTCCATGGAGGTGCTGCTGATTACCTTGCTGGGCACCCTGCTGGCCAGTTACTGGGACTGGCGCGCCATGGGCCTGGGGCTGGCACTGTTTTGCGTGATCCGCCCGTTGAGCGTCTGGCTGCTGGTGGGTCGCCGTTTGCTCAACGGCCATCAGCGCGCGTTGCTGGGCTGGTTCGGGATTCGCGGGATCGGCTCTATCTATTATCTATGCTTCGCGCTGGGCCATGGCTTGCCCGATGACGTCGCGCGTACGTGCATCAGTTTGACGGTATCGGTGGTGGCGCTGAGTATCCTGTTGCATGGAGTGAGCACCCAGCCGTTGCTGGAGCATTATGAGCGGCGCAACAAGGAACCGGTTTAACGCGAAAAACAGGCTCGCCTTGTGGCGAGGGGGCTTGCTACCGGCAAGGTGCATCAGGTACCACTGCCGTGTTTGATACACCGTATCGCAAGCCCCCTCCACAGATTGGGCTGATATCAGCGCAGGCGTTGCAGCAGCTCGCTGACATCGTCATAGGTCGGGGTGCGGTGAAAATTGGCGGCGTGACCGAAAGTGGGAAACTCGAACTCGCCAAACCCCGCCACGTGCGCACCAGCGGCCAGCCCCGCTTCAGCCCCGGCGACGCTGTCCTCGACCAGCAGGCACTCATGAGGCTCCAGCCCGAGCAGCCTGGCCGCCTCGATAATCAAGCCCGGCGCGGGTTTCCAGGAACGCACTTCATAGGCACTGGCGATATGGTCGAAGTGTTCGAGCAGGCCGGCCTGCCCCAGGCAGGTTTCGATCTTCAACCGTGGGCCATTGGAGGCCACGGACTTGGGCAAGTCGAGGCTGGCGACAAAGGCCTTGGCCCCCGGCATGGGCTGCAGGCCCTGGCGAAACAGGTCCAGACTGCGCTCGCGGAATGCCACCATGAACGGCTCGCCATCCAGGGTGGGGTGCTCCTTGCACAGTTCGGCGACAAACACCGCAAACTGCACGCCGCGAAAACGCCGCAGCACTTGCGTTTCGGGTAGTTCAATGCCGCATTCGATCAGCATTTTGTGCAGCAGACCCGCCGCAACGTTTTCACTGTCGACCAAGGTTCCGTCTGAATCGAAAATCACACCTTTGATAGCCACATGCCACTCCTCGGCTCATTCATTTGCCAGGGGTCGCCAACGACGTCCCGCCGGGCGTAACGCCCATCTGATCGGTCCGACGGCCCGGAGTTCAGCCTCAACCGGCAAAACCACCGGCATCCAGGAACGCCTGCTCCTCGGACGAGCTTTCCCGGCCAAGCAATTGATTGCGGTGAGGGAAGCGCCCGAAGCGCGCGATCACGTCGCGGTGCAGTTCGGCATAGCGCAGGGTTTCGGCGCTGATGCCCCGATTGAAAGCCACCGACAGGTTCTGGTCGGCCAGGCGTTCGGAGTGCTCCAGCGGCAGGTAGAAGAATTGGCGCAAATCGGGCTCGACTTGCTCGTCGAGGCCGGCATCGACCACTTGCCGGGCGTAATCACAGGCCAGGGCATCGGTGGCGAACATATGCGCGGTGTCGCGGAAGGCGTTGCGCGGAAATTGATCCAGCAGAATCAACAGGGCCAAGGCACTCTCCGGCGCATCCAGCCAGGCTTCCAGTTCACGACGCGCCGCCGCCAGGTGCAGGTCGAAGAAACGCTGGCGAAACGCATCATCGAACTGCCGGTCCTTGGCGAACCAGCGCTCGCTCCCCGCCGCCCGCCAGAAATCGATCACGGCGTGATGATCCATCGTCGCCACTTGTCCTTTCACCATCGTGTGTTCTCCAGAACCTGACTGCCGAGAAATCCAGGTACGAGGCCGTGAGGCGTCGCGAGCAGTAAAGAATTTGATACGAATGGGCAGATTTTACAAATGGTTTCATTCAAGCCATGTGCAGGTCTGCCCGCGAAGAGGCCAGACCACTCACCCAGACGCCACGAACAGGATGAAAGAAAACTCAGCCCCGAGCGCTCTAGGTAGCACCTCGTAACGTATCGCTATATATTCCGCTACACACCGATTTATCTGAGCGTTCAATGCCCCGCCTCCCCCGATGTTCCCTGCCGTGGCTCAGCGCCCTGTTGCTGCTGGCGGCAAGCCTGCTGGCGTTGCTCTGCGGGCGCTATGGGATTTCCCTGAGCGAATCCATGCAATTCATCAGAGCCTCGGTCGGCCTGGGCGACATGCCGGCCGGGCGTTTTCAGCTGCTGCACGGCCTGATCGTCGAATCCCGACTGCCCCGCGTGGTCGCCGGCCTGCTGGTGGGCGCCGGACTGTCGGTGTCTGGCGCGGCCTATCAGGCGGTGTTTCGCAACCCGCTGGTGTCACCGGGGCTGCTGGGTGTGCTCAGCGGCTGTGCGTTCGGCGCCGCGCTGGGGATCATTCTGCAACTGAACGGCCTGGCCATCCCCGCGCTGGCTTGCGTCACCGGCTTGATCGCCGTGGCCGTCGGGGTGGGCATCGCCAACCTGTTCCACAACCCTTCGATCCTGTTGCTGGTGCTCGGCGGCATCGTCGCCAATGCGCTGTTCACCGCGCTGCTGTCGATCACTCAATACCTGGCCGACCCCGTGGATCAACTGCCGAGCATCGTCTATTGGCTGCTCGGCAGCCTCAGCGCAGTCGATCACCAGTCGCTGTGGGTGATTGCGCCATTGTTGACGCTGGGTATCGTCCTGCTGTGCCTGGGGGGGCGTGCCATCGACGCGCTGTCGCTGAGTGACGACGAGGCCCACAGCCTCGGCGTGCCGGTGCGCACCATCCGCTACGGGGTGATTGTGCTGGCCACCTTGATCTGTGCATTGACCGTGAGCCTGGCGGGCATGGTCGGTTGGGTCGGCTTGCTGGTGCCGCACCTCGCTCGCCTGTTGGCAGGCCCGGGCAATGCTCGACTGTTGCCGGTCAGTGCCTGTCTGGGCGGAGTGTTTCTGCTGGCCGCCGATGCTGCTGCGCGCAGTCTGGCGCCCGGCGAAATTCCACTGGGGATCATCACCGAACTGTTCGGCGCCGTGGCCTTTGTGCTGGTGCTGCAGCGCGTGCGCAAGGGCTGGCTATGACGTTGCTGCGTGGTGAAGGGCTCAGTTATCGGCTGGGTCAGCGGGTGATCCTTCAGGACATTTCGCTAACCCTCAACCCCGGCGACAACGTCGCTCTGCTCGGCGCCAACGGGGCCGGCAAAAGCACTTTGCTGCGCCTGTTGCTGGGGCTGATTCGCCCCGCCAGCGGTCAGGTGTATCTGGGCAGCCAACCCCTCAGCGCGCTCAGCCGCCGCGCCATCGCCCAACAGCTGGCGTACGTGCCGCAAAGCCATGTGCCGAGTTTCCCTTATACGGTCGAGCACATCATTGCCCAAGGCCGCTTGCCGGTCACCGGCCTGGGCCGCGCTCCGGGCACAGCCGACGTCGAGGCGGTCAGCCACGCCATGGCGCAGCTGGGCATCGAGGCGCTGCACGGGCGGCTGTATACCGAGCTGTCCGGCGGCGAACGGCAGTTGGTGCTGATCGCCCGGGCGCTGGTGCAGCAAGCCCGCATCATCGTCCTCGACGAGCCGATCACCGGCCTGGATTTCGGCCATCAATTACGCCTGCTGGCCCTGCTCAAGCGCCTGGCCGAGCAGGGCCTGTGCGTGCTGTCGAGCAGTCACCGCCCGGAGCAGGCACTGGCGGCCAGTAACCGCGTGCTGGTGCTCCACGACGGCCGCTTGATCGCGGACGCGGCGCCCCATGCAGTCATCGACAGCACGCTGATGCAACGTCTCTATAACGTCTCGGTGCGCCAGATCGACACCGAAGGCCAACGTTTTTTTGTCCCCTTGTGAGAATCTCCCACCATGCAGCACCGCCGCCGTTGCCTGACCTTCACCCCGCTACTGCTCAGCGCTGCAGTCCACCTGGCCTACGCTGACGAGGTGCAATTGGCGCCGATCGACGTCAACGCGGTGGACAGCGCCCAGCAGCAAGCGCGGGATAAGTCCGCCACCGTCGGGCCGATGGGCCAGCGGCGCGTGCAGGACACGCCCTACTCCATCAGCGTGGTGCCGCGCGACCTGACCGAAGACCAACAACTGAAAAGCTTCAAGGACATGATCCGCTATCTGCCGTCGGTCCAGGCCGATGGTGCGCGCCCGCAGACGCGTGGATTCCAGGGTAGCGTGGTGCAGAACAGCCGTCTCGACGGCCTCAACGTGGTGTCCACTACCGACTACCCGGCCGAGCAGTTGGGTGGCGTCGAGGTGCTCAGCGGGCTATCGGGCTCGTTGTACGGCCCCGCCAACCCGGCAGGCACCTTCAACCTGCTGTCCAAGCGTCCTACGGACTTCACCCGCAACCGCGTTACGGTGGGCCTCGGTAGCGGCATGAGCTGGCTCAAGGCGGTCGACCTCAGCGGTCCCTTCGATCCTGAAGGCAAGCTCAAGTACCGTCTCAACCTGGTCGACGAACAAGGCCACAGCT
Source organism: Gammaproteobacteria bacterium (assembly GCA_903970465.1). Classification (GTDB taxonomy): domain Bacteria; phylum Pseudomonadota; class Gammaproteobacteria; order Pseudomonadales; family Pseudomonadaceae; genus Aquipseudomonas. Next base: position 23,824 of record CAJCIO010000157.1, read on the forward strand.
ACGCCCCCGGCAGCACCTTGCGCCGCCAGTTGGTCAGCCTGGCCACGGATTTTCAGGTCAGTGACGACAGCGTCATCGAGACCAACCTGAGCCACTACAACTATCTGGACAAAGGTTTTCCGGGCAAATTCGCCACCAGCGGCGACGGCGTCACCCTGCCCCACGCCCTCGATGCGACGCGCAGCAACCTGGGTCAGAACTACGCTGGCGACAACAACACCACCGACACCGCCAGCGTGCATTTCAAGCACAACCTCGACGACAACTGGAAGCTCGACATCGGCGCGCTGCGACAGATCGCCGACCGCGAATCCACGGCCGTGACCAACACCTTCACCGACAACGCCGGCCACTATAAAAGTACGGTGTCCAGCGCGACCGCCAGTCGCTTCACCATCAACAGCTACCTGGCCAACCTCAATGGTACGGTGTACACCGGCGGCATCCAGCACCAGCTGACCTTCGGCCTCACGGGTTTCGATTGGGACAACTACAACCCGGTGGCCGGCAAAACCACCACTCTGGGCAACTCGTCACTGAGCGATCCCGCCAACTTCGCCGAGCCCGACTATCCGGACTTTACCGATCGCTACCACTCGGCCAACGCCACACAACGCTCGTTGATCGTCGGGGACACCCTGATTTTCAACCCGCAGTGGAGCCTGATGCTCAGTGGCAGTCAAAGCCGCCTGACCACCGACAATTACACCACCACAGGCGGGCACTTCAGCAACCAGGCCACCGGCATCAGCAGCGCCGAGAGCTTGCTGTACAAGCCGATCGAAGACTTGACCCTGTACGTGACCTACGCCGACAGCCTGCAACAGGGCGACAGCATCCCGGCGGGCAGTCTCAATGCCGGGCAGATCCTTTCGCCCTACCGCAGACGCATGGTGGAAGTCGGCGGCAAATGGGTGGTCGATGGTGTCAACCTGTCGTTGGCGGCGTTCCAGATGAAGCGCCCGTTCGCTTATGCCCAAAACAACGTCTACGCGGTCGCCGGTCAGCAACGCAACCGCGGCCTGGAGTTCATGGCCGACGGCAGCCTGACCCGCAACCTGCGGGTCTTCGGCGGCATCACCTGGCTCGACCCGAGACTGCTCGACACCGGCACCCCCAGCACCGACGACACGCGCATCGTCGGCCTGGCACGCACCACCGCCAGCCTGCTGACCACCTACCAGATCGAGCAAGTGCCGGGCCTGGCGGTGAACCTCAATGCCCGCTACATGAGCGCGCGGCCGATCGATGACAGCAACGACCACTGGGTGAGCAGCTACGAGACCTTCGACCTGGGCGCCAGCTACAGCACCCGCGTGCTCGAGCGCGACACCGTGTATCGGCTGGAAATGACCAACGTCGGCAACAGCCATTACTGGACCAACATTGTGCCCGGCGGCTTGAACGGCTACACCGGTGCCGGGCAGACCAGCGCCAGCCTGGGCGCGCCGCGGATGTTGCAGGCGTCGGTGCAGGTGGATCTGTAGATGCGCGCATATTGTTTATTGCTGGCCACGCTGTGCCTGACCACCAGCGTATCTGCCGCCACTGGGGTAGCCCGTGATCGCGTGGAGGTACGCGACGACAGTGGACGCGAAGTCACGGTACCGGCACGGGTGGAGCGGATCGCCGATGGCTGGTATGCCCACCACGTGCTGCTGATGACCCTCGGTGCCGGCCAACGGATCGTCGCCACGGTCAATCACCCGCAAGGCCAGCCGTGGATGTTCAAGGTGCTGCCCAGCCTCGGCCAGGCCACCGCCATCAATGGCACAGCCTTCAACGTTGAAACCCTGCTGAGCGAGCGCGTCGACCTGGTGTTCGCCAGCACCGGCGATCGTCAGGCACTGGCCTATGAACAGGCAGGCCTGCCGGTGATGCGTATGGGCTACACCGACCTTCCGGGGCTGCAGCGCTCCATACTGGCCACCGCGCAGGCCTTGGGCGGCACTCAGCCGATGGAACGTGCGAAGGCCTACAACCGCTACCTGGACGAGCAATTGGCAACGGTGCAAGCTCGCGTGGGCGACTTGCCCCAGGCTCAGCGCCCGCGGGTGCTGCACATCGCTTCGCTCGATCCACTGAAGGTCGATGGCAGCGACACCTTGATCGATCAGTGGATTCAACTGGCGGGCGGGCGCAATGCCGCCGTAGGCCTTGAAGGCAATCTTCAGCCCGTGTCGGTCGAGCAGTTGCTGGTCTGGCAGCCAGACGTGATCGTCCTTGCCGGCAACGCCGGGGACATCAGCCCGGTATCCCTGCTGCAGCAACTGCCCGCCGTGCAACAAGGGCACGTAGTGCGCAACCCGGCCGGGGTGTTCCCTTGGGATCGCTACGGCACCGAGGTGGCGTTGCAGCTGGTGTGGGCGGCGCAGCAACTGCACCCGGAGCGTTTCAAGGAAGTCGATATGGTTAGCAGGACCATGGATTTCTACCGGCGTTTTTTCGATTACCCGCTGACGACTGCTCAAGCGCAGCGGATCCTGCATGGGCTGCCGCCGCAGGATCTCGATTGACCCGGGCAGAGCCCGCTCCCAGAGGTTGCATGGGGTCCAATGAGCGAGCGGGCGCTGCTTGCGACGAGACCAGTGGCAACACTGGACCTCCCCCGCCTGTGCAGATCGCCCGGCCCAACGCGCGCGATCATGCAAACTGCATGAAAAAGGATTTACAACTTTCTGCAACTATATGAATTATAAGGGTTTTATTATTTTTAAAAGTTGGCACGGTGCCTGCTCGTTCAGTTGTACAGATCTCTTTTGGATCTTCACTGCCCGCGACATGGAGTAGCACAAAAATGGTTACCTACGCCGAAACATCTACCCTCACCCAGCCTGCGGGGCTAGCACGAGATGCTGCCCTGGATCGCAGTCATACCCACCGATCTGGCATTTCCTGGGCGGCCATCTTTGCCGGTGCGGCCGGGGCTGCGGCCCTGTCGCTGATCTTGATTCTGCTCGGTACCGGCCTTGGCTTCTCCGCCATGTCGCCGTGGGCAGATCACGGCGCCAGTGCGACCACCCTGGGGGTTTCATCGATCGTCTGGCTGGCCTTGACGCAGATCATCGCCGCCGGCATGGGCGGTTATCTGGCCGGCCGGTTGCGTTCGCGCTGGGTCAACACCCACGGTGACGAGGTGTATTTCCGCGACACGGCACATGGCTTCCTGTCTTGGGCAGTGGCGACCCTGGTGACCGTAGCGCTGGTTGTTGGCTCGGCCAGTGCCGTAGTCAGTGGCGGTGCCAAAGCAGGTGCGGCAGTGGCGGCTGGCGGTGCGAGCATTGCTGGCGCGGCTGCAGCCAACAGCAGTGACCCCTATGGCTACTTCATCGATGCGCTGTTTCGCGACACTCGCCCAGTGGCCGTCAGTGACGACGCCGCGCACGGTGTCGTGGGCCGGATCATCGCTCGCACGGTCTCCAACGGTGGACAACTGGCCGCTGATGATCGCGCCTATCTGGCACAGATGGTCACTCAACGCACCAGCCTGACCCAAGCTCAAGCTGAGCAACGCGTCGACCAGGTCTATGGTCAGGCTCGCCAGAGCGTCGAAGATGCCAAGGTCGCCGCGCAAAAGGCCGCTGATCAGGCTGCCAAAGTCGCCGCTACCGCTTCCCTGTGGATGTTCGTGGCCTTGCTGTGTGGTGCGTTCTTCGCCAGCTTCGCGGCCATTTATGGCGGTCGCCGCCGCGACGCAGTGGTCTATGTCGAAACCGAACATCACCGCGCCAGCGCGCTCTGAATCCAACCCGAAAGGAGTTCCATCATGCGTTCATTACTGTTGTTCTTTCTCGGCGTGCCAATCCCGATCATCATCCTGATTGCGCTGTTCATGCACTGATACGTCATGAACTGACAGCGTCACCCTCGGCCCCCGCCCCTCTTCAGGTGCGGGGGCCGACTGTTTTGATGGTCGGCAATTCCCGGCCTAGGCCTCTTCCGCCAGCTTGTAGCCCAAGCCATGCACGGTGTGCAGCATTGGCTGCGCGAAGTCCCTGTCCAGGGTGCGGCGCAACAGATGGATGTTGCTGCGCAAACTGTCGCTGCTAGGCACATCGCGTCCCCACACGGCCTCTTCCAACTCGCGGCGCTGAACGATGCCGGGGCTCTTGCGCATCAGCAGTTCAAGGATTTTCAGGTTGGTCGGGTTGAACTTGAGCAACAGCCCGTCGCGGGTCACTTCGAGGGTATCGAGGTCAAAATGCAAGGGACCGACCTTGAGCATGCGGTTGCCCCTGCGACTGCGCCGCGCCACCACCGCTTCGATCCGCGCCAGCACCTCGCTCATCGCAAAGGGCTTGGTGACGTAATCATCGGCGCCGACATCGAAGCCCATCAAGCGGTCGGCCAACTCGTCCCGAGCACTGAGCATCACGATCGCCACGTTGGACTTGGAGTGATGGCGCAGCGTATGGCAGATCTGGTTGCCGTCGATACCGGGCAGCATGATATCCAGAACGATCGCATCGAACGGCTTGGAGGCCGCCAGGTTCAACCCCGTCAGCCCGGTAAGGGCCCCTTCTACCTCATGGCCTTTGAGGGTGAAGAATTCGATCAGGTTGTCGTGAATGTCCTGGTGATCTTCCACCACAAGAATACGCATCGGGCGTCTCCTAAACTTTTAGCAGTTGCACGGTGAACCGGCAGCCATTGGGTTCGCGGGTAGTCAGGCTCACTTCCCAGCCCTGGCTGGTGCAGATCCGCTGCACCAGCGACAGGCCGAGGCCCAGGCCTTCTCCGCGTTTTTCCGGGCCGCGGATGAAGGGTTCGAACATCGCGTCCTGTTGATCCGGGGCAATGCCGATACCGCTGTCCTCGACCGTGAAACCGGTGGGCGTCAGGGTCAGGCTGACGAAACCGTGATCCGAGTAGTGCCAGGCATTGCGCAGCAGATTGCCCATGACCGAATGCAGGAACGTCTGATTGTAGAGGCCGGTCATCGCTTCATCGGGGCGATAGATGAACGCCAGCCCCTTGGCCTCGATCTGCTTGCCCCAGATCTCCGTCAACTCGTCGGCGGTCGCCCGCAGGGTCACCAGATTGCCTTGGGCGGTGACGTTGTCCTTGTCCCGGGCCAACAGCAAAAAGGTTGCGACCAGTTGGGTCATGGCTTCGGTGGCGCGGGAGATTCGCGTCACCTGCTGGCGTGCGCGCGGGTCCAGCACCGAGGTCTCCAGCAGCACATCGCAGGAGCTCGCGAGAATCATCAACGGCGTGCGCAGTTCATGGCTGACATCGCTGGTGAACATCTGCTCGCGGCCCAGCGCCGCGCGCAGCTTGCTCAAGGCCTCATCGAAGGCCAGGGCCACCTCGCCCACCTCGTCGGCCGCGTAATCAGGGGACAACGGCGGCGCCATCTCCAGCAATTGATCACGGTGGCGCACCTGGCGCGACAGGCGGATGACCGGCGCCATCACCCGTCGGGCGAGCATCCAGCCCAGCAGCACGGCGAGGATGATACTCAGCACGAAGCCGGAGGTGACCACGGTAAACAGCAAACGCTCGCGCTGCTTGAGGTCTTCCTGGTCACGCAGCAGCACGTACTTGCGATCGCCCACGGTCTGCACCATGGCGTAGTAGGTCTTGTCGTCGCGGCTGATTTCCTGGAAGCCCTCAGGCAGCGGCTTGAGGTCATCGGCCATGGCCAGGTCGCCCTGGCCTTCGGTGGCGAAGAAGAGTTCGTCCTTGTCCGGCTGGAAACGCCAGTCATCGGCGTTGTCCATCATCAACAGGCGATGCAGGTTGCCGCTCAGGCTGATGGTGGTGAGCTTGCGCTCCACCACATGCACGGTGGCCACGATACCGACCGCGAATACACCGGCGACAAAGGCGCTCATCAAGGCGAAGACCACAACGATTCGCCTCGCCAGGCTTTGTTTGAATTCCATAACGCTCCAAAACGACGCACCGACCTCAAACCGGTACGTTCCCCCTGATAACCAACCCTCTGGTGCGGCGACGCTCGAACCAAAGATAGACCACGGGGGTGGTATACAGGGTAAGCACTTGCGATACCAGCAGTCCGCCAACAATTGTGATGCCCAGTGGCTGACGCAGCTCGGCGCCGGCACCGTGACCGAAAGCCAGCGGGATAGCGCCCAACAGGGCCGCCATCGAGGTCATCAGAATCGGCCGCAGGCGCAACAGGCAGGCCTCGCGCACCGCGTCCACCGGGGCCATGCCGCGCTGCTGACACTCAAGGGTGAAGTCGACGATCATGATCGCGTTCTTCTTGACGATACCGATCAGCAGAATGATGCCGATCATGCCCAGCACTGACAGGTCGAGCCCCGCCAACAGCAAGGCCAACAGCGCGCCGAACCCGGCCGACGGCAGCGTCGAGATGATGGTCAGTGGATGAATGGCGTTCTCGTACAGCACGCCGAGCACGATATAAACGGTGATGATCGCCGCCAGAATCAGCCACGGCTGGGATTTGAGCGAAGCCTGGAACGCCTGGGCGGTGCCTTGGAAGCTGCCTTGCACGGCATCCGGCAGGCCCACCTGCAAAGCGGCCTGGTCGATGGCGTTGACCGCGTCGCTGAGGGCCATGCCCGGCGCCAGGTCGAACGACAGGGTGATCGCCGGGAACACGCCCTGGTGGTTGATGATGATCGGCACCTGTTCGTGGCTCAGGTGGGTCACTAGGTCGAGCGGCACCAGCGCGCCGCTGGTCGAGCGCACGTACAGGTGCGAGAGGGTCTGGGTCGAGGTCTGCCAGCTCGGGTCGAGCTCGAGGATCACGTGGTTCTGGTCCAGCGCGGTGAACATGGTCGCTACCTGACGCTGACCAAAGGCGTCGTAGAGCACGTCGTCGATGGCCTGGATGCTGACCCCCAGCCGCGCCGCCGTGGCGCGGTCGATGGTCAGGGTGGCCTGATTCGTGCCCTGCTGCTGGTCCGATGTCACGCCGGTCAGTTGCGGCAGAGTCTTGAGCTTGTCCATCAGCACGGTGCTCCAACGCTCCAGCTCGGCGCTGTCAGGGTCCTGCAGGGTGTATTGGTACTGCGTCTTGCTGACCCGGCCGCCCACCTGGATGTCCTGCTGCGGTTGCAGATACAGCTTGATGCCCGGCACCGCATTGAGCGCCGGTTGCAGGCGCCGGATGACTTGCTGGGCGCTGACCGTACGTGCCTCGAACGGCTTGAGGTTGACCACCAGCCGGGCCTGGCTGATGGTCGGATTGGGCCCGATCCAGAAGTACACCTTGGCCACCGCGGGGTCGGCCTGCACTAAGGCAGCGAGCTGCGACACCAGGTCGAGCATTTGCGCGGGCGAGGTATCGGCGGCGCCTTCAGCGATACCGGTCATCAAGCCGGTATCCTGCTGCGGGAAGAAGCCCTTGGGAATGATCACGTACAGCGCGCCGGTGGCCAGCACCGTGGCGATGGCGAACGCCAGGGTCAGGCGTTGATGGCCCAGCACCCAGTCCAGGCTGCGCCGATATCCCTCATTGATATGGTCGAGCACGTTCTCGCAGGCGCGCTCGAAACGATTCGCCGGCTTGTCCTCGGCATGGGGTTTGAGCAGCCAGGCGCAGAGCATCGGCGTCATGGTCAAGGACACCACGCACGACACCAGGATCGCCACACTGACCGTTACCGCGAACTCGCGCATCAGCCGCCCGACCATCCCCGACATCAACAGGATCGGCAAGAACACCGCGATCAGCGAGACCGTCATCGAGACGATGGTAAAGCCCACCTCGCGCAAGCCATCGCCGGCCGCTTGCAGGCGCGACTTGCCCATCTCCAGGTGGCGGACGATGTTTTCCATGACCACGATGGCGTCGTCGACCACGAAGCCGACGGCGATCGCCAGGCCCATGATCGACAGGTTGTCGAGGCTATAGCCCAGCAGGTACATGACCCCGAAGGTGCCGATCAGCGACAGCGGGATGGTCATCGCCGGGATCAGCGTGGCGGTAGCTTTGCGCAGGAACAGGTAGATGACCACGACCACCAGCAACACCGAAATCATCAGGGTGAACTGCACGTCCTTGATCGAAGCGTCGATGGTCTGGGTCCGGTCGCCAGCCACCACGATCTGCACGTCTCGCGGCAAGGAGGCGGTGAGCACCGGCAGGTTGGCCTTGATGCCGTTGATGGTCGACAGCACGTTGAAGCCCGGCTGCTTGTGGATGTCGACGATCACCGTCGGCTCGCCATTGATGCGCGCGTATTGCTCGGTGTCCTCGGCGCCCGCCACTACCCGGCCGATATCGCTGACCTTGATCGGCACGCCATTGCGGTAGGCGACCACCTGATCGCGATAGCCCTGAGGTTCGAGCAACTGGTCGGATGTGCCGAGGGTGACGGTGCGAGTCGGGCCGTCGAGGTTGCCCTTGGGCTGGTCAAGGGTGCTGATGCCGACGATGCTGCGCACGTCCTCGAGCGTCAGGCCGCGGGCGGCCATGGCATCGGGGTCGATCTGGATGCGGATGGCCGGCACCTGCTGGCCGTGGAAATCCACCTGGCCGACGCCGGGCAGTTGCGACAGGCGCTGGGCCAGGTAGTTGTCGGCATACAGGTTGAGCTCGGGCAGCGTGCGCGTGGGCGATGTCACCGCCAGCGACAGCACGGTGGCCTCGGCCGGGTTGATCTTGTGGAAGGTCGGGTCGGTGGTCATGGTTTTCGGCAGCTGCGACTTGGCCGCCGACAGCGCCGCCTGTACATCACCGGCCGCGCCGTCGATGTTGCGATTAAGGTCGAACTGCAAGGCGATCTGGGTCTTGCCGGCGGCGCTCGACGAGGTCATCGAGGTGACCTGCGGCACGGCGGCGAAGGCCCGCTCCAGGGGCGTGGCCACCGATGAGGCCATGGTCTCGGCGCTGGCACCCGACAACGTCGCGGTCACTTGAATCGTCGGGAAATCCACGGTCGGCAGCGCCGCCACGGGCAATTGCAGGTAGGAGAAGATCCCCAGCAACAGCACGCCGGCCGCCAACATGCACAGGCCGACACGCCGCTGAATCAAGCTGACCAACGCGTTCATGGCTGCACCGCCGGCTCGACCGCAGGCGGCAACACCGTGACCTTGACGCCGCTGGCAATCCGCGACTGGCCTTGGGTGACGACGGTTTCACCGGGCTGCAAGCCGCGGGTGATCCACTGCATGCCATCGACCACTTGCTGAGCCTTGACCGGGCGCACCTGGACCTTGTCATCGTCACCGAGCACATAGACGAAGTTGCCATCGCGGCCCAACTGCACGGCGTTGGCGGGCACCACCGTGACGCCGCGCTGAGTGTTGACCAGCAGCCGCGCGCTCACCAATTCCCCCGGCCACAGCTGGCTGTGGCTATTGTCGAACTGCGCCTTGAGCTGGATCTGTCCGCTGCTGGCGGCGACCTGACTGTCGATGAAACTCAATGTGCCGCTGGCCAAGGTCTTGCTGCCGTCACGGCGCAGCGCCACTACTTGCAGGGGCTGGCCCTTGGCGTATTCCTCGAGGATTTCCGGCAACTGGTCCTGAGACACGGCAAAGGCCACGGTGATCGGGTTCATCTGGGTGATGGTCACCAGACCCGTGGCCTCGGCACCGTGGGCGATGGCGCCGACATCCAGCAGGCGCTGGCCGGTGCGGCCGTCGATCGGTGCGCGCACCTGGGTGAATTCCAGTTGCAGGCGAGCGTTGTCCAGCGCGGCCTGGTCCGCCTGCACCGCCGCCACCTGGGCAGCGACCTCGGCGCGATAGGTGTCGACATCCTGGGTCGGTCCGGCCTTGGCATTGGCCAGGTTGACGGCCCGATCCAGGTTGACCTTGAGGCTGGCCAACTGGGCCTGGTCCTTGGCTACCAGCGCCTTGGCCTGATCGACCTGGGCCTGATAGACGCGCGGGTCAATCTGCCCGAGCAAACTGCCGGCCTTGACCGTCTGCCCTTCCTCGAACAGCACTTTCTGCAGCTCGCCATCCACACGTACCCGCACGTTGACGGTGTTCAGGGCCTGGACGTTGCCGATAGCGTCGAGCCAGATGGGCAAGTCCTGCTGAGTGACCTTGGCCACCCGCACCGGCACCGGGCCGCCGCCAGCGTGGCCGCTGACCGGTTTTGCCGCTGGCCAGTAGAAATAAACCAACGCGACCAAGGCGGCGAGCGCCACGAGGATGACCATCGAACGCAGGCGCAGCCGAGGTTTTACAACGGGGTCTTGGACATTCATCGGGGCATTCATCGGTCGATAGCCTGGGAAGAAGTGGACGCAGCAATGGCCTGCGGCGAGAAGTCGCCACCCAAGGCGCGGAACAGGCCGACAGCCGCCTGCAAATGAGCCAGGCGCACTTGCAGCAGCGAGTCTTCGGCCTGGTATTGGGTGCGTTCGACGATCAGCAGGGTCTGGAAGTCCGTGGAGCCAAGGCGGTAGCGCACTTGCGCCAGGCGCGCGGCTTCACGGGCCGAGGTGACGGCGGCCTGGCTCAGGCTGTAGTTCTTGTCCAGCTCGCGGGTGGCGCTGAGCTGGGTTTCGACATCTTGCAACGCCACCAGCATCGATTGCCGGTAGCTGGCGGTCAGCTCCTGCACGTGGGCCTGATCGAATTTCAACTGGCCCTTGAGCTGACCGCCGGTGAACACCGGTTGCGCCAGCGTGCCGATGGCACTCCAGATGCCGCCGCCGGCCAGGGTATCGACGCCGGCCAGCAGATCGATGGACAAGCTCGGCAAAAAGGCCGCGCGGGCGACGCCGACATCGAAGTTGGCAGACTTGACCCGCGCTTCCGCCGCCTGCACATCCGGGCGTTGGCGCAGCAGACCGATGGGCAAGCCAGCCGACGGCCGCGGCGTTTGCAAGGTGCGCAGCGCCGGGCCATGGATGCTGAAGCCCTGAGGGGGCACGCCGGTCAGCACGGCCAGTTGGTAAAGGGCCTGATCGCGCTGCTGCTGCAGAGTCGGCACGGCGGCCTGGAAGGTTTGCAGCGCGTTGCGCTGTTGCTCGACCTCAAGATTGGACACGGCCCCCTGACTGGCCTGGTACTGGACCAGATCGAGCACCTGCTCCGCGTCATTGGCGATCGAGCGCGCGAGGTTCAGGCGCTCGTCCAGCGACAGCACCGTGAAGTAGGCGTTGGCGATGTCGGCGCTCAGGGTCATGCGCAGGGTCTGGGCATCGAACACTGTGGCCTTGGCCAGAGCGTCAGCGGAATTGGCCCGGGCGCGGTTCTTGCCCCAAAAATCCAACTCGTAAGTGGCTTCGCCGAATACGCTGGCCTTGGGCGTGACGCCGTAGTTGTTCTGGCGTTGCTTGAGGCCACCGAGGCTGACCTGAGGGAACTGCGCCGCACCCGCCACCTGGGCTGAGCCCTGGGCTTCGTCGATGCGGCTGATGGCGGCCTCGAGGTCGTAGTTGTGGTTCAGGCCCTGGTCGATCAGTTGATCGAGTTCCGGGCTGGCGAAGCCTTTCCACCACTGTCCGCCGACAGCCGGCGCGACCACGGACCGACCGTCCCAGTGATCGGCCACCGGCAGCTCGGGCGTCTGGTAGCTGGGCACCAGGGAACAGCCGGCGAGAGTCGCCAGCAGGGCTATGGCAGGAACGTTGATCAATCCACGAGACATCGACACACAGCACCCCAGCCAACGCGAACGGTTGCGAATGAGGTGCAGATTAGGGGCCGGCGTTTAGCGCCGGATTCGTCGAGGGATAAACTTTTGTTTAGAAGTTGATCACCCTGTAACGAGGGGGCCTGCCCATCGCCACAGGGTTGGCAGGCCTAGCGTCGGACATCGGTGGGAGAAAAGCTTACTCGCGAAGGGGCTAGCGGCATCATCGCAAAGATCGAGGACAGCACACATGAACCGTCCGCGAGTACGCTTTGCTCCCCCATGGCAATCAGCCCGACGCATTCATCGCCTGCGCCACATCATCCATCAACGCCTTGGCCATCTCGTTCAAATAAAGAGCAGACAACGCCGCATGGCCTGTAGGGTCACCGAACGCCGCTTCAGTCATCAATTTGTTTGCGCAGTCTTGCAGGATGGAGGCGTGTTCGAGGGCGTCGACGGCAGGGATATCGGGGTTGACGGTAAACAGGGAGTGGCCGTCGAGCGAGCGGCCCCACTGGGTGGTTCCAGCGGTGTTGAGAGGAGCTTGAGTCATAGGGGTGAAATCCAGATTGAGAATGGAATTTCGCCAAAACAGCTCTTGGCAGGCCAAAATGAGCCCGCAAGACGGTATAGGCGCATCGCGCCAAATGGTCTGGGCCGCCAAGCCCATCTCGCTGATGTGCAGCGAGGGCCGAGAGGTTAACTCGCACCACGCCTGATCACAAGTCTTGCGAGGGCAAACCTTCCGGGCGATGCGCGG
>CAJCIO010000158.1 GCA_903970465.1 Gammaproteobacteria bacterium
ACGAGCCAAGCTTGATGAATACATGCATTATTACAACCACGACCGTATCAAAATGAAGCTCAAAGGCCTGAGTCCTGTGGCGTACAGGACTCAGGCCGCGTAGCCTTCAAATGACCGTCCAACTTTTTGGGCGCAGTTCAGCTCACCTGTGGGAGCAAGGCTGCGCGTCCGGCGGCGAAGAGGCCAGCCGTTTCAACGCACAATTTGCGGCAAACCACAGACTCTCCCACAGACGTCCACCTGTGGGAGCAAGGCTTGCCCGCGAAGAGGCCAGTCGTTTCAACGCACAATTGGCGGCAAACCGCAGACTCTCCCACAGACGTCCACCTGTGGGAGCAAGGCTGAGCGGTCGGCGGCGAAGAGGCCGGCAAGCACAACGCAATACCCCGAGTTTTTATTCTTCACCGTCACATTTGAGCGCTAAGCTTGAGCTCATGGATGACTCAGATTACCTGCGCCTGCTGACCAATCAGGCCGAACAAGCCAATGCGTTCCTGTCCAATGCCCGCAAATGGGAGCGCGAGCGTTGGGTCTGCGAGCGCCTGCTGCAAGGGCTGAACATTCCCTATCGCACCGAAGAGTTCGTGCCCGCCGGCCAGGAGCCACCGGACGTGCTGTTTCGCGAGGCGTGCTTCGAGGTGTTCTTCGTGCTCGACGAGGGCCGGCGCCTCAATGACGAATGGCGCGAAGAACTGCAACGCCGACGCAGTGCCTTTTCCCTCAGCCAACTGGTGCGCCGCGAGGCCCGGCCCAAGCGTATTCGCGCCCCGGAGTTGCTGCAGCGCCTGGGGCCGACCTTGCGCAAGAAGGCGCACAACTACAAGGAGCGCGATATCGACCTGGGCGAGCTGGACATCATCGCCTTTACCAGCCTCAAGCGCGAAGTGCTCGACCTCAACAGCCATTTCCCGCCGCCCACCGAATACCTGCGCCAGGGTTGGCGCTCGCTGTCGCTGGTGGGGCCGACCTTCGCACGCGTGCTGTTCGCCCATCCGGATGCGCCGGATTTCTTGCGCAACAATCTGGGACGCAGCATTGTCTTCGACGTGGGAATCAGTCTTTGAGGCATTGATTGCCGAGTATCTACAGCAGTGGTACAAAGCTTCAAAGCCGACCCTTTAGCCAGCCAGCAAATCCCCTCGCCACAGGGTATACGCTCCCCGGCATTGAACCGTGTAACATTCGCGCAGTCAGAAGCGTCAACCCCCCGAGGCCCGCATGACCCGCCGCTTGAACCCCGATGATCAGCCTCCTGCCAGCCGGCGAGCCTATGCTCCCGCCGCAGGCGATCGTCGTTGTGGTCCGGCCGGTTGCACCCAGCCCTCCTCCGAAGTCCCTGGCGCTGTGAGCTGCTTCGCGCTCGCCCAGGGCACTCGGCCGAATTCCGTAAACCTTATGAGATATCCCTATGACTCATCGTATCGTGATTGTCGGCGGCGGCGCCGGCGGCCTGGAACTGGCGACCCGCCTGGGTAACAGCCTGGGCAAGAAGGGCAAGGCCAGCGTCGTGCTGGTGGATGCCAACCTCACGCACATCTGGAAACCACTGCTGCACGAAGTCGCGGCCGGCTCCTTGAACTCGTCTGAAGACGAGCTCAACTATGTCGCCCAGGCCAAGTGGAACCACTTCACCTTCCAGATGGGCCGCATGGGCGGGCTCGATCGCGCCGCCAAGCGCATTCATCTCGACGCCACGCTCGACGAGAATGGCGACGAACTGGTGCCCGCGCGCTCGCTGAATTACGACACCCTGGTCATGGCCGTTGGCAGCACCACCAACGACTTCGGCACCCTGGGCGCGGCCGAGCACTGCCTGTTCCTCGACACCCGCAAGCAGGCCGAGCGCTTTCACCAGCAGTTGCTCAACCACTATCTACGCGCCCACGCGGGTGATGAAGATCAGATCGCCTCGATCAGCGTTGCCATCGTCGGCGCCGGTGCTACGGGGGTCGAGCTGGCAGCCGAGTTGCATAACGCCGCGCAGGAACTGGCGGCCTATGGCCTGGGGCGGATCAAGCCCGAGAACATGCACATCACCCTGATCGAGGCCAGCCCAAGGGTACTGCCGGCGTTGCCGGAGCGTATCGGCGCGCCGGTGCACAAGACCCTGGAAAAACTCGGCGTGACGGTCCTGACTGGCGCGTCCGTGAGCGAGGTGACGGCCGATGGCCTGCGCACCGCCGACGGCAAGGAAATCTCCGCAGCGTTGAAAGTCTGGGCGGCGGGCATCCGTGCACCGGGCTTCCTCAAAGACATCGACGGCCTGGAGACCAACCGCATCAATCAACTGCAGGTGCTGCCGACCCTGCAGACCACCCGCGACGAGAACATCTTCGCCTTCGGTGACTGCGCCGCCTGCCCGCAAGCCGGCACCGACCGCAACGTACCGCCGCGCGCCCAGGCTGCGCACCAGCAGTCGTCGATGCTGGTGAAGTCGCTGAAGCTGCGCATCGAAGGTGGCAGCAGCCTGCCGGAATTCACCTACAAGGATTACGGCTCGCTGATCTCGCTGTCGCGCTTCTCAGCGGTGGGTAATTTGATGGGCAACCTGACCGGCAGCGTGATGCTCGAAGGCTGGCTGGCGCGGATGTTCTATGTGTCGCTGTACCGCATGCACCAGATGGCGCTGTTCGGGATATTCCGCACGGCCATGCTGATGCTCGGTAGCCGGATCGGCCGCGGGACCGAGCCGCGGCTCAAACTGCACTGATATAGCGGGCCAGCATACCTCTGTGGTGAGGGCGCTTGGTCCCGATACCCTATCGGGATCAAGCCCCCTGGCCACAGAGGGGTATCCGAGTGCCGGTATATACAGCAAGAATCTTGAGCGCACTACAGTCAGTGTAGGACTAGGCGCTGTCCCGGACGGCGTCAGCGCAGACACTGACCTCCTACAGTCATTCGCGCGGAACGCCACACGACGCTGCCCAATTCTCGGATAGAGTCCGCTTCCACCCATTGCGTGCTACTCCGGCACCACCGCAGTGCGTTTCGTACCGCCAAGGTGCAACTTTCGGTGACACCCTCCCCTTGGACACTCCGTCCGTATCCAGCCTTGCCCCCGCCTTCCCTGGTCTAGGCTAGTGAGAAAGATTTTTGGCCTGCATCTTGCCTTACCTGTATATACAGGTTTAGATAGCCACCTCTTCCCCCTCATCCAGGACATCGCCATGCCAGCGTCCCTCGTCATCCAGCCCGGCCACTTCGATCTTGACCAATTGCGTGCGATCTATCAGCAGCAGGTCGACTTCAGCCTCGATCCGGCCGCGCGCACCGTGGTGGACGAGGCGGCGCGCACCGTCACTCAAATTATCGAGAACAAGCGCACCGTGTACGGCATCAATACCGGCTTCGGGCTGCTGGCGCGCACGTCCATCCCGGACCAGTCACTGGCCAAACTGCAGCGCAACCTGCTGTTGTCTCATTGCACCGGCACTGGGCCGCTGCTGGATGACGCCAGTGTCGGCTTGATCATGGCACTCAAGGTCGCGTCCCTGGCTCGGGGCTTCTCGGGGGTGCGCTGGGCGCTGATCGAAGCGCTGACCGCGCTGTATACACACAAAGTGTTCCCGTGCATTCCGTCGCAAGGCTCGGTGGGCGCTTCCGGCGACCTGGCCCCGCTGGCGCATATGTCCGCGGTACTGATCGGTGTCGGCCGCGTGCGTCATCAGGGCCGCGAGATGGACGCCGTCGAAGGCCTCGCGCTGGCCGGCCTGGAGCCGATGGAACTGGGCCCGAAAGAAGGCCTGGCGCTGATCAACGGCACTCAGGTGTCCACCGCGCTGGCATTGCGCGGCCTGTTCGCCACGGAAAAACTCTTCAGCGCCGCAGTGGTCGCTGGCAGCCTCAGCGTCGAGGCCCTCAAGGGTTCGCGCGTGCCGTTCGACCCGCGCATTCAGGCGGTGCGTGGCCAACCGGGGCAGATCGCCGTGGCGGCGTTCTACCGCGAACTGCTGGCCACCAGCGAGATCAGCGAATCCCACGTCAACTGCGCCCGCGTGCAGGACCCGTACTCGCTGCGTTGCCAGCCTCAGGTCATGGGCGCGTGCCTGGATCACCTGCGCTTCGCCGCCGGGGTGTTCCTGCGTGAAGCCAACGCGGTATCGGACAACCCGCTGGTGTTCAGCGCCGACGGTGACGTGCTGTCGGGCGGCAACTTCCACGCCGAACCGGTGGCCATGGCCTCTGACGTGCTGGCCTTGGCCATCTCGGAAATCGGCGCGCTCTCGGAACGACGCATCGCCCAGTTGGTGGACCCGGCGCTGTCAGGCCTGCCGGCGTTCCTGGTGCTCGAAGGCGGGCTTAACTCCGGCTTCATGATCGCTCAAGTGACCGCTGCCGCATTGGCCTCGGAGAACAAGACCTTGGCCCACCCGGCGTCGATCGACAGCCTGCCGACCTCGGCCAACCAGGAAGACCACGTTTCGATGGCGACCTTCGCCGCCCGCCGCCTGCTGGACATGGCCGGCAACAGCAGCGCCGTGGTGGCCATCGAGTTGCTCGGCGCGGCCCAGGGTGTCGACCTGCATGCACCGCTCAACACGTCACCGATTCTGCTGGACGTGCTGGCGATGATTCGTGCCGACGTGGCTCATTACGATGAAGACCGTTATTTCGCCCCCGACATCGCTGCCGCACGAGCGTGGGTCGAGGATGGCAAGTTTGCGCAATGGCTGGCGTTCGCTCGCTTGTATGACTGATTGAAGCGGCTGCCCTGAAGCATCGGTGGAGCAGAGTGTTTCTGTGGTCAGGGGCTCGCTCCCCGATGCGATGTGTCAGCAGTACATACTTGTCTGACACTCCGTATCGGGAGCAAGGCCCCTAACCAAAGGGTCGCAAACACCGACATGCATGACCTGAAACGGTGCTTGCCGTTTAGCCGGTGACTCATTCGTGATCATCTCTCGCTCGTCTACCGATATCCACCCCGCACGCCACTTGTATATACCGGTATGGCACGCGAACTGCAGGCACTCATCCATCTCGAACGCCACACGACTGACCGTCTGATGAAGGAGTGATCCATGCAACTCGATTCCCAGTACAGCAAGTTCAGCAAAACCGCCGGTGGCCTTTGTCTGGCCTTGGCGATGGCTATGGGCTCCATGGCGGCGCAGGCCGATCAGTTGGCCGACGTGAAACAGGCCGGCGAGCTGGTGGTCGGTACCGAGATGCAATTTGCTCCGTTCGACTTCCTCACGAAGGGCGAGCAGGACGGTCTCAACAAGGCGCTGTTCGCCGAGTTGGGCAAGGAGCTGGGGGTCAAGATCAAGTTCATCGACCTGCCATGGCCGAGCGTGCTGCCAGGCCTGGAGGCGAAAAAATTCGACGTGGTCGCCGGGCCGATCATCGAGACCAAGGCGCGCCAGGAGCGCTATCACTTCATGCTGCCGATCGCCGAGGCCACCGTGTCGCTGATGGCCGGTGCCAAGGATGACAAGCTGACCAAACCTGCCGACATCGCCGGCAAAACGGTCGGTGCCGGCAAGGGCTCGGCTCAGCTCGAAGAGCTCAAGGCCTACGCGGCGACACTGCCGGAGAAGGTCACCATCCGCGAATACGTCGACAACAACCAGGCGTACGCCGACCTCGCGGCGCATCGCCTGTCGGCGGTGGCCAACTCGCTGCCGAACATCTCCTACGTGGCCGCGCAGAAGAGCAATCTGTACAAAGTGGTGCAGCCACCGTTCGGCAAGAAGTCCTACTTCGCCTTTCTGGGTCGCAAGGACGCCGATGCCGACAGCCTGATCGCAGCGCTCGACGCCGCCTTGCTGAAAATGCACGACGACGGTCGTCTGGCTGCGCTGCAGAAGCAGTGGCTGGGTGCCGAGATGGATGTGCCGAAGGCGGACTTCACGCCGAGCTGGTGATATTTGGGTGCGCGCAGGGTGCTGGCATGCGAGTGAAAGTGCTGGCCCCTTCGCGGGCAAGCCTTGCTCCCACAACTGTACGGCGCTGGACCGGCTCGCAGTGTGGAAGCAAAGCTTGCTCTGACAGCGTGCACACCTGTGGGAGCAAAGCTTGCTCGCGAAGAGGCCAGAATGACCGCCACAACTCCCGGCACTGTGCATTGATGGACGAATAAACGATGTTCGACTGGCCACTGCTCCAACAGAATTTCCCGCTATTGCTCGGCGCGCTGCTGACTACCGTCGAGGTGTCCATCGCCGCGCTGTTCATCGGCTTCTTTATCGGCGTCGGCGTGGCGGCCATGCGCCTGTCGCCCAACCCCATCCTGCGACGCCTGGGCGGCGCTTATATATTCGTGTTCCGCGGCATCCCGCTGCTGGTGCAGTTGCTGTTCATCTATTACTTTCTGCCCCGCGCGGGCCTGCCAAACATGTCGCCGATGGCGGCAGCGATCATCAGCCTGGCGCTGTGCTGCGCAGCCTATATCGCCGAGATCCTGCGCGGTGGCTTGCTCGCCATCCCCGGCGGGCAACTGGAGGCCGCCGGGCTGCTGGGCCTCAACAGTCGGCAGATGCTGGTTCGCATCCGCGTACCCCAGGCCGTGCGCCTGACCCTGCCGGGCCTGATCAACGAAATGATTCTGCTGATCAAGGCCTCGTCACTGGTATCCGTGGTAGGCCTGGCCGACCTTACCCGCACCGCCCAGAACCTCGCCGCCAGTGACTACATGTTCGTCCAGGACTACCTGATGCTGGCGGCCTTCTATTGCCTGATCAATATCCCCCTGGCGTACGCCGGCGGGCGCCTGGAAAAACGCTTGAAGGAGCGCGGCGCATGAATTTCGATCCGCATATCCTCACCGACCATCTGGACGACATCGGCAACGGCTTTCTCATGACCCTCGGCACCTGGAGCAGCGGCGTGGTGCTCGGCTTGCTGCTGGGCCTGCTGATCGCGCTGGCCCAGGTGTTCGGCAACGGCCTGGTGCGTGCCCCGCTGCGGGTATTCATCGAGATCATTCGCAGCACGCCGTTCCTCGTGCAGTTGTTTTTGCTGTACTACGGTGGTCCGTCGTTCGGCCTCGAGCTGGACCCGATTCCGGCTGGCATTCTCGGCCTGACGGTATATGGCAGCGTGTACTTCGCGGAAATATTTCGCAGTGGCTTCGAATCCATCCCCCGCGGGCAACTGGAGGCGGCGGACTGCCTGGGCATTGGCCGGCTGCGCTGCATACTGCGCATCCAGTTGCCGCAGATGCTGGTGATCATCCTGCCGGCGCTGGTCAATCTGGTGACCGTGCTGTGCAAGGAAACCGCCGTGTTGTCGATCATCACAATCCCCGAACTGACCATGGTGCTGACCGGCATCGGCTCGCAGACGTTCGCCTTCGTCGAAACCCTGCTGGCGTTGTGCATCGGCTACCTGATACTGGTCGAAGCCTGCTCGCGCCTGGGCATGCTCCTCGAAACACGGGTCGGACGATTCATGCAGAGGCAACCTCGATGAACCCAAGCAACGCTTCCCTCACCCTGGCACCCGATAACCGCGACGCCAGCAACGCCAGCAACGCCCCCGACAGCCGCAAAGCCATGGTGCAACTGCAAAAGGTCGGCAAGCACTTTGGGCCACTGCGAGTGCTCAAGGGCATCGACCTGACCATCCATCACAGCGAAGTGGTATGCCTGATCGGCCCTTCCGGCTCCGGCAAGAGCACGCTGTTGCGCAGCATGGCGTTTCTGGAAGAGTACGACGAGGGGCAGATTCATATCGAAGGTCAGTTGCTCGGCTGGCAGAACGCCGATGTCGATGGCCCGGCGCGCAAACGGGCGGCGCAATCGAAGATCAACCAGGTGCGCCAGAACGTCGGCATGGTGTTTCAGCAGTTCAACCTGTGGCCGCACATGACCGTGCTCGGCAACGTCTGTGAAGCGCTGCAACAGGTGCGCAAGCAGAGCAAGGCGCAAGCCCGCGAGCGCGCCTTGGCGATGCTCGACAAGGTTGGCCTGGCGCATAAAGCCGATGCCTGGCCAGTGCAGCTGTCCGGTGGCCAGCAACAGCGCGTGGCGATCGCCCGGGCGCTGGCCATGGAGCCGCACATCATGCTGTTCGACGAACCGACCTCGGCCCTCGACCCCGAGCTGGTCGGCGAAGTGCTGCAGGTGATGAAGGACCTGGCCAAGGAAGGCATGACTATGGTCGTGGTCACCCACGAGATGGGTTTTGCCGCGCAGGTCGCCGACTCGGTGATTTTTCTCGACAAGGGTGAGGTGGTCGCACGCGGAACACCGCAGCAGATTTTTCATCGGGCCGAGCACCCGCGCCTGCAGCAGTTTTTACAGAATTATCTGGATCGCAATGCGTTCTGGCAGGACGGTAAAGCAGAAGCCGCGGTATGAGGGGTCCTGTAGCGAGGGCGGTTCCCTGCGCCCTGCATTTGCGGTACCTTGCGACGCCTTTTGCCGCACTTGCGGCCATGACCGGGAACACGGGCCGATGAAGAACCCTCCACAAGCGCTGTACCAACGGGCCAAGGATTACGTGCAGGGTAAACTGCGCGCCGGCGAATGGAAGACCGGGGACCTGATCCCGTCGGAAAACCGCTTGGTGGTGGAGCTGGGCATGTCGCGCATGACGGTCAACCGCGCGCTGCGCGAGCTCACCGAGGAAGGCCTGCTGCTGCGGGTCTCCGGCGTCGGCACTTTCGTGGCCGAGAGCAAACCCAAGTCCAATCTGCTGACCATCACCAACATCGCCGAAGAGATCACCGCACGCGGCCATCGCTACGATTGCCAGGTGCTGCAGCTGTCCCGTGAGGCCGCTTCGATGACGGTCGCTGCGGCGCTGGCGTTGCCCACGGGCGCCTCGGTGTTCCATCTGGTGTGCGTGCACCTTGAAGAAGGCGTACCGGTGCAACTCGAAGACCGCTATGTCAGCCCGGAGCTGGTGCCGGAGTTCCTGCAACAGCAGTTCGGCGAGCAATTGCAGCCGGCGCGCTACTTGCTGCAGGTGATCAGCCCGGATGAAATGGAGCATATCGTCGAGGCGGCGCACCCTTCCAACGAAGAAAGCCGACATTTGCAGGTGGCAGCCACGGAGCCCTGCCTGGTGCTGATGCGCCGCACTTGGAACAGCGGCAAGGTGGTGACCTATGTGCGCCTGGTGCATCCGTCATCGCGGTATCGGCTGGGCAGCCGGATGGCCGTTAACGGCGCACAGCGGGATGGTTGAATCATAAGCCTTATTCCCACAATGCAAACAGCGCCCTCGACCTGTGGGAGCAAGGCTTGACCGCGAAGGCGTCGGCACTGCCAGTACATTTCAAGCGCAACAAAAAAGGCGTCCTTTGCAGGACGCCTTTTTCGCTGAATATGGTCGGGGTAAGGGGATTCGAACTCCTGACATCCTGCTCCCAAAGCAGGCGCGCTACCGGACTGCGCTATACCCCGGTACAAAAAAGGCACCCAGAAGGCGCCTTTTTCGCTGCCTTGAACTGTTACATCCAAGGGCTTTTTAAGATCTGACCCAGCGAACCGGAATCAAAAATGGTGGGTCGTGTGGGATTCGAACCTACGACCAATTGGTTAAAAGCCAACTGCTCTACCAACTGAGCTAACGACCCAAAAATGGTCGGGGTAAGGGGATTCGAACTCCTGACATCCTGCTCCCAAAGCAGGCGCGCTACCGGACTGCGCTATACCCCGATATGAAATTTGGCTCCGTGACCAGGACTCGAACCTGGGACCCAATGATTAACAGTCATTTGCTCTACCGACTGAGCTATCACGGAACTATCAATTTCAGTGCTGCAATTTCAAAAGCTGTATGACTACCGCCTTGAACTCTTCGACCCCTCCGTATCGCTACGTTAGTGCCTCTGAGGCGCGCTATTCTACAAGTTTCAAAATCTCTGTCAACCCTTTAAATCGCTTTCAAGACACTGAATTTGCAACTTTTTTTCAGAATTCCGACAGAGCCGGTGTTTCTGCAGGTGACCGTACAGCGGGGCGCATTTTAGAAGCAGCGAAGAGAAAATGCAAAGGAAAATATTCAGTAGCCGCGAATCTGCCGAGTGGCCCTATGGTGGTGGGGGCTTGCTCCCGAGAGGCTGGGACTGACACACCACAGAGGGTCAGTCAGGGCCTCTCGGGAGCAAGCCCCCTCACCACAGTGTTGCGCGTCAGGCGAAGACGATCTCGTCGTTATCGAGCTTGGCGGTCACTGAAGTGCCCGGCAAAAACTGCCCGGACAGGATCAACTGCGCCAGCGGGTTCTCGATCCAGCGCTGGATCGCGCGCTTGAGCGGCCGCGCCCCATAGACCGGGTCGTAACCCACCGCGATCAGCTTGTCCAACGCCTCGGGGCTCAGCTCCAGGGTCAGCTCGCGCTCGGTCAGACGGCTGCGCAGGCGCGCCAGCTGGATCTGCGTGATGCCGGCGATCTGATCACGGGCCAGCGGCTCGAAGATCACCACTTCATCCACCCGGTTGATGAACTCCGGCCGGAAGTGCGAGCCCAGCGCGTCCATCACGGCTGCACGCTGCCCATCGGGATCACCTACCAGTTCCTGAATCCGCGCGGAACCCAGGTTGGACGTCATCACGATCACCGTATTGCGGAAATCAACGGTGCGCCCGTGGCTGTCGGTCAGACGGCCGTCTTCCAGCACCTGCAGCAACACGTTGAACACGTCAGGGTGGGCCTTCTCGACCTCATCCAGGAGCACCACCGAATACGGCTTGCGACGCACCGCCTCGGTCAGGTAACCGCCCTCCTCGTAGCCCACATAGCCCGGCGGGGCACCGATCAGCCGCGCCACGGAATGCTTCTCCATGAACTCGGACATATCGATGCGAATCATGGCCTCTTCAGTATCGAACAAGAACTCCGCCAAGGCCTTGCACAGCTCAGTCTTGCCCACGCCGGTAGGGCCGAGGAACATGAACGAACCGCTCGGACGATCCGGATCCGACAGCCCGGCGCGGGAACGGCGCACGGCGTTGGAAACCGCCACCACCGCCTCGTGCTGACCGATCACACGCTGGTGCAGCAGGCTTTCCATCTTCAGCAGCTTGTCGCGCTCGCCTTCGAGCATCTTGGCGACCGGGATGCCGGTCCACTTGGAGACCACTTCGGCGATTTCTTCCTCGGTGACCTTGCTGCGCAACAGCTGGTTTTCAGGCTTGCCGTGCTGGTCGACCATCTGCAGGCTGCGCTCCAGATCGGGAATGACCCCGTACTGCAACTCGGCCATACGGCTCAGATCGCCCTTGCGACGTGCCGCTTCGAGCTCCTGCCGGGCTTGTTCGATCTTCTGCTGGATCTGCGCCGAGCCCTGCACTTCGGCTTTTTCCGAGGTCCAGATTTCTTCCAGATCAGCGTACTCGCGCTCCAGCCGGGTGATTTCTTCTTTCAGTTTTTCCAGACGCTTGATCGCTGCTTCGTCGTCTTCCTTCTTCAAGGCCTGAGCCTCGACCTTGAGCTGGATCAGGCGGCGCTCCAGGCGATCAAGCACTTCGGGCTTGGAGTCGATTTCCATACGGATACGGCTGGCGGCTTCGTCGATCAGGTCAATGGCCTTGTCCGGCAGCTGGCGATCAGTGATGTAGCGATGGCTCAGCTTGGCCGCGGCGATAATCGCGCCATCGGTGATAGCGACCTTGTGGTGCACCTCATAGCGCTCCTTGAGGCCACGAAGGATGGCGATGGTGTCTTCTTCGCTCGGCTCCTCCACCAGGACCTTCTGGAAGCGCCGCTCGAGGGCCGCGTCCTTCTCTATATATTGCCGGTACTCGTTGAGCGTGGTGGCGCCGACGCAATGCAGCTCGCCACGAGCCAGGGCCGGCTTGAGCATGTTGCCCGCATCCATGGACCCTTCGCCTTTGCCGGCGCCGACCATGGTGTGCAGTTCGTCGATGAACAGGATGATCTGCCCATCCTGCTTGGACAGTTCGTTGAGCAGCCCTTTGAGGCGCTCCTCGAACTCGCCGCGGAACTTGGCACCCGCAATCAGCGCGCCCATGTCCAGCGAGAGCAGGCGCTTGCCCTTGAGGCCATCCGGCACTTCACCATTGATGATGCGCTGGGCCAGACCCTCGGCGATGGCGGTCTTGCCGACGCCGGGCTCACCGATCAGCACCGGATTGTTCTTGGTGCGGCGTTGCAGGACCTGAATGGTGCGGCGGATTTCATCGTCACGGCCGATCACCGGGTCGAGCTTGCCCTCTTCGGCACGCTTGGTCAGGTCGACGGTGTATTTTTCCAGGGACTTGCGCGATTCCTCGGCATTGGGATCGTTGACCGCATCGCCGCCGCGCAGGTTGAGGATGGCGTTTTCCAAGGCCTTCTTGGTCACGCCCTGGCCCAGCAGCAATTTGCCGAGCTTGCTGTTTTCGTCCATGGCCGCCAGCAATACCAGCTCGCTGGAAATGAACTGATCGCTTTTTTGCTGCGCCAGACGGTCGGCCTGGTTGAGCAGGCGCGCCAGATCCTGGGACATGTTGACGTCGCCCGTGGGGTTCTGGATTTTCGGCAGTTGGTCGAGTTCCTTGGTCAGCTCGCGACGCAGGCTCGGGACATCGAAGCCCACCTGCATCAACAGTGGCCGGATCGAACCGCCCTGCTGGTCGAGCAGCGCCTGCATCAGATGCGCGGGCTCGATGGCCGGATGGTCGAGGCCAACCGCCAAGGATTGAGAATCGGATAAGGCCAATTGCAACTTGCTGGTCAAACGGTCAATACGCATGAGTCACCTTCCTGAAAGGGCAGGCCGGAGCGATGGACACACCTGATGAAGAAAACCTGCCTGAGATGATCAGTTAGATGGGGGGGATTGGGGGAGATTCAAGCGCCAGGGCGAGATTTGCTGATGTGGGTCAACTAAACCGGTCTCACAGAGTCATGCGTGGTTCAGCCAGACGAGCGCGGCTTGGCGCCCAGTAGGATTGGCGCGGCGGTAGGAGAAGAATCGGGTATCGTCGAGGGTGCACAAGCCGCCGCCATAGACCGCTGTCACACCGACTGCCGCCAACCGCACCCGCGCCAGCTGATAGATATCCGCCAGATACTTGCCCGGTGCCGCTCCCGGCACGAAGGCCTCGGCCGCTTGCGGGTGGCGACTGACAAAAGCCTCACGCACCTCGCTCCCGACCTCGAAGTTGCGCGGTCCGATGGCCGGGCCCAGCCACACGAGGATCTCCTCGGGCGCCACGGCCATGGCTACGACCGTGGCTTCCAGCACGCCATTGGCCAGCCCGCGCCAGCCGGCATGGGCCGCTGCCACATGGTTACCGGCCCGGTTGCAGAACAGCGCGGGGAGGCAATCGGCGGTCATTACGGTGCAGGCAATGCCCGGCGTGGTGGTCCAACTGCCATCGGCTTCGACGATTCGCGCCGGCTCTGCCTCGGCGACGACTACGCCGTGCACCTGGCTCAACCACGCGGGCTGGATGTCGAAATGCTCGGTCAGGCGTCGGCGGTTGATCGCCACGGCCTCAGGCGCATCGCCTACATGATCGCCCAGATTGAGGCTGTCGTAGGGCGCTACGCTGACACCGCCAGCACGAGTGGTCACGCAGGCCTGCACCGATGCCGGCGCGGGCCAGTCGGGGATCAGCAGGGTCTGCGCGAAACCATTCATCCGATAAATGCCTCGCGATCCTGCTTGAGCAGCGACAGCAACCAGACGAAATCATCCGGCAACGGCGATTCCCAGCTCATTCGCTCGCCGGTGGCCGGGTGTTCCAGCTCCAGGAAGCGCGCGTGCAGAGCCTGACGCGGGAAGGTCTTGAGGGCATCGACCATGGTCGCGCTGGCCGCTGGCGGAATGCGGAAACGCCCGCCATAGGCCGGATCGCCAACCAACGGGAAGTTGATGTGCGACATGTGCACGCGAATCTGGTGAGTACGGCCAGTCTCGAGCTTGACCCTGACATGGGTGTGCGAGCGGAAGCGCTCCAGCACACGATAGTGGCTGACGGCCGACTTACCGCCTTCCATCACCGCCATGCGCTGGCGCTGCTGGCCGTGGCGACCGATGGGCGCGTTGATCTTGCCACCAGCGGTCACCACGCCGATCACGATGCATTCATAGATGCGGCTGACCGAGCGATTCTGCAGTTGGGTCACCAGGGCGGTCTGCGCCTGAATGGTCTTGGCCACCACCATCAGACCAGTGGTGTCCTTGTCCAGACGGTGGACGATGCCCGCGCGCGGCACATTGATGATGTCCGGCACGTGGTGCAGCAGGGCGTTGAGCAGCGTGCCGTCGGCGTGACCGGCAGCCGGGTGGACGACCAGGCCGGCCGGCTTGTTGATGACCATCAGATGGTCGTCTTCATAGACGATATCGAGCTCGATGTCCTGAGCGACCCACTCACCCTGGGCCTCCTGCTCGGCTTCGAGCTCCAGCAGGGCGCCGCCGTGCACGATGTCGCGCGGACGCAACACCGTACCGTCCACGGTCAAGCGGCCCTCCTTGATCCAGGCGGAAAGGCGCGAGCGTGAGTGCTCTGCGAAGAGTAATGCGGCGACTTGATCGAGGCGCTGACCGCCCATTTCGGAGGTCACCTCGGCGCTGAGTTTGATTATATCGGACATGCTCGGACTAGGCGGCGGGCACAGCCTTTGGTTTCAGCTGCACGCTTGTGGTTAAATACGGCGTCTTTTGTCCCGAGGGTTGCTCGGGGTGCACATCATAACAGGACGGCCACGCCCGAGACAGCGGCCGTCATAGGGACGCTAGCCGCCATGCAAGTGAAACACCTGCTGCTGATCGCCATCCTCGGACTCACCGTTGCCTGCTCGTCGAAGAAGGAAGTCGTCGACGAAAACCTCAGTGAGGTCGAGTTGTACCAGCAGGCGCAGGCCGACCTGGACAACCATAGCTATACCAGCGCCGTGGCCAAGCTCAAGGCTCTGGACTCGCGCTATCCGTTCGGGCGCTACGCCGACCAGGCGCAACTCGAGCTGATCTATGCGAACTACAAGGACTCGGAGCCCGAGGCCGCGAAGTCCGCTGCCGAGCGTTTCATCCGCCTGCACCCGCAGCACCCGAACGTCGACTACGCCTATTATCTGAAGGGCCTGACCTCGTTCGACCAGGATCGGGGCATCGTCGCCCGCTTCCTGCCGCTGGACATGACCAAGCGTGACCCTGGCGCTGCTCGCGATTCGTACAACGAATTTGCCCAGCTCACCAGCCGCTATCCCAACAGCCGCTACGCGCCGGACGCCAAGCAGCGCATGATTTATCTGCGCAACCTGCTGGCTGCCTACGAAATTCATGTCGCCGACTACTACCTGACCCGTCAGGCCTACGTCGCCGCCGCCAACCGTGGGCGCTACGTGGTAGAAAACTTCCAGGAGACCCCTTCGGTCGGCGACGGCCTGGCGGTAATGACCGAGGCCTACCAGCGCCTGCACCTGGACGACCTGGCGGCTACCAGCCTGGAAACCTTGAAGCTCAACTACCCGAACCACCCGAGCCTCAAGGACGGCAAGTTCGTGCCGCAGCAGCAAGAAGCCGACAACCGTTCGTGGCTGTCCAAGGCGACGCTGGGCTGGATCGGCAGCACGCCGCCGCTGCCACCGGGTGAAACCCGTGCCAACGAAGAGCTGACCAAGCAGTATCGCGACTACAAGGAATCCATTCCTAAAGAGCTGCTGCCCAAGGACGAAGGCGGCAATCTGGAAGACCAGGTGCCAGGCGAGCCAGTGAAGAAAAGCCGCTCGTGGTTCAGTTATGCGACCTTTGGTCTGTTTGACTGATCTGATGCTGCGATGAAAAAGAGGCCCTCTGTGAACAGGGCCTCTTTTTTTGTCGGGATTTTGTCGGGGTGCTGATGGCCTCTTCGCGGGCAAGCCTTGCTCCCACAGGGTTAGGACTTACCATTGTGGGAGCAAGGCTTGCCCGCGAAGAGGCCGGCAGCCCCAACACGAAACGTACAGATTTTATTACCCGATAGCCCCTGTCCCACGCCCCCGCCCACGGCTAAACTGGCGAACTCTCTCCGTTGAAGCTGGCCAACATGATCCGCATCGTTTTCTGGGCTGCCCTGATCTACATCGCCTTCTGGGCCTGGCGTCGCTTCAAGGCGCCGGCTCGCCAATCTGCCAAGCCCCGCGCCCAGGCCGACGAACACGCCCCGGCCATGGTCCGCTGCGCCAATTGCGGCGTGCACCTCCTGCAAACCCGGGCTCTGCAGCAAGACGGCGACTGGTATTGCACCCAGCCTCATCTGCAAGAAGGCCCACGCCCGCGTGCTCGCTGAGTCCCTGACCGCTGGCCACACCCAAGCCCAGCGCATGCTGCGGCTGTACCACCTGTATCGACTGCTGATCGGCATCTGCCTGGTGGCGCTGATCTCCAGCGAAATGGACAGCAGCCTGCTGGAACTGGCCAACATCCACCTGTTCCGTGCCTGCAGCTGGCTTTACCTGATACTGAACATTGCCACCGTGCTGTTTTTCGGCAACCTGCGCCATCCGGCCAAGGTCTTCGCCTTATCGATGGCCGACGTCGTATTACTCAGCGCGGTGTTCTATGCGGGCGGCGGCACGCCCAGCGGCATCGGCAACCTGATGATCGCCTCGGTGGCCATGGGCAACCTGCTGCTGCGCAACCGCCTTGGCTTGCTGATTGCGGCGGTGGCCTCCAGCGGCATCATCTATCTGACCTTCTATCTGAGTTTCACTCGCCCTACCGCGGCCAACGACTATCTGCAGGCCAGCACGCTGGGGGTGTTGTGCTTCGCCGTCGCCCTGATCGTCCAGGGCCTGAGCCATCTGCTGCGCACCAGTGAAACCCTGGCGGAAAAACGCGCGGGCGATGTCACCAACCTTGAAGCCCTCAACGCCTTGATCCTGCAGCGAATGCGCACCGGCATCCTGGTGCTCGACGCTCAGCAACGGGTGCTGCTGGCCAATCAGGGCGCGCTGACCCTGTTCAAGCGTGACACGTTGATCGGTGAGGACATCAGCCACTTTGCCCCGGACCTGATCGAGCGGTTGTTGCAGTGGCAGGTCAACCCGAGTCTGCGCATCAAGAGTCTGCGACTGACGTCCACTGGTCCCTCGGTGCAGGTCAACTTCGTCCCCCTCAACCGCCGCGAAGACCAACAAACTCTGGTGTTTCTCGAAGATCTGTCGCAGATCATCCAGCAAGCGCAGCAACTCAAGCTCGCAGCGCTGGGCCGCCTGACCGCTGGCATCGCCCATGAGATTCGCAATCCCCTGGGCGCCATCAGCCACGCCGGCCAGCTGTTACAGGAATCCGAAGAGCTGCCCGATGCCGACAGACGCCTGACACAGATCATCATCGACCAGTCGCGGCGCATGAATCTGGTGATCGAAAACGTACTGCAGCTCTCCCGCCGACGCGAGGCCGAGCCTGAAGTGATCAACCTCAGCCAATGGCTACAGCAATACGTCAGCGAATTTCGCGAAATCGCCAAGCCTAGCGAGCAACTGTACATCTACCTGGCGGACGACCCGATCGAAACGCGCATGGACCCCAGCCAGCTGCATCAGGTGCTCAACAATCTGGTGCAGAACGGCCTGCGCTACAGCGGCCAGCAACACGGCCAGGCGCAAGTGTGGCTGAACCTGTTCATCGAGCCGACCAACGGCCTGCCGATCCTCGACGTGCTCGATGACGGCCCAGGCTTCCCGGAGGACCGCCTGCAGCAC
>CAJCIO010000159.1 GCA_903970465.1 Gammaproteobacteria bacterium
GAGGGCGATCCCGGCAGGATGCCGGGTCAGGCGCGTTAGGCCATGGATGGCCTATTGCGCCGTGCCCTCTCTTCAGGTGCCGGAACGCGGGTACCCTGAGCCTAGGCGAAGGGCCAATGGGCAGGGCGAGCCGCACAGGTCTGCAGCAAAGGGCCACTCCCCAATCCCCAGCTCCCACCGACCAGCCGAAAATCCCCGACACAACGGGGCGGTCATGTATCGGTCCCCTGCGCCCAGGTTTTATACCTGCAAGGCACAGGACAGTAATTAAACCAAGCCGTTGATTCAGGAAGCCGCAGCTTTAGCCTTACTTGGCGAGCGCTTCTTGGTGGTGTACGTGCCCGCTTTGCCTTTGCGTTTACCCTTCCACGGTGGCTTGACCCCGGCAGGGCCAGCGGTGATGTTCATGCGCATCCCCATGCAGCGCTCCACGTGCTTGCTCATCCATGCCGATTGGCGAGTGACGAATTCTTCGAGGCTCATCTCGCCGCTTTGCACCATGTCCAATGCCTGCTCCCAGATCGCCGTGGTGCCTGGATCGGCGATGGCCCGGGGCACGGCGTCGATCAGGCTGAAGGCCGCCGGGGTCGCGGCCAGCGCCTTGCCATTCTTGGTCAGGTAACCCCGGTCGATCAGGCCCTGGATGATGCCCGCGCGGGTTGCCTCGGTGCCGATACCGGTGGTGTCCTTGAGTTTTTGCTTGAGGCGTGGATCGTCCACCAGTTTGGCGACGTTTTTCATCGCCTTGATCAGGTCGCCTTCGGTGAAGGGCTTTGGCGGTTGCGTCCACAGGTCCTTGGGGATCACCTTGGCCACCGTACAGCTGTCACCAGGCACCAGTGCCGGCAAGGTCTGCACCACTGCGGGTTCGCGGCCCTTGGCGGCGGCGGCCACGGCCTCGGGCATGGCTCGGCGCCAACCGGGCTCGACGATCACCTTGCCCACGGCCTTGAGTGGTTGCCCCGCGCAGTCGAAATCCACCTGGGTGCGGTCGAACTCGTGGTTGGGCAGAAACTGCGCCAGGTAGCGTGCACGTATCAGGGTGTAGACCGCTCGATGCTTGCTGGGCAAGCGGGCGAGATCGATGTTGGCGGCAGTGGGGATGATGCCGTGGTGAGCACTCACCTTGGCGTCGTTCCAGGCCCTTGAGCGGCGGCTGGTATCGACGTGGCGCAACAATTCGCTCAGCCCGGGCTCGGCGCGACCCAGTTGGGCAACGATGCTCGGTGCTTCAGCGTGCTGGCTGAGGGGCAGATAGCCGCAGTCGCTGCGCGGGTAGGTGATGACCTTGTAGGTTTCATACAGGGCCTGAGCCACATCGAGGGTTTCCTGGGCGCCGAGGCCGAGTTTTTTCGAGCAGATTTCCTGCAGGGTGCCAAGGTCGAAGAGTAACGGCGCCGCTTCACGTACGCGCTCGGTCTTTTGTTTGATGACCCGCGCCGCGCCCGCCTCGGTCATGGCCTGGGCAGCGGCGCGTGCGCTTTCCTGATTGAGGCAGCGGCCCTGATCGTCGCAGTGGTCTGGCGGGCCTTGCCACTGCGCGGTGAACAGGCTGGCGCCGCTGCGCAACTGGACGTCGATGGCCCAGTAGGCCACGGGCACGAAGTCGGCGATGCTGCGATCGCGATCGACCACCAGCCGCAGCGTCGGCGTCTGCACCCGGCCCACCGGCAGCACGCCCTGATAGCCGGACTGACGGCCCAGCAGGGTGAACAGTCGGCTCATGTTCATGCCGATCAGCCAGTCGGCCCGCGAGCGACCCAGCGCCGAGTGGTAGAGGTTGAAGGTTTCGGCGCCTGGCTTCAGCGCGCCCAAGGCCTTGCGTATCGAGGCGTCGTCCAGCGCTGAAAGCCAAAGGCGCTGAATGGGCCCGCGGTAACGACAGTGATCGACCAACTCGCGGGCGATCATCTCGCCTTCGCGGTCGGCGTCGGTGGCAATTACCAGCTCGTGGGCCTCGCCGAGCAGGCGCTTGACCGCCTTGTATTGGCTCGCGGTAGATTTTTTCACGAGCATTTTCCATTGCACCGGCACGATCGGCAGGTCGCTCAGCGCCCAGCGTTTGTAGCGCTCGTCGTAGGCATCCGGCGGTGCGGTCTCGAGCAGATGACCGATGCACCAGGTGACCGTCACTGCGCTGCCCAGCCAGCAGCCATCGCCACGGCGCGTGGCGCCGAGCACCTTGGCAATGTCCTTGGCTTGAGAGGGCTTTTCGCAGAGGAACAGGCGCATGGGCAATCGCTATCAGGAGAGCTGAGTGCACAGGATGGGTAAAAAGAGCGAGTTGGGCAAGTTTTATCTGTATGAGTATACAGTGGTTCAAGCTTCAAGCGCGAACCGCTCGCGATATTCCACTGGGGTGATATCCATGGCTCGCGCAAACGCTCGCCGCAGCGTCTCCTCACTGCCGAACCCACATTGGCTGGCCACACGCTTGACCGGCAGGCCGGTCTCGGCCAGCAGCCGCCGCGCGGCTTCCAGGCGCAAGGCTTCGATGGCACGAGCCGGGGTCTGGCCGGTGGCGCTGCGGTAGTGGCGCACGAAACTGCGCTCACTCATGCCTGCCCGTGCGGCCAAGGTCGTCACCGACAAGTCATGGGTCAGATGTTCGGCGATCCAGCTGTGCAGCTCGCCGAAGCGGCTGTCGTCCTGCTGCAACGCCAGGGTGTTGCTGAACTGCGCCTGGCCGCCCGGGCGCTTGAGGAACACCACCAGATGCCGGGCCACCTCCAACGCCACGCCGCGCCCCAGATCGGCCTCGACCAATGCCAAGGCCAGGTCGATCCCTGCCGTCACGCCTGCGGATGTCCACACCGGGCCGTCCTGAATGAAAATCGGGTTGGCCTCCACCTTCAGCGCAGGGTAGGTGCGCGCCAATTGCTCGCACCGCGTCCAATGGGTGGCTACGCGGCGCCCGTCCAGCACGCCACTGGCCGCCAGCAGAAAGGCCCCGGTGCACACCGAGGTCATGCGCCGGCAGTGCGGCGCGCGTTCGCGCACCCAGGCCACCAGGTCCACCGCACAGGCTGCCTCGTAGACACCCCAGCCACCGGCGATGATCAGCGTGTCGCAGGGCGCATCGCTGGCGGGCAAGGGCGCCGCCACCAACGCCAGACCGCAGGACGTCGTCACCGGTTCTGCTTGGGCCGCGATCACCTGCACCGCATAGGGCAAGGCGCGACCCTGCTGACGCGCCAGATCGTTGGCCGAGGCGAACACTTGCAACGGCCCGGTGACATCCAGCACTTGTGCGTTGGGGAAGGCGAGCACATCGACGATACGCGGACGAGGGGGCATTTGGCGTGATCCGAGGGTAGGTTGGCGGATGCGCCACAGCCTACGTCGCTAGAGTAGGCCGCGTCTACCGTCATCCTCAGATGCTGTTCCACCAGGAGCTATGCCATGACCACCCATATCGGTTTCCTGCTGTTCCCCAACATCCAGCAACTCGACCTGACCGGCCCGTATGACGTCCTCGCGTCGTTGCCGGACGTGACCGTGCACCTGATCTGGAAGGACCTGGCGCCGCTACGCTCCAGCACCGGCCTGCTGCTGACACCCGACACCCTGATGGATGATTGCCCGCCGCTGGATGTGCTGTGCGTGCCGGGCGGTGCCGGCGTCGGGCCATTGATGGAGGATTCGCAGACCCTGGCCTTTCTGCGCACTCAAGCGGCCACCGCGCGCTACGTGACCTCGGTGTGCACTGGCTCCCTGGTACTCGGCGCCGCTGGCTTGCTCAAAGGCCGCCGCGCGACGACCCACTGGGCCTACCATGAATTGCTCGCGCCACTGGGCGCCATTCCGGTGCAAGAGCGAGTGGTGCGCGACGGCAACCTGATCACCGGTGGCGGCATCACCGCCGGTATCGATTTCGGCCTGGTGATGGCCGCAGAACTGGTGGGCGAGCAGGCCGCGCAGGTGCTGCAACTGGCGCTGGAGTACGCCCCAGCGCCACCGTTCAACAGCGGCAGCCCGCACACCGCACCTGCGGATGTATTGGCGATTGCGCACAGCAAGACCGCCGCTTCCCTGGCAACCCGCCGCGAAGTGGTCGAGCGCGTGCTTGCCAAGGGCGATCTGGCATAGAATCTTTTCCTTTTTCAGCAAGGATTTCCAGCATGCGGGTTCTGACACAGGCAACGGCGATGACACTGGCGCTGGTCACCTTGGGTGGCTGTGCGCTGCACTCGATGTCCTCGGTGCGCGACCGGGGTGTAGTCGCCAGCTTCACCGGCAAGCGCCCGGCGGCGGATGTCGCCCAGTGCATCGCGGTGTCGTGGCAGAACCCGGCGCTGGTCGGCGCGGAGCTGGCGGCCTACACCCAGCCCGGGCCCAAAGGCGGGTTGACGGTCTATACCCGTGACAACGAGTACCTGGCCGATGTCAGCCCTGCCGGCGCCGGCGCCCAGGTCGACTTTTTCGCCTACAGCGATACGCCTGCCAAGCAACAGATGATTGCCGCGCTGGCAACCTGTCTGTAACTGTTATAGCCGTTATTGCCAAATCTTTCCGAATTGGTAATAACGCGCCGGTTATATTCATAGCATCGATCGAAGTATCAATTCGGATGCACTTCACGCTGCTCTATAGTTATGCAAAACGGTGATTAGCCAACCTCGGTTTTATGTCTTTATGATCGCTCCCACAACAAACCCCGAACCAGGAGTTGCACCGTGGCGATACAGATCAATCCCGTGGCTGGTAAAATTGGCGCTGCCTTGAGCGGTGTGAAGTTGGATGAAAATTTATCCGATGACGACTTCAAGACTATTCAGCAGGCGTTATTGAAGTTCAAGGTATTGTTCTTTCGCGACCAACATCTCGATGATTCGCAACATGAAGCCTTTTCCCGTCGCTTCGGCGATCAGGTGCCCCATCCCACCGTCCGCTCTGCCGAAAAGAGCACCGCCATCCTGCACCTGGATGCCAAGGAAACCCGCGCTAACTCCTGGCACACCGACGTCACGTTCGTGGCCAACTATCCAAAGATTTCGATCCTGCGCGGTGTGGTGATTCCGCCTTACGGTGGCGACACCGTCTGGGCCAACACTGCTGCTGCCTATGCCGACTTGCCAACCCCCTTGAAAGTGCTGGCCGACAGCCTGCGTGCCGTACACAGCAATATTTATGATTACGCGGTGCCGCGCGATACCCAGGAAGATGGCGCCAAGCGTTACCGTACCGAGTTTGCCGCTGAAGTGTATGAAACCGAACATCCATTGGTTCGCGTGCACCCGGAAACCGGTGAAAGAAGTTTGATCCTCGGACACTTCGTCAAACATATTCAAGGCGTCAGCTCTCACGACTCCAAACAACTCGTGCGTTTGTTTCATGAGCGTATTACTCACCTGGACAACACCGTGCGCTGGCGCTGGCAGGAAGGCGACGTGGTGATCTGGGACAACCGCGCTACACAACATATCGCCATCAACGATTACGGCAATGCCCAGCGCATCGTGCGCCGCACCACCATCGACGGTGACATCCCCGTGGGCGTCGATGGTCGTTTCAGCCAGGCCCTCAAACCTACGCCCGAAACCCGTTCACCCAAGACCGAAGCCGATAAAAAGCACCTGGCCGCGTAAAGCCACACCCTCAATCGCTGGATGGAGCCTTATTGATGTCAGTGCGCACGCCCTCTTTGAACTATCGCAAGAAACGAAATACCCGAGCGTTGCTGGGGCTGGCGATCGCGTTGCTGGCCGGCCACGCTGAGGCCGAGGTGCTGCGCATCGGCGTGGCCTCGGCCGGCGGCGGCGAGCCGGTGACCTTCAGTGGCTCCTCGGTGAGCATCCTGCGCAATCAGCAACTGCTGGAAAAAGCCTTTGCCGGCACCGACACCGAGGTGCAGTGGTTCTTCTTCAAGGGCGCGGGGCCGGCGGTCAACGAGGCACTGTCCAACAAGCAACTGGATTTCGCCTATGAGGGCGACATGCCGCAAGTAGTGGCCCGCGCCAACGGCCTTGACACCAAGCTGCTGGCAGCGGCCGGGGTGCGCTCCAAAGTCTACCTGGCGGTGCCCAAGGGCTCGCCGATCAAGACCATCGAGGACCTCAAGGACAAGAAGGTCGGGCTGTTTCGCGGGACCAACCTGCAACTGGTCGCGGACAACCTGCTGGCCGCTCATGGCCTCAAGGAGCGCGACCTGAAGATTATCAACCTCGACTCCGGCAGCAACCTGGCGGCCCTTGCGGCCAAAGGCGTGGACGCCGGTTTCGGAGGTCGCGAGCTGTTCAAGCTCAGGGACGATGGCCTGGTCGATATCCTCTACGACAACGCCGAAAACGACCCACGCTACACACGGCAGACCGCATTACTGGTGCGCGGCGACTACGAGAAGACTCACCAGGAACAGGTGCAGAAGGTCGTCGATACCCTGGTGGACGCCGCGCAGTGGGCCTCCAACGAAGGCAACCGTGACGCGGTGATTGCCGAGTGGGCGAAGACGCAGGAACCCCTTGCATCGATCAAGGCTGACTTCAATGGCCTCGCGCTGCGCGACAGTGCCTCGCCCCTGATCGATGATTTCGTCCGCGGCCGTTACGCCCTGGTGGCCCAGCAGTCTCTGGAGGAAAAACTGATCCGTCGGCCAGTGAGCATCGATGGCTGGTTCGACACCCGCTACCTGGACAACGCCTTGAAGAAAAAAGGCCTGGAGAAATTCTGGACCGCCTATGCGGCTGACGGCAAGCAACCCGCCGCCGACCTGGCCGCCGTGAGTGTCGACACCAAAAAAGGGGAGTAACGCCATGGCCAGCAGCGCTCATTCAGCGACCGCCGGGCGTTTGCCGGCTCAGCCTCGGATCGCGCAGGTACAAACCCTGCCGGTACCGCCACGCCACGCAACGGCGCCGCCACTCGATACAGCGGCTGCTCAGCCGGCCGTCAGTAACGCCCAGGGGCGCGGACCACTGTGGCATGCGCGGCCGATCTACTTCGCACTGCCTTGGTTGCTGCCGCTGACACTGCTGGGCCTCTGGGCCCTGGGCGCCGACCGCGGCTGGTTGTCGGCGCAGGTGCTGCCGCCACCGGCTTACGTCTGGCAAACGCTGACCGACCTTGCCGCCACTGGCGACCTGTGGCTTAACACCAGTGCCAGCCTGCAGCGGGTGTTGGTCGGCTTTGCCGTCGGTGCCAGCCTGGGGAGTTTGATCGGAGTCAGCATGGGCCTGTCGCGCACCGTCGAGGCCTACCTGCTACCCACTTTCAATGCCCTGGTGCAAATTCCCATCCTGGGCTGGTTGCCCTTTGCCTTGCTGATCTTCGGTATCGGCGAGCCGCTCAAATACGCACTCATCGCTCACGCAGCGCTGGTGCCCGTCACGCTGTGCACCTTGCAGGCCTTCCGGCAGGCACCGCCGGGGCTGCTGGAAGTCGGCCAGGTCTATGGTTTCAGCCGTCGGCAGAGCATCACTCAGGTGATACTGCCCGCCGCACTGCCGACCCTGTTTACCGGCCTGCGCCTGGGCTTTACCAAGGCGTGGCTGTCGCTGGTGGTGGTCGAGCTGGTGGCGTCCAGTGAAGGCCTGGGTTACCTGATCGTCTACGGTCGCCAACTGTTCCAGCTGGATCTGGTGATGGCCTCGGTAGTCATTGTCGGCGCTATCGGTTGGCTGATCGATCGCGGTTTCGATGTGCTGCAACGGCGTCTGCACGTCGGCGCCGCACCGGTCGCGGGGCGCTTGGCATGAGCGCGGTGCGTACGCGGGATTACCGCGGCCTGGTGTTGCCGGTTGGCGCCGTGCTGGTCTGGTGGCTGGCGGTGCAGCAGGGCTGGAGTCAGTCGGGTCTGCTGGTGTCGCCGGGTACCGTGCTGGCGACCGCCTGGGATCAGCTCGCTTCGGTGCCATTCTGGCGTGGCCTGGGGGCGAGTCTGGCGCGGGATGTCAGTGGCTTTGCCATCGGCACCACCCTGGGCTTGATCCTTGGTTGCGTGCTGGGCCTGTCGCCTCTGTTCGAGCGGCTGGTCGGGCCGAGCTTCAATACCTTCAAGCAAGTGTCGCTGTTCGCCTGGATCCCGCTGATCTCGGTGTGGTTCGGCCTGGGCGATGTGTCCAAGGTGGTATTCCTGTCGCTGGCGGCGCTGGTACCGGTAGTGGTCAACACCTGCGATGGGTTGCGGACTGTGCCGCCTGGCCTGCTGGAAGTCGCGCGGGTGTATGGCTTCAGCCGCTGGCAGACCATCATCGGTGTGCTGCTGCCCGCTGCCTTGCCGTCGATTTTCACCGGCATCTACCTGGCATTGGTGTACGCCTGGCTCGCCACCATTGGCGCTGAATACCTGCTGGTGTCGGGGGAGGGCGTGGGCAATCTGCTGATCGATGGCAGCGAGCATTTTCGCATGGACCTGGTGCTGTTCGGCATGCTCGTCATCGGCGTGGTGGGCTGGACACTCAACGCTCTGGCTCGGGCGCTGGAGCGTCGTTTGCAGCGGCGTTACGGCAGTGCCGAATAAAGTCTTTCCTTACTGATCGAGGTTTCGCTCTATGCCCGCCAACGGCCTGTCCCTGCAGCACATCAGCAAGCAGTTCAACGCACAACGCGGCAGTGCCGCAGCCCTGCAGGTGCTTGAGGATATCGACCTGGACATCGCGCCCGGAGCCTTCATCAGCATCGTCGGCGCCAGCGGTTGCGGCAAGTCGACGCTGCTGCGTCTGATCCTCGGTCTGGATGGCGACTATCAAGGGCGCATCCTGCTCGATGGCGCGGCCATCAGCGGCACGGGCCTGGAGCGTGGCATCGTGTTCCAGGATCACCGCTTGTTCCCGTGGCTGACCGTCGAGCAGAACGTCGCGGTGGGCCTCAAGAATGCGCCGCTGTCGGCCCGGCAGAAGCAGGACAGCGTACGCGAGCACATCGCCCTGGTGGGGCTGGAGCGTTTCGCCCAGGCCTATCCGCGACAGCTGTCAGGAGGCATGGCGCAGCGCGTGGCGATCGCCCGCGGGCTGGTCAACCGGCCCAGGGTGCTGTTGCTCGACGAACCCTTCGGCGCCCTGGACGCCCTGACCCGCAATCGCCTGCAGAACGAGCTGCAGCGCATCTGGGCCCAGGAGCGCATCACCATGGTGCTGGTCACCCACGATGTCGACGAAGCGGTGTTCCTTGGCGATCGCGTAGTGGTCATGCAGCCCCATCCCGGGCGCATCCGTCGGGTGCTGGACGTCGACCTGCCGCGTCCACGGCGGCGCAGCGACAGCGCTTTCATCGCGTTGCGTGACGATCTGCTGAGCGATTTTGCCGAGGAGCATG
>CAJCIO010000160.1 GCA_903970465.1 Gammaproteobacteria bacterium
GGGCGGCGCGCGAAGATATTGCCGATGGCATCGATGCTGACGTCGCAACCGGCTTCAGTGCACCACTGCACGAACAGGTCCCGGGCCTGACGATCGAGATCGGTCAGGGCCAGGCGGCACACGCCGCCCTTGACCGTGGCGCCGAGCTGGGCGAGGCCCATCAGGGACTGCCACAGGCGCTGGGTGTTGATCAGGGGTGCGTGGGAGTCGAACGAGCTAGTGGCGGTGGACAGGTTATTCATGGTGGTTCTCCAATGACAGGTGTGCAGTCGTCGCCGGCCTCTTCGCGGGCAAGCCTTGCTCCCACAGGTCCATAGCCTGTGGGAGCGAGGCTTGCCCGCGAAGAGGCCCGCATGACCACCTCAAACTCCAGCGATACGCACCGCCAGCTTGACCAGGCTCAAATCACTCCCCCGCGGCCCCATCAGCGAGATACCCAACGGCGCGCCGTCCTTGTTGACCAGCGGCATGTTCAATTGCGGCATGCGGCACAGCACGGCGATTGCCAGCAGGTGATGGGAGATCTGTCGCGTCTCTTCGATTTCTTCATCTTTAGCGCTCAGTAACGGCGCGATGTCCGGCACGGTCGGCATGACCAGCACGCGATTGCCCAACAGCTCGTCCCAGCGCGCCGCGAATGCTTCCCGGAATGCACAGGCGCCGTCGTACTGCTCATCGGTGACGGCCTTGGACCAGGCAAAACGCGCGGCGACGTCAGGCCCAAGGGCCAGGCCGTTGCGCTCGATGAACTCGCCCTGCGCCTCCCACGCCTCGCGCCCCTGGATGTAGCGGAACGCCCAATAGGCTTCTTTCAGGGATGGCAATTCGCCTTGCAGTGTTTGCAGCGGGCCACTCGCAGCGCTGATCTGTGCCAACGCCGGGGCCAGGGCATCGATGGAGGCCGCCGGCAGCATGCCGAACAACTCGTCACTGCTCAGCAGTTGCGTTTGTGCAGGCAGAGGTGCCGAATCCTCGCCCAACAGGCACTCACCCACCAACCCGAAAAGCTTGGCATCGCGGGTGAAAAAGCCGGCGGTGTCCATGCTCTCGCACAGCGCCTGAGTGTTTGCCAGCGAGAGGCGGCCATGACTCGGGCGCAGGCCGAACAGCCCGCAATAGCTCGCTGGCGTGCGCACCGAGCCGCCGGTATCGCTGCCCATGGCAAAGTCGCACAGACCGTTGGACACCGCCGAGGCCGAGCCCGACGACGATCCGCCGGGAATTCGACCATGGGCAGCGCCATTGCGCGGCGTGCCGTAATGGGCGTTCTTGCCGCTCATGGAAAACGCCATCTCGTTGGTGTGCGCTTTGCCGACCAGTTCGGCGCCCGCATCCAGCAAGCGCTGGATGGTCGGCGCGGTCTGCGTCTTGATGCCGGACATCGCCAACACATGGGGGTTGCCGCCGCCGGTGGGATAACCGGCGACGTCGAACAGGTCCTTGGCGGCAAAGGTATAACCGGCCAACGGGCCACTGGCCGCGTGGGGCACGGCGACGGCAGGATAAGGCATAAAGGCAAAGGCGCAATCGGTCATGACATGGACTCGCAAAGGGATTGGACGGACACGTGTTGCCAGTGATGGCAGCTCACGCGGTGGTCGGCGATAACGCTTTCGATGGCGGGCACGGTGCTGCGGCACAGGTCCGTAGCCTGCGGGCAACGCGGGGCAAAGGTGCAGCCGGCAGGCAGATTGGCCAGATCCGGGGGCGCGCCGGGGATGCTGATCATCCGCTCGCCCTTGCGCAGGCCGTCCTTGGGCCGCGTGCCGAGCAGCACTTTGGTGTAGGGGTGCTGCGGGTTGTCGAGCAACTCGGCCAGCCTGGCCTGTTCGACGATACGGCCGCCGTACATCACCGCCACGCGGTCGGCCACTTCTACCGCTGCGCCGATGTCGTGGGTCACGAAAATGATCGACAGCCCCAGTGCCTGCTGAAGTTCGCGCAGCAGGATCAGAATCTGGATCTGCACCGTAGCGTCCAGCGCCGTGGTCGGCTCGTCGGCCAGCAGAATCTGCGGCTGACAGGCCAGCGCCAAGGCAATCATCGCCCGCTGGCGCATGCCACCGGACATCTCGTGCGGGTAGGCATCCAGGCGTTGTTCCGGGCTGGGAATGCGCACCCGACGCAAGGCCTCCAGCGCCTGGCTGCGGGCCTCGGCCTTGGACAATGGCAGATGGCGGCGCAATGCTTCGATGATCTGCTGACCAATGGTGTAGACCGGGTCCAGCGCCAGCAGCGGCTCCTGGAAAATCATCGCCGCCACCGGGCCTCGCAGGGCCTGCAACTGGCTG
Source organism: Gammaproteobacteria bacterium (assembly GCA_903970465.1). GTDB lineage: Bacteria > Pseudomonadota > Gammaproteobacteria > Pseudomonadales > Pseudomonadaceae > Aquipseudomonas. The sequence goes on from CAJCIO010000160.1 coordinate 2,292, forward strand.
CGGGATAACGCCATGAGGTCTTGGCCGGCGATCTCGATCTGCCCTTCGATGCGCGTCGAGCGCTCGGAATGCAAACGCATCAAGGCGCGCAGGGTGACGCTCTTGCCCGAGCCGGATTCGCCGATCAGCGCCAGCACCTCGCCTTTCGCGACCTCCAGACTGACGCCATTGACGGCCGACAACGTCTGCCCGCCGCGCTTGAAGCGCACCTTGAGGTCGCGCACCGCGACCATGGGTTGTTCGCTCATGCCAAGGCTCCTGTATAGATCAACTCGACGGCCGGGCTCTGGCTGTGCCCTGCCCCCGGCTGCACCATCAGGCACGCGGCGTAATGGCTGTCAGAGGTGGCGGTCAGGGTCGGCGCGGTCTGCCCGCAAATCGCTTCAGCGTGGGGGCAGCGGGTATGAAAACGGCAGCCCGGCGGCGGATTGATCGGGCTGGGTGGATCGCCCGAAAGCGGCGACACCAAGGTGCGCTGGCCAGGGTCCATGGACGGCATGGAGGTCAGCAGCGCCTGGGTGTAAGGATGTTGCGCCGCCGAAAACAGCGACTCGGCGGGCCCGATCTCGACGATTTCGCCCAGGTACATGACCATGATCCGATCGGACAGATAACGCACCACGTGCAGGTCGTGGCTGATGAACACGTAAGTCAGTTGCAGGCTGTCCTTGAGGTCCTGCAGCAGGTTCAGGACTTGCGCTTCGACGGACTTGTCGAGCGCCGACACCGCTTCATCGAGGATCACCAGCCGCGGATTCACCGCCAGGGCCCGGGCGATATTGACCCGCTGGCGCTGGCCGCCGGACAGTTCATGGGCATAGCGGCCGGCGAAGCGGCCCGGCTCCAGGCCCACACGGTCGAGCAGGTCGCGCGCCCGCTCCAGGGATTCGCGGCGGCTCACGCCATGCACCGAGGGGCCGAACGCCACCGACTGTTCCATGGTCATGCGCGGATTGAGCGACGAGTAACTGTCCTGAAAGACCATCTGCACCTGCCGCCGATAATCCCGCAATGGCAGCTGGTGGCCGCCCACGGTCATGGCATCGAACACCAGCTCGCCGCTGTCATGGGCAATCAACTGCATCAACAGCCGCGCGGTGGTGGACTTGCCGCAACCGGACTCGCCGACCACGCCCAGGGTCTCGCCTTTGTGCACCACGAAATCGATGCCATCGACAGCGCGCACCACATTCTTTTTGCCTAACCCGCCTTTCAGCGGGCTCTTTGTTATAGAAAAATGCTTGACCAGCTTTTCTACCTTCAACAGGGGTTGCGCCGGACCGCCAATATCACGTTGCTTCATGCTCAGCTCCTGATCGCCATGGCCGCCCGCAAGCGGTCGGCGAGCACGTTGAATGAGATCGAGGTGATAAAGATCATCGCCCCCGGCAGCGCCGACACCAGCGGCTGGGTATAGATCGCGGTGCGCAGCGTGTTGAGCATCAAGCCCCACTCCGGCTCCGGCGGCGTCACCCCAAGGCCAAGGAACGACAGGCCGGACGCGAGGATCATCGACACCGAAATCAAGCCTGTGGTGAAGACAAAGATCGGCCCCAGCACGTTGCCCAGCACCTGGGTGCGGATGATGGTAAAGGCGCCCGCACCCGAGGCCCGCGCCGCTTCGATGTAATCGCGATTGCGCACCTGGGTGGTGACACTCTCGGCGATCCGCGCCACTTGCGGCACGAACACCAGGGTCAGCGAAATCAGCGCGTTGTTGACCCCCGCGCCCAAGGCACCGGAAAAGGCGATCGCCAGCAGCACCGAAGGAAACGCGTAGAACACGTCCACGGTGCGCATGATCAGACTGTTCAACCAGCCGCCGAAGTAGCCGGCGATCACCCCGATGGCGCCGCCGATGAAAAAGGCGAAGATCACCGGGGTGATGCCCATGAACAGCGACAGCCGTGCGCCCAGCATCAAGCGCGAGAGCAAGTCGCGGCCCAGCTCATCGGTGCCCAGCGGGAAGCCCGGCGTGCCGATCGGTTTGAGGCGCTTGAACATCGAGGTGGTAAACGGATCACCCGGGACTATCCAGGGGCCCAGCACCGCCAGCACCAACAACACCAGGATGACCAAGGCCACCGCCAGGGCCACCGGATCGCGACGCACGCGGCCGAATACTTCACGCCAGTAGCCTGGCGAACTCTCGACCGCTGCAATGACCGGCGCGGCCGGTCGTACCATCGACAGGTTCATGCTCAGCCCCTCTTGATACGTGGATCGAGCAGCGTCTGCAGGATGTCGACCAGCAGATTGAGCGCGACGAAGAACAACGCCAGCACCCAGATCGTGCCCTGCAGCAACGGCAGGTCACGCTGGAAGATTGCCGAGTTGAGCAACAGCCCGGTGCCGGGCCAGGCGAACACGGTTTCGACCAGGATCGAGCCGCCCATCAGGTAGCCGATCTGCAAACCCATGACCGCCATGGCGGTGGGCGCGGCGTTCTTCACCACATGCAGGAACAGGCCCCATTCGCCCAGGCCTTTGGCACGCAGGCCGATGATGAATTCCTGGGAAAGGATCTCCGCCACCTGGGCGCGCACGGTGCGGGCGATGATGCCGGTGGGGATCACCGACAAGGTGATGGCCGGCAGGATCATGAACTGCAGGTGCGCCCAGTCCCACGCCCAGGCCGACTGCCCCATGGGGCCGCCACCGGTGGCGGGCAGCCAGCCCAGTTGGGAAGAGAACACGATGACCATCAGCATGCCCAGCCAGTAGTGCGGCACGCTGACGCCGATGGCCGAGAACGCCGAAGCGATCTTGTCCAGCCAGCTGTCCTGAAAGTACCCGCCGACAAAGCCGAACAGGCTGCCGAGCACGAAGCCGAACAAGGTCGCCAGTACGGCCAGACGCAGCGAATAGCTGACCGCGTTGAGCACTTCACTGGCCACCGGCCGGCCGCTGGCGATGGACATGCCGAGGTCGCCATGCAGCGCATGCCAGATCCACAGGCCGAATTGCACGGGCAAGGGTTTATCGAAACCGTAGGCCGTGACCAGTTGTTGGCGCAGGGCCTCGGAGGCATCCGGCGGCATCACCGACACCAGGGGGTCGCCGGGGGCCATGTGCACAAGCATGAAACACACCAGCGCCACGCCCAGCAGGATCGGGGTCGCCAGCAGCACGCGGCGAAAGATATAGGCAAGCATGGGCTTTCCTTTTTGGGTCAATCACGGTTTTGCGGTGCGCTTGCGGGCCTCTTCGCGGGCAAGCCTTGCTCCCACAGAGCAAACAGTTCCAATGTCGTGCATCTGTGGGAGCAGGGCTTGCCCGCGAAAGGGCCCTAAAGAGCACCCCTCCTCCAGCAGGCTTCTCTAGTCCTGCTTGGACACCAGCGTCAGATCGATAAACCAGCTTTGCGGCTGCACCACACCGGTGACTTTCGGCGAGATGGCGCGCGGACCGACGTCGTGCGCAACGAACAGAAACGGCACTTCATCGACGATGGCCGCGTGCAACTTGCCGGAGGCCTCATCCAGCGCCTTGGGGTCGAAGGAGTTGCGCACCTGAGTAATCAGTTTTTCGACCTGTGGCGAGGCGAAGTAGCCCCAGTTGTTGGAAACCGGCGGGAAGGCCTTCTCGCTGGAGAAGCGCATCATGCCGAAGTAAGGGTCCATGACCGCCGCGCTGACGTTGATCGCGTTGGCGCCCTGAGCCGCAGGGTCCTTGGCGCCCAGACGCCAGCCACTGAACAGGGTGTTCCATTCGGTGACGGCGATGTCGACGTCGAAATAGCAGCTCTTGAGGCTCTGCTGGATGTATTCGTTCATCGGCAACGGCTGCATCTGCCCGGAGCCGGACGCCGAGGTCAGCACCTTGACCTTGACCGGATGGTCCTTGCTGAAGCCCGCGTCGGCCATGAGTTTTTGCGCTGCGGCCTGGTCATAGTGGATCTTGAATTCAGGGTTGCCGTACCACGGCGAATCCTTCTCGTAGATACCGGTGGCTTCCTGCATGTAGCCGCCCAGATAGGCCTTCAGCTCGCTGCGATCCAGGCACAGGTTGGCGGCCTGACGCACGCGCTTGTCCAGCCATGGCGAACCGGGGGCGAAGGAGAACTGCCAAGGCCACAGGTGCGGCTGGCCGTTGGCGTAGATCTTGAAGCCTTTGCTCTTGATCTGGTCCATGGCATCGGGGGCCGGGGCTTCGATCCAGTCGACCTGACCAGACAGCAACGCAGCAGTGCGCGCATTGGCCTCAGGCAACGGAATCAGCACCACGTGGTCGACCTTGGGAACGCGCTTCGGGTCCCAGTAGCCTGGGTTCTTGTCCAGCACCAGTTCCTGGCGTGGCACCATGCGGTCCATCTTGAACGGGCCGGTGCCGACCGAGTGGGCGGCGAAGGCGGTCCAGGCCAGCTTCGAGCGCTCGGCCGGATCGGTCGTGGTTGCCGGTACGGCGTCGAAGTCTTTCTGCCAGGCAGTCGGCGACGCCATGAACAGGTTGGTGAGGTTGTACGGCAGCACTGCATCCGGTTCGCTGGTGGTCAGCTCCACGGTGAGGTCGTCGATCTTCTGCGCGCTGCGCAAGGTCGGCATACGCGACAGGGTCATGCCGATCTGCCCCGGAGCGTACTGTGCGGCTTGCTTGTCGAGGACCTTGTTGACGTTCCATACCACGGCATCGGCGTTGAAGGCAGAGCCGTCATGAAACTTGACCCCAGGGCGCAGCTTGAAGATCCATTTGGTGTGGTCGTCCGGCTTGACCGCCCATTCGGTGGCCAGGCCCGGGATCAGCGCACTCGGTTTTTCAGCCTGAGACAGGTCCCACTCCACCAGCGAGTCGAACATTGTGATGCCGGTAAAACGGTTGCCCTCGTAGCCTTGATCCGGCTGGCCGTAGGTCAATGGGATATCCGCCGCGGTCATGGCGATACGCAGGGTGCTTTCGGCCATCGCGGCCAGCGGCGACAAGGCGCCAATGGCCATCGAGCAGGCCAGTGCCAGGCGGGTGAAACTGCGTGCGCGAGTTGCTGAAGCGTGCGTCATGGCGTATGTCCCATCAGTCAGGTAAGGAGAGCTGAGAGGGTCCAACGCAATGGCCATACCAACTTTTACCAAATGGTCTGGCGCAACATTCGCCACCCATAGTTTCTGTCATATTTTCAATGGGATAGCGGGCTGAAAAAATCTTTCTGACAGATCACCCAAACGTTTGGGTAGTGTTGCGCGATGTTTCGTGCAATCTTTTGGTACGCGGCGCTCCATAGTGGCGCAGCCGCTCGAGAGGATGCGTCAGACGCCGACCAGACTGCGCAAAAGGCGGCGCGCAATGCGACTCTCCCACCCCGTTTTCCTGCGCTCAGGTCTACCCCATGAACAAACGCCCGGCCACGCTTCGCGGTATCGCCCAGGCACTCGACATCCACGTGTCGACGGTGTCCCGCGTGCTCAACGGCAACCTCGACCACGCCGGGCGCGCTGCGTCCAAAGAGACCATCGAGCGCATCCGCGCCCTGGCCGCCAGTCTCGACTACCAGCCCAATACCCATGCGCGCACCCTCAAGACCCGGCACAGCCACGAGATCGCGGTGCTGGTCCCGCGGCTGTCGGACATCGTCCTGGCGACCATCTATGAAGGTATCGACGAAGCCGCCAGTGCCGAGCGCTATACCACCTTCGTGGCCAATACCCTGGACCGCCCCGAGCGCCAGCGCGAACGTGCCGAACGCGCCTTGGCACGCAATGTGGCGGGCCTGATCATCAGTGATGTGCATTGCACGGCCGAGCCTGGGTTTCTGGAAGAGTTGCAGGAGCGCCAAGTGCCTTTCGTGCTGGTCAGCCGTCGGCGCGGCGAGCACTGCTCGGTGACTTCGGACGACGAAATGGGCGGTCGGCTGGCGGCCGAACACCTGTTCACTCAGGGCCATACCCGCGTGGCAGTGATCGCCGGCGAACCGCACAGCAGCAACGCGCGGGACCGCACGGCGAGTTTCGTGGCGTACTACCGCCAACGCGGCATTGAGATCGATGCCGAACGCATCATCCCCGGCCGTTTCGATACCGATGCCGGTTTCAGCATCGGCGAACAGTTGCTCGGCCACCCCCAGCCACCGACGGCGATCTTCGCCGTCAACGACTTTCTGGCGATCGGCCTGTTCGGCGCCATGCGCAATCGCGGCTTGGTGGCCGGTCGCGACATGGCCGTGGTCGGCTACAACGACACGCCTCTGGCTGCCCACCTGCAACTGACCAGCATCAGTACCAGCATGCACGCGCAAGGGATGCGAGCGGTGCAGACCCTGCTCCAGCGCATCAAGGGCGAGCCGGTGCAGTCGCATCGGTTTCCGGCGGCGTTGATTGTGCGGGAGAGTAGTGTGTGTTCGCCTTGA
>CAJCIO010000161.1 GCA_903970465.1 Gammaproteobacteria bacterium
GGCGATCCTGTTCCTGCTGGCGCTGTTCTTCGCCCCGCTGGCGGGCAGCGTTCCGCCCTACGCCACCGCGCCGGCGCTGCTGTTCGTGGCCGTGCTGATGTGCTCGGGCCTGGCCGAGATCAACTGGGATGACATCACCGAGGCCGCACCCGTTGTCGTCACCGCCTTGGCCATGCCGTTCACCTATTCGATCGCTAACGGCATCGCCTTCGGCTTCATCGCCTGGACCGCCATCAAGCTCATTTCCGGCCGCGGCCGCGAGCTCAATGCAGCCCTGGTGATTCTGTCGATTCTGTTCGTGATCAAGCTGGGCTGGTTCAATGCTTGATGTGGGGAGCCATTGGCATAGCAATCAAGGGGTTAGGTTTGAGCGGGATTGAAAATAATTTCATCATGACGCTTGACACCTTCCCCATCCAAGGGAATAATGCGCGCCACTTGGCTACATAGCTCAGTTGGTTAGAGCATAGCATTCATAATGCTGGGGTCCGGGGTTCAAGTCCCTGTGTAGCCACCAAGTACTAAAAAGGGCTTACCGCAAGGTAGGCCCTTTTTTCGTCTGCGATAAAAGGAGAGTCCCACAGACTTGTAGGAATTGTCCTATCCCACCTGATTGGGCACGAGCTCAGCGTGAAGTCTTACGGCCCAATACGCCCAGCTCAATCCGGCGCAACCGGATGTTGATGCGAGCCTGCGCACGATACTGCGCAGATGGGCGCCAAAACCTTCGTGCTGCGGGTGGCGCTGCCGGCACCGGAGGCGTTTCGCATGACCCTCAGCCCTTGCCTGGACCCGCCGCATATTGCGCGTAGGCACTGTCGGCAAGCTGACGCAACGCCTTGCCGATATTGGCGTAGTCATATTCATTGAGGTTGGCCAGCGAGATACGCCCACCCGGTTTCTTGGTGCCAAAGCCACTGGCGGGCAGCATCACGATGCCCGTTTCGTCGGCGATTCTGAACAGCAAGGTGTTAGGGTCGACATTGTCATGCACCCAGCGCGCAAAGCCTTCGCCATAGAGCCCCTCAGCGATCTGCTCGAAGTCCAGCAGCGTGTAGTACTCCACCTCGAACTCGTCCGCCGGGATAGCCACCCCCAGTTCTCGATACAGCGCGTGGTGGCGCTGGCGAATGAGTTTTTTCAAGACCTGCTTGTAACTGTCGGTGCTGTCGATCAACGCGAATAACGAGAACAGCACCATTTGCACTTGCTGGGGTGTGGACAGCCCGGCCGTATGATTGAGTGCTACGGATCGACTGTCGGCCACCAGCCGATCAATGAACTTCAACGTTGCCGTGTCTGGTACCAGTGTCTGATAACGCAGGTTGAGCGCAGTGCGCTTGTCGTGATCATAGGCGCCGATCTGGCGATCGAGGATATTGTCCTTGTGCAAGGCAATCACGCCCAGGCGCCAGCCGGTACAGCCGAAGTATTTCGAGAACGAATACACCAGTGCCGTGTTGCGCGGGCACGTCGCGAACAACGAAGTGAAGTTGTCCGCGAACGTCCCGTACACATCGTCGGTGATGATGAACAGATCCGGGCGCCGTTTCTCGACCAGTTCGGCGATATAGGCCAGGCTGCGATCATCGATGCGCACCGACGCCGGATTGCTCGGGTTGACGACAAAAAACACCTTGATGGCCGGGTCCAGCAGCTTGTCCAGTTCAGCCTGGGGATACTGCCAGGCCAGTTCCGGCGAGGCATCGATATGCACCACTTCCAGGCCGTAATCTTCAAGTACCGGGATTTCGAAATAAGGCGTGAACGTCGGCATGCCGATCGCCACCTTGTCACCCGCCCGGATGATCTTGTTTTCCTTGAGGCTGTTGAAGATATACGTCATGGCCGCCGTGCCGCCTTCAACCGCGAAGATGTCGAAGTCGTCCCGAGAGACGCTGCCGCCGATCATCTCCTTGACCAGATACTCGCGCACCACTTTCTCGCTGATGGCCAGCATGCGTGGCGGCACCGGGTAGTTGCAGCCCAGAATGCCTTCGACCATTTCATGGAGAAATGCTGGCCCATCAAGCCCCAGTTGATCGCGCACATAGCTGGCGATCTTCATGAGCAGGTCGATGCCAGGCGCACTGGCGTTGTCGGCCAGGAAGCGGTCCAGGCGCGCCTCTATGCCGCTCACCTTCGGCAGGCCACCAATGCCATTGCCAAGGAATGAAAACGACAACTCGGCCTCGCGGTTGGCAAACAGCCCCAGTTGGCAAAATGCCTGGCGTGGCAAGGTCGCGAGAAAATTCGGGTTGCCACGCCCGGCATTAAGCAACAAGCGGTTTTCTCGGCTGCTGGCGACCTTGATCAGCTCATCCTTGAGTTCGAACGGGCTGAGTGCCGCGTATTGGCTGTAGTCATTGCTCATGTGAAGCTCCGATAATGTGAGGGCATGGGCCGTGATGGCCTGCATGAAGGGCGATCAGGAAAGAATGACGATCAACACTATCCCCCAGATGGTCAGTAGCGTGTTGCCTACCGCGTAAGTCACGGTGTACCCCAAGGCAGGGACATTGCTTTTGGCCGACTCGCAAATCATGCCAAGCGCCGCCGTGGTGGTCCGCGCGCCGGCGCAGCAGCCCAGCACGAGGGCGGGATGGAAGCGAAACACATACCGCGCGATGAACATGCCGAGGATCAACGGCAGCGAGGTGGCGAATATGCCCCACAGGAACAGGCTCACGCCGAGGGTCTGCAAGCCATGCACAAATCCAGGCGCCGCATTGATGCCGACCACGGCGATAAAGACGTTCAGGCCGACCGAGTTCATGAACCATACGGTGGGCTCCGGAATCCTGCCGAAGGTCGGATGAATCGACCGTAACCAGCCGAACACCAATCCGGCGATCAATGCGCCGCCCGCAGTGGAGAGCGTGATGGGTACGCCATGCACGGTGAATACCGCCGCGCCGACCAGGGCGCCAATAAAGATCGCCATGCCGATGAACGCCACGTCGGCCATGTTGCTCTTGCGATCCGGCTGCCCCAGCTCCTTGGCGGCGGCGGTGGTATCCGACGTCAACCCGGCCAAGGTAATGATGTCGCCGCGGTGAATGACGGTCTTGGGCAGCACGGGCAGGTCGGTGGCGATCGCGCCGCGCTTGATCTGACGAATAAACACACCATGGGCCGCCGGCAATCGAGCCAGCTGCTCCAGCGTCTGGCCGTCATAGCGTTTGTTGGTAACGAAAACATCCACCCCTTCGGCTGGCACGGCGAGCAATTCGGGGTCCTCGACTTCGGCTTCTGAATGGCCCAGCAGCGCCAGGATGTCCGCGTTCTGCCCGCCCACTGCCAGCACATCCCCGGCCATCAATGTGGTACTGGACGTCAGGGGCTCGATCTTGCCGTCACGTCGCAGTCGTTCGATGAATACCCGCTTGCCCTGCGAGAGAGACTCGGCCTGGCCAAGGGTCAGCCCGACGAATTCGCTGTGCGCCGGAACCTGGTAGGCCCGCAGCACGTACCGATGCCACGCAGTGCCTTCACTGGCGATGCCCTGATGGCCGCCCATGCTGACTTCGTAATCCTTGCAGGCCTTGACCAGGTCGATACGCAGTAACTTGGGGCCCAGCAACGCAAGAATCAGCGCCGAACCGACCGTGCCGAAGATGTAGGTGACGGCATAGGCAACCGGCATGGCGTCGAGTTGCTGGCGCGTTTGCTCGGCGTCCAGGCCCAGGCGGTTGATCGCGTCGGTGGCCAGGCCCATCGAGGCCGAGATGGTCTGCGAACCGGCGAACATCCCGGCCGTGGAGCCAAGCCCGTAGCCGGCGATCCAGGTGGCCAGCACGGGTGCTGCCAGGCACAGCACGCACATGACCACGGCGAACAAGGCCTGTGGCAGACCGTCCTTGGCGATGCCGCGCACGAACTGCGGCCCCACGCCGTAGCCGACCGCAAAGAGGAACATCAGGAAGAAGGTGCTTTTGACGTTCGGCGAGATGACGATGCCCGCTTGGCCGATCAACAGCGAAGCGATCAAGGTCGAGGTGACCGCCCCGAGGCTGAACCCTCTGAAGGTCTTGCCGCCAAACCAGAATCCCAGACCGAGAGACAGAAAGATCGCCATCTCCGGGTAGGCGCGCAGAGTGCTTTGGAGCCAGTTCACGGTGCTTTCCTTACGCTGAGTGCAATGCACGGCATGGCCGCCGTTGCGCCGCGTTCCGGCGCGTTGCAGCCATGCTCGATGGAGGGTTACTGGCTGGCAGTGTCCGCGGACACCGCAGCGCCATGGCTGAAGGTGGGACCCGCCTCGGAGTGCCGCACGGGGTTTTTCTGCAGGTAGGCGATGGCTTTGTGCAGGTCATCGAGCAGCAGGCCGATCAGATCTCGGCTGACACCGTGGCGCACCAGTACGCGTTGCACCACGACATCCTGGCGGTCGGACGGCAACGGGTACGATGCGATCTGCCAGCCACGCATACGCACGCGCTCGGACAGGTCATAGAGCGTGAAGCCATGCTCGATACCGTCCTTGAGCTTGTAGCAAACGGCCGGCAGACCGCCATGACCGTCGTATACCAATTCGAGCGGGGCCATTTTCGCGATCTCGGTGGCCAGCCACTGGGCCGTGTCCGAACAAGCCTGTTGAATACGCGTATAGCCTTCGCGTCCCAGTCTGAGGAAGTTGTAGTACTGGGCGATGATCTCGCCGCCGGGCCGGCTGAAATTCAGCGCGAAGGTGGCCATATTGCCGCCCAGATAGTCCACGTAGAAGATCAGCTCTTCAGGCAGGTCAGCCTGGGCCCGCCAGATGATCCAACCCACACCCAGCGGCGCCAGCCCATACTTGTGGCCTGACGCATTGATCGATTTGACACGCTCGATGCTGAAATCCCAGCTGAGTTGCTGCTGAATGAACGGCGCGATAAAACCGCCACTCGCAGCGTCGACATGGATGGGAATGTCCAGCCCCAGCTCACGCTGCAGGCTGTCGAGTTCGTTCGCCAATGCTGCCACGGGTTCGTAGATGCCGGTAAAGGTCACCCCCAGGGTGGCGACCACGCCGATGGTGTTTTCATCGCAGTAGTGGCGCAAGTCTTCGGGCCGCAAGCCCAGAGCACCGTCGCGCAAGGGTACTTCGCGTATTTCGACGTCGAAGTAACGGGCGAATTTCTTCCAGCAGATCTGTACAGGGCCACACACGAAGTTCGGTTTATCCGCTGGCAGGCCCGCGGCTTCGCGACGCTTCTTCCAGCTCCATTTAAGGGCTAGCCCACCCAACATCGCAGCTTCACTGGAACCTGTGGTAGAACAACCCACGGTTTGCCATGATTTGGGCGCGTGCCATAGGTCGGCAATGATGTGCACGCAGCGGTTTTCGATCTCGGCCGTCTGCGGGTATTCATCCTTGTCGATCATGTTCTTGTCGAGGGCATCGGCCATCAGTTGCTGGACTTCCGGCTCGACCCAGGTCGTGCAGAAGGTCGCCAGATTTTGCCGAGAGTTGCCGTCCAGCAACAATTCGTCGCGCACCAGGTTATAAGCGGTCGACGGTGCAGAGGAGTGATCGGGCAGGCGATATTTGGGCAAGCGCCGCTCCGAGGCGCCGCTTGAGTAAACGTCTTCAAGCGAGGGATCGCGCGTTTCAACGGTTTGATGCAAAGCCATGACATAACTCCGTGATCGAGAACGGAGTCGAGCGAACAAACAACAGGCGTGCCTGCGCTCGGCTCGGTATTCAATCTGAACGACACGACGCCGACGGACAATCGCACAAGGCGCCATAGCCTTGGCATCCGACGCCAGCCGTTGGTCACCACTTTGACGAAACGGTCTGGGGCCCCGACAATGCGGCCCCCGCGCCAGGATTCGCGGTGACTGACAAGGAATGTACATGCCAGAGGTCATCCCCTCTTTAGCGCACTTCATGATCGACGCCCTGAGATCGACAGGGCTGGATATCGATGCCTTTTGCCTGGCCGTGGACCTCGACGTGCACGCTTTGAACTTCGACGAGTCGTGGATTGCGCGGGTCAAACTCTATCGCCTGTATACACTGGCGGCGCAGTTGTCCAATGACCCTGACATCGGGCTGCGCGCCACATCGCCTGCTGGCCCGGGCATCTTCGATGTGGTGGGTTACGTGATGATGTCAAGCGCGACGTTACAGGCCGCGCTGCAGCACATGGTTCACTTCGTCACGCTGCTCGACACCTCCATCGCCATCTCGTTACACGCTCAAGGCGAGCAACACCGCCTCGCCTGCCACTTTCTGGATTCGCACGAAGTGCCACGCCAATATGGCGATGCCGCCATCGCCTTGATGGTTGGACTTTGCCGAATGCTGACGACCCCGGCGCTATGCATACGCGGGGTTGGCGTCATGCATTCGATCCCGGCCGACATCTCGGTATACGAGCAGACCTTTCATTGCCCGGTGCGATTTGGCGCCCCTTGCTATTCCATCTTGCTGGACAACGCTGATCTCCAGAGACCGCTGGCCTCGGCAAACAAACAATTGGCCCCGCTGCATGAAATGGTCGCCGAGATGCACCTGTCTACCCGCCGCCACTTCTCCATACCAGGGGAGGTGAGAAAAATGATTCTCGAGTCGTTGAGCGAGGGAATTCCAAGCCTCGAAGATCTGGCGAAAAAACTATGCGTGAGCAAGCGCACGTTGCAACGACTGTTGCACAAGGACGGCCACCCTTATAAAGATCTGGTCAATGAAACACGCCGCAGCCAGACAGAATTCCATTTGGGCAATAGCCAGTGCACATTGCAGGAAGCCGCCTATCACGTTGGCTTTCGCGAGCTGAGCAGTTTTTATCGCGCATGCCATCAATGGTTTGGCATGACGCCCGGCCAATACCGGGTACTGCTGAAGAGCAAGGCCCAACAGGAGGCTATACCGGGGGTGCTTTGATGGGCTTCATTGGGGCAACGAGTCATTCAGCGGCAGCCCTGTCGCCTGATTGTCACATTCCATTGTTAGCGTCCCGGCGAAACATTTTTTGTTACCTCAGCCGGGACGTCCGCCAATGAGCAACGATCAAGACGACAACAAAGACAACGCCAACGCTCCCGACGCCCTGCCCGACAGCAGTCGGCGTCGCTTCCTCGGTGGCGTGGCCGTGCTCGGCGCAGGCGCCGCCCTCAGCGCTACCGCCCAGGCGGCTGACAAGGCCCACCCGGATGGCCCAGGCCGCGCCTTGAGCACCACCGAGCTGGACAAGGCGCTGCAAGAGCACGTCAAGACCGTGGTGGTGATCTACGCCGAGAACCGCAGTTTCAACAATCTTTTCGCCGATTTCCCTGGCGTGCAGCAACCGCTCGCCAAGGCCAGGCCCGAACACCTGCAGCAGAAGGACCGCGACGGCAGCGCCCTGCCCCATCTGCCACCGAGCTGGGGCGGCGTCCTGCAACTGGGTCCGCAGACCATCGAAGGCATCACCTACACTGCCGGCACCCAGTATCAGGAAAACCTGCCCAATGCGCCTTACGCGCTCAAGGGGCCCAACGGTGAGCCCCTGCCGATGAGCCTGGTGACCCGCGACCTCTGGCACGTGTTCTACCAGAACCAGATGCAGATAAACGGTGGCAAGAACGACATGTTCGCCGCCTGGGCCGACTCCGGCGGCCTAACCATGGGCTACTACTCTCAGAGCGCCTACGCCCTCTACCTGTGGAACCTGGCGCAGGAGTTCGTGCTGTGCGACAACTTCTTTCAGGGCGCCTTCGGTGGCTCGTTCCTCAACCACCAGTACCTGATCGCTGCGCGCCCGCCGTTCTACCCCGACGTCAAGAACTCCCCGGCCAAAGGCCAGATCGCCACGTTGATGAGCGACGATCCAGCCGACCCGCGCCTCAAGCCCACGGACAAATCGCCCGCCAGCGCCCTGGAGGGTGCTCCAGTGTTCGGGCCTAGCGCATTGACCCCGGACGGCTATGGCGTGAACACCATGAGCCCACCCTACTGGCCAACTCAGGTCCGCGATGCGGAGCATCCTGAGCAGGCCAAGCCGGGCCAGGCGAACGTCATGGTGCCCCAGACCCACGAGCACATTGGCGACAAGCTGAACAAAAAACACATCGACTGGGCCTGGTACGCTGGCGCCTGGCAGGTCACCCTGGACCAGTTCAAGGATTCGGAAGGCATCCCCAAGATTCCTAACTTCCAGTACCACCACCAGCCGTTCAACTACTTCGAGAAACTCGGCCCGCAACACGCTGAAGAACGCGCCAGGCGCCTGCGCGATGGAGGCCTGGGCGATGACCAGAGCACCAACCGTTTCCTCGCCGACGCCGCTGCCGGCAAGCTGCCTGCAGTGACCTTCTACAAGCCCCAAGGCAACCTCAACATGCATGCCGGTTATGCCGACATCACCTCGGGCGACCGCCATATCAACCATATCGTGCGGACCCTGCAGGCCAGCCCGCAGTGGTCGAACATGGTAGTGGTGATCACCGTAGACGAGAACGGCGGCTGGCATGACCACGTGGCGCCGCCCAAGGGCGATCGCTGGGGCCCGGGCACGCGGATTCCGGCGGTGGTGGTGTCACCCTTCGCGCGCAAGGGTACGGTGGATCACACCGTGTACGACACGGCGTCGATCCTGCGCTTGATTACCCGGGTGTTCCGCCTGGAGAAACTCGACGGCCTCAAGCAGCGAGACGAGGCGATGATCGCCCGAGGTCAGGCGCCGATGGGCGATCTGACCAACGCGTTGCGCTTCAAGGGCCAGGCGTAACGGCGGCGAGCTGGCGCTGAAACTTCGCGGGCGGAGCCCTCTCCCACAGGCGCGCGGCGTGTCTGTCGACTGTGGGAGATTCCATGGTTCTGGGCCAATAGTACCGGCCCCTTCGCAGGCAAGCCTTGCTCCCACAATGGTTCATACGCCAGTGGGAGCACTGCCAGGTTCGCAGCCTGAGGCAAAAGCCCGCTCTTGGCGCTTACAACGTGCCCGGCTCAACCTCTTGCCTGGCCGCATGGCGCTTGCTCAGCCAGGCACCCACCGCCAGCACCAGCGCAGCACCCAGCACGCTCGCGATGTAATGCACCCACACTGCCGGCCACGGCAACCAGGGCGCCACGGCGGTGTCCGCCACCAACATGCCGCCAGCGATCCAGCCGATCAGCCCGCCACCGAGCTGAATCACCGACGGGAAGCGCTCCATCAGCTTGAGCACCAGGCGGCTGCCCAGCACGATCAGCGGAATACTGATCAGCACCCCAGCCGAGACCAGCCAGATATTGCCCTGCCCCGCGCTAGCCACGGCCAGCACGTTGTCCAGCGACATCACCGCATCGGCAACGATGATGGTCTTGATCGCCGTAATCAGTCGTACGCCACCATCGATCTCGGGATCGTCATCATGGGACGACAGCAACTTGATCCCCACCCACAGCAGCATCAGTGCACCGACCACCTTCAAATACGGCAGCGCCAGCAACTCCATGGCGAAAAACAGCAACAGCACACGCAACAGGATGGCGCCCGCCATACCGCCCCAGATCGCCTTGCGACGCT
This sequence comes from Gammaproteobacteria bacterium, assembly GCA_903970465.1. GTDB lineage: Bacteria > Pseudomonadota > Gammaproteobacteria > Pseudomonadales > Pseudomonadaceae > Aquipseudomonas. The sequence continues at coordinate 9,483 of CAJCIO010000161.1, forward strand.
GATGCAAAGGCAGCTTGCGGCAGGCCATGGCAATTACCACGGCGTTGTCACCGCCCAGCAGGATGTCGATCGCGAGGATCTGTAGCAGGGCGGTCCAGATGCCCGGGTCGGTAAGCCATGTCATGTGATTGCCTTTTACTGACGGTCTATGGATCACTGCAAGGTGCAGATTGAATATGACTGACAAGGTTACCGGATTACGCCACTCGATATCGCGCCCAAGGGCGCAGTCCTGCCCGATGGTTAACTTGCTATGATCAGCGTTTTTTATACAAAGGAGCGGTGATATGAGTGCAACGGTGCTGGTACTGGTTGAGACCATCGGCGACTACCTGCCCTTGCTGGAGGCTGCCGGTTTTCGCCTGATCGTCGCACCGACGCCGCAAACCCGCGCCGACGCGGTGCGTGAACATGCCGAGCAGATCACTGCCGTGCTGACCCGCGGGCCTTTGGGGTTACGCGCCGACGAGATAGAAGCCTTACCCAAGCTGGAAATCATCACCGTGATCGGCGCCGGCTACGAGCAAGTCGATCTGGCCGCCGCACAGGCTCGCGGCATCGTCGTGACCAACGGTGCCGGCGTGAATGCGTCGTCGGTGGCTGACCACGCTCTGGCGCTGCTGCTCGCCAGTGTGCGCAACGTCCCGCAACTCGATGCCCTGGTGCGCCGCGATGGCTGGACCCGCGACATGCGACCCTCGCTCGCCGGCAAACGCCTGGGGGTGCTGGGCTTGGGCGCGGTGGGCATGGCCATCGCCAAACGCTGCGCCTTGGGTTTCGACATGCATGTCAGCTACCACAACCGATGCCCGCGCCAGGACGTTGACTATCAGTACTGCGCCACGGTGCTGGAACTGGCAGCTGAAAGTGATTTTCTCGTGGTCGCCACACCCGGGGGCAGTGGCACTGAGCATCTGGTGGGCAGTGCCGAGCTGCATGCCCTGGGCCGTGAGGGCTTTATCGTCAATATTGCGCGGGCCAGCGTGATCGATACCGCCGCATTGTTGCAAGCCTTGGAAAGCGGGCAGATCGCCGGCGCCGGCCTCGACGTATTCGATGATGAACCGCGCGTTCCGCATGCGTTCAAGACGCTCGACAATGTGGTGCTCACCCCACACGTGGCAGGGCTGTCGCCCGATGCGGTCGAGGCGACAGTGGTCATGGTGATCGAGAATTTGCGTGCACACTTTGCCGGATTGCCGGTGCTGACGCCTGTCGGTGCGTAAGGTGGCAGATGTGTCGCGCGGCATAGGGCCCCTTATCGGGCCATATGCTCTGTTTCAGGACCTCAAATCACCCCACAGGCCATGCGCGCACCGCCACCACCCAGTGGCGCCGGCATATCGGCGTGGTTATCACCACCGGCGTGCACCATCAGGGCATGACCGGTCACTTCAGAGAGTTTCTTCAGGCGCGGCGCCAATACCGGATAGCTGGCCGTGCCATCAGCATTGACGTAGATCGCCGGCAAGTCACCCAAATGGCCCGCACCGTAAGGGCCCAGGTGCTTACCGGTCTTGTCCGGATCGAAGTGCCCGCCCGCAGCGCCTGCCGCGACGACCTTGCCGTCGGTGGTGGCCGAAGCGCAGCTGCCGTTCTGGTGCACGTGGAAACCATGGATGCCAGGTGGCAGAGACTTGAGCTGCGGCGTGAACAACAGGCCGTACTGGGTTTCCTCGACCTTCACCAGGCCAATCGGCTGCGGCGCACCCTCGGCGCTGACCAGGTTGATCTCGACTTCCTTGCTTGCCGCTTGGACACTGCCAATCGACAGCGCTGCCATGAGCGCTAACCAGCCATAGGGTTTCATCCTGCCTCCATGTTCGTATTGTTCGGAAAAGAAAGGGTAGCTCAATGCACGTGCATGGCTACCCTGTCTATGAACGCATGAAGGTCTGCACAGTTGAATGAAATAACCCTTCAGACTGTTACAAGACTTTTTGCCGAGCAATCAGTCGAGCGCTCGCAAACGATACTGCGGCGGCAACTGATCGAAGCCGCTGATGGTGGCGTTCAGGCTCTTCCAGCGGCCGTCCTTGATACCGTAGATGCAGCCATGGATCGACAGACTCTGACCACGATGCCAGGCATTCTGGACGATGCTGGTATGACCGACGTTGGCGACCTGTTGAATGACGTTCAACTCGCACAGTCGGTCGACTTGCTCTTCTTCGGTCGGCAACAACGACAGCTCGTTGCGCTTTTCGTAGTACAGATCGCGGATCGAGCGCAGCCAGCCGTCAATCAGGCCCAGTTGGCGGTCCTGCATGGACGCGCGCACGCCGCCGCAACCATAGTGGCCGGTGACCAGGATGTGTTTGACCTTGAGCACGTCGACCGCGTACTGGATGACCGACAGGCAGTTGAGGTCGGTGTGCAGCACGACGTTGGCGACGTTGCGGTGCACGAACAGATCGCCGGGCAGCATGCCGACGATTTCGTTCGCTGGCACCCGCGCGTCGCTGCAGCCGATCCACAGGTACTCGGGGGTTTGCTGACGGGCCAGTTTGGCAAAGAATTCTGGATCTTCCTGCTTGATCGCCTCGGCCCAGCGCGCATTGTTATCAATCAGTTCTTGTAGATCGTTCATGTTCAAGCCTCAAGTACGGTGCACAGCCTTTGACTCGGCTCAGTGCCACGAGGTCACGCCAAATGTCGCTGAATGATTTTGAATCCTCACCGCGCCCTTGGGTCAATCCTATTAAGGCCCCGAACTGGAGGAAATACCATGACTGAATCACAACGCCCTTTCGGCGCTACGCAGCCGGAACCTATAGACGACAACGAAGACCGTATGGGCTCCATGGAGGAGCTGGATTTCAACGAGGACGAACCCACCGGCAAGATCGGCGACAGCATCCCGGAACGTGAGCTGCGCCAGGAGTTGCCGCTGTCGCGTGAACGTGATGCCGGCTTGACCGGGGCGTCCACAGACGACCACGAGCCAACCGATGATGACATGAGCCCCGAGACCCTGATTCACGAGGACGGCGCGCGTTCACCCAACGAAATCGGAGTGGGCGGCCCGGACGACGAGGACCTGAGCATCGTTGACGAGGACGAGATCGGAGGTGGCAATGGCCTGGATGAAGCGGAGCTGGCAGAGCGCGATCCGGTGGATGGCAATCGCTGAATCGTTCTTGCTCAAAAGGTGAAGGAGTTGACCGCTCAAGCCTGGCTCCCTCTGTGACTATTCGAACAGGGTGCAGGCCATGACGAGGGCGTCCTCGCGGCCGCCTACCGCAGGGTAGTAATCGCGTCGGCGGCCAATTTCGTTGAAGCCAAAGCGTTCGTACAGACGATAGGCCGATTGATTACTGGAGCGCACCTCCAGAAAGCACTCTCGGCCATTGGTTTCATAGGCCCGGGCCATCAAGTGTTCGAGCAGGCGCAGGCCCAGGCCGCGACCCTGACTTTCAGGCTTGACGGTGATATTGAGCAGGTGGGCTTCATCGATGATCACATTGATGACGCCATGCCCCACCTGCTGCGCGCCTTCGAACATCAGCCAGATCTCGTAAGACTTGAGGCCATCGGTGAAGATGCCTCGGGTCCAGGGGTGACTGTAGGCAGCAAATTCGATCTTCAGTACAGCATCCATATCCGCCTCGGTCATTCGGCGGAAACTCACGGCATCACTCATCACGGTTCTTCCAGCGCACCATCAGCCGGCGCATGGCTTGCCAGACGCCAGCCTTGCGCGCTGGCTCTTCCATCAATAATTCGAGACCCGGCAGGGCCCAGGCGACGCCGAGGCCTTCGACCTGCAGCTCGCGATCATAACTTTCAGCATTGGCCTCGCCGGCGAAACGTACCGCAGGCAGGCCGATCAACCACAGGCAGACACACGGCTGCTGTTCCATCTGCATAGCCACTACGCCCTGCACGAAATCCCGCGCGGCATCCGGACCCTGATCGAGGTTGCCACGCGCCAGCAACGGCCAGCGCACGGGTTCGCCGAGAATCTGCGGGCTATCCGACAGCCCCGCCGCGCGGAGCATGTCCTTGAGCAGCAGATAAGCCGGATCGCGGCTCTGCAACGGCTCGCCGGTGGGCAGCTCGACCAGCAACAGGCAAGGGCCGGAACGCAGCAATTGCAGGGCAAAGCGCGGTGGCGGCACGGCGACGGGCTTGGCCACCGCCGAGGCCTCAACGGGCTCGTCCAGCGGCTTGCTGCTCGGGCGAGGAGTGGCTGAGGGCCGAGGCACCTCGATTTTCGGCCGCTCGACGACTCGCGGTGGTTCGACGACAGGTGCGGCCACGGGCCTGGCGATCACCGCCACGGGCGCCTCAACCAGTGCTGCTGGTAGCTCGAGCAGCTCCAGCCTGGAGGGCGCGGCGAACGGCAATTCGGTGCGCGGCAGCCAGTGCACCACCTGCATGGCGTCCAGATAAGCGCGGCGACGGGACTCGTTTAGCAAGGGCCGACCATCAGTGAGGGGTTAAAGGCGGCAATTCTACCGCTGTTCGCCGGTGGCTGCCGCAGTCGAGCGAGAAAAACCCGACATATGCCCACGTTGCTCGATCAGGGGCCCAAACGCGGGGCTCTCGATGCAGTACAATCCCCCCCTTTTTATCTGGCAACGAGTCGGCCATCCCATGATCGAACCCAAGCGCGTCCTGCGCGCCCTCGCCGAACACTGGGCCTTGCTAGAGCCGCTGTGCGAACACTTCGACCAAGGCACCCTGAGCCTGAGCGAACTGCGCCTGCAGCTCGGCGCCCAGCAAATCGACAGCACCGCGCAGGACATTACTGCCCTGCTGGACGTATGGATCCGCCTGGACATTCTGGTCCCGGTGGCGAAGAGCCCCAATCGCTTCGAACTGAATGCCCAGATCCATGACTTTCTCGCCTACCTGCGCCGCGAACACCGGCTGGGCCTGTGCCTCGAAATCGAAGCCTATCTGCGCCATCTCGAGCGCCTGGCCGAGCATATCCAGCAAGCCTTCGATATCCGTGATGGCAACGACCTGGCCCGCCAGTTGCGGCTGCTCGACATGCGCGTGCGCGATGTTCTGAAAAAACTCGCCAACGACGAACAGGCGCTGGTGTCGGTGGCCGAGCGCGCCAAGACCAGCGACCGGCAGATCCCGCTGCGCCAGCGCTACGCCGAAGTGCTGGCGACCTGGGACGAATACGTCGAGCCGATGATCAACCTGGTCAATGCCGATGGCGCCTTCGAACAAGGCGTGCGCAAGGTCGAAAACGTCCTGCTGCGCTTGCTCGGCGAGCAGCAGCGCCTTGGCCATCTGGTCGACGACGACATGCTGCTGCGCACCCACGCGCGCATCCTCGAGATGCAGACCAGCGCCCAGTTGACCCTGCGCCACGCCCGCGAGCTGTTGCTGCCGCTGCGTGAAGAAGCCCGCCGGCACAATGCCGTGACTCGTGGCGCCGCGCTGGCGCTGGCCGCGATCCGCCGTAAAGGCATCGACGCCGTGCCCCAGGCCGCCATGCCGATGTTCACTCGCCCGCAAAGCACCTTTCTGGGCAGTGCCAGTCAGGTCGAGGCCTATGTGTACGCGTTGGCCCGCTTCGAGCCCAAGCCGGCGCAATTTCCCCGGGCGCACAAGGTTGCCAAAAGCGGCGAGCCACCGCGGGCACCGCGCACGGTCAAGGAAATGCTCGATCGCTGCGAAGACGCCCTGCCCTTGCCCGACCTGATGGTCTGGCTGCTGGAGCAGGAGCCCACCGGCGCCACCGACGAATTGCTTTACTGGTTCTCGCGCCTGTCGCGGGACAAGCGCTTTTCCCGTCAACGCCTCGAGCGCCAGGACTACTCGACCCGTGAACACCGGGTCAGCCTGCAATCCTTCGCTTTGCTGAACAGTGCCGATGCGACACCTGGCACCGTATCCGAACCCTCAGAGCAACCCTCTGCGAGTACCCAACATGCATCTTGATCTGTCTGAACTGTCCCAGCTGGCGCCGATTTTTCGCGAGCTGTTCAAAGGTTTCCACATCAGCCGCCGCGACCCGGAGTTGTACGCCCAGCTGTCAAACCACCAGGACACCTACCGCGGCCTTTTCAAGGCGCTGGGTTTCGAACTGGTATGCGACACCCGGGGCTTCTATTACTTCGTCCCCGATCAGGCTGCCGCGCAGGTCAACAAGACCGCCCAGCGCCTGTCGCTGTTCACCTTCATCCTGGTCGAGCATCTGGCCGATCAGGGCCGCGATCCGATCGCCGTGCTCGACGGAGGCAGCCTTGGTCGCGACGAACTGCCGTCCTTGCTCGACAAGTACCGCGACCTGTTCATCCAGGCCGAAGTGCAGACCCAGGACGAGCTTGAAGAAAAGATCATGCGCCGCATGACACAGCTCGGCTTCGCCAGTGAAGACAACGGTATCTACCGCTTCCTGCCGCCAATGCATCGCTTCCTCGACGTCTGCCTGTCGGTGCAGCAAGACCGTGATCTGGCGGCCAGCCTGCACAGTCATCTGCCCTTGCCGACGCCGGTGCTGATCGACGAAGACAGCGACGAGAAGCTGCTGCAGACCGACGATCCACTGGACCTCGCCCCCTTCATCGAAGGTGAAGAAGAATCCGAGGAAGCGGCACTTGCCCGTGCCATTGCCCAAGAGCAACAGGAGATGGACGCATGAGCCAGGAACGCTATGGCATTCGCCGCTTCGCACTGCTCAACACCGCCGGCTACAGCCTCGGCCTGTTCCCGCTGGAACACCCACTGTCGGTCTACGGTGCCAATAACCTGGGCAAGAGTGCCTCGATCAACGCACTGCAGTTTCCGATCCTGGCGCGCATGTCGGACATGAGCTTCGGCAAATACAGCCTCGAACAGTCGCGACGTTTCTATTTCGCTACCGACACCAGCTACATCCTCTGCGAGGTGTCGCTGCCCCACGGCCCGCATGTGATCGGCGTGGTCGGGCGTGGCCCAGGTGGGGGCTTCGGTCACCAGTTCTTCGCCTATGCCGGCGAACTGGACCTGGCCCACTACCAGAAGAACGACACCTGCCTGCGGCAGAAAGAACTGTTCACCAATCTCGAGCAGCAGGGCCTCAAGGCCTACGAACTCAAGCCCGATGAACTGCGCCGGCTGCTGGTCGGGGGGCACACTTCAATCCCGCTAGATCTGACGTTGATCCCGCTTCGTTCTACCAGCGAACAAAGTCTGAAGACCTTCCGCGCGCTGTTCATCAACCTGCTGCACATGCGCGAGATCACTGCCGCCAAGCTCAAGCAGCTGTTCCTCGATGCCTTCGAACACAGCCTGCGCTCGGGCAGCGTCGATTACATCGCGGCCTGCGAAGAAGCCTTCCGCGATGTGCGCCGCATGGAGCAGGACTACAACTCGCTCGTCGCGGCCGGCCCGCTGGTCGAGGCGCTAGCCAATGGCGTGAATCAGCGCGACGTCTTGCGAGGCAAGCTGCACCGCTTGTCGCCGCTGCTCGACAACCTGCTCGGCACCTGGCAGGACTACGCTGGCGTGCGCAAAGAAGAGTTGGTCATCCAGGCCGAGCATTACCGCAGCGAGCAGGATTCGCTGCAGAACGATCAACGCAGCGGCACCCAGGAGTTGATGCGCCTGGAGCGCGAAATCACCGGGGTGCAACGCTGGCTGGGCGAACTGTCGGTGCTCAAGCATCGCTTCGCCCTGGTCACCGACGTGAAAGTCCTGGAGCAGCAATTGCTTGCCGCCAAGGATGCCCACGACGAACTCGCCGGCGCCTTGGCGCAGTCTCGCCAGTTCAGCGCCGAAGACCTCGAAGAGCGTCTGCGTGATCTGGAGAAACGCCTTAAGTCGGTGAAGCAGCAGCTCGATCATGCCGACAACAACAGCTATGCGCGCCTGCGCGAAGAGTTCTCGCAGCCGGATGTCGAACGCTTGATGCGGCTGTTCAACAGCGCGCTGTTCAGCTTGCCGTTGGGCGAGCAAGGAATTGCGCTGGACGACAACGACGCCTGGGTCAAATCGCTGGAGGCTATCCTCGATGGCTTCAAGGGCGAGCGCTTCGAGGTGCCGGGGATTTCCATCGACCTGTCGCACATCGAGCCGCCGGCCCTGCAAGCGCTGGCCGACCGCGCGGCACTGCGCGACCAGAAGGAGCGTCTGGACAAGGAGCTCAAGCAGCTCAAGACCCAGCAGGCTGTGGCCGCCGACCGCGCCGCGAGCAAGACCCAGACCGAAGCTCTGTACCAACAGGTGCTGGATGCGCAAAAGGCCCTTGAAGACTACCGCCGCTCGCAGACCTTGAGCGCCGAGGAAGACGACAAGCTTGAACAGCTGGCGCAGATGGAGGCGGCGCAGGATGAGCTCAAGCGCTCAAGCGACGCGTTCACCGAGCGCGTTCAGCAACTCTCGGCGAAGCTGCAACTGATCGGCCGACAGATCGCCGATATGGAAGCCAAGCAGCGCACCCTCGACGATGCATTGCGCCGTCGTCAGCTGTTACCGGCGGATCTGCCGTTCGGCACACCGTTCATGGATCCGGTCGACGACTCCATGGATAACCTGCTGCCGCTGCTCAACGACTATCAGGACAGCTGGCAGGGCTTGCTGCGGGTCGATGGTCAGATCGAGGCGTTGTACGCTCAGGTACGCCTCAAGGGTGTCGCCAAGTTCGACAGCGAAGACGACATGGAGCGGCGCCTGCAATTGCTCATCAACGCCTATGGTCATCGTACTGAAGAAGCCTTGACCCTGGGCAAGGCGCGTCGCGCGGCGGTCACGGATATCGCACGCACCTTGCGCAATATCCGCAGCGACTATGACAGCCTCGAGCATCAACTGGCGCTGTTCAACCGCGAGATCAACAAGCGTCAGGTGTCCAACCTGCAAAGCTTCCGCATCGTGCTCGCGCCGAACAAGGAAGCGCTCAAACATATCGATCAGATTATCCACAGCGCCGGCCAGTACGAGGAAGGCGAAACCCTGTCGGTGTTTGATCTGAGCCAGAGCGCCGAGCAGGACAACAAGAACGAAGAGGCCAAGGAATACCTGGCGCGCCTGGTGGCGGCGAACCATAACCAGCTTGGTTTGAAGGATCTGTTCGAATTAGCGTTCGAGATCACCAAGGTCAACGGCCAGCCGGTGATTCATACCGATATCGACGGTGCCGCCTCCAACGGCACGACCATGACTATCAAGGCGCTGACCAACATGTACCTGTTGTTGCACCTGATGGATCGCGAACAGGCTGGCAAGATTCGCCTGCCGTATTACCTGGATGAAGCGGCGGATATCGACGAGCGCAATCAGGCCGCGTTGTTGGAGACCAGCCTGCAGTTGGGCTTTGTCCCTATTCTGGCATCGGTGAAACCGCAGGTATCGGCGCGAGTGGCTATTGATCTGGAAGGGGGGAGCGGGCCGAACGGTATTTATATCGACGAGTCGGACTGGAAGTACATTCGTCGTCATGACGAAGTCGCCAAGAAGCCAATGCGAGATGAAGAGCCGGCGTGACGTCACTGAGCTAGCAACGCTGGCAGCCACCCGCAATGGGTGGCTGTCAGCGGGACGGAATACCGAAGTGGATTAGTTGGGGCGGTCCAGCTCGATGTTATGGATTTCGAAGTTTCCTTTGCGTCCTCCTCTCCCCAGGTAATAGAACTCGGGGTCGTCGTCGTTACCTGTGACCAATCCCTTGCCGCTATGCGGGCCCTCTCCCCCCCACAGGGACATTTCCCCAAAGACATCCGCACTGGTCAGATCGAAAGGGGTGAGCCCCGGAAAATGCCAATAAGGCGGGTTATCCAGCAAAAGTGGCGGCTTGTAGAGACCCAGGAACCCATTGTGGCTGACCTCAAGGCGATATCCGGCAAAATGCTGGGGGCCTTTGGGATGAGGAATTGCTCTCAGCTGGTAGAGATAATTGCCCGCATAACTGAACACACTGAAATGAAAGTCGATATCCACCAGATAACGATTTTTATTGGTGTAGTTGTCGGGCCCCGCATGCAACCAGCCATCCAGGTGAGCGAGCGCTTCATTCTTGGCATAGCTCGCTTTGACCTTGGAAACATGTCCATCGGCAAACTTTTTCCAATACAACGACGCGCGAAAGCCGGCATTTGGATAGTACGTGTAGGCGACCATAGTGGATGCTCCTTGCATTCCAATGATAGGGATACTGGCGCTTTAGCCAGAGGGCGTTCAGGCTTGGACCGATATCACCACGGACGCAGTGTGGCGTCGGCGGTGACATTGAGGGTGAACTGGGTGTCGTGACCGGACTGATCATTCAGGTAGGGAAAGTACTCCTCCATTTTCCGCCTTACAGGCTTTCCGGAGGGACTCATCAGTTTGATGTTCGAGAGCGAAGCCCCGCGTTTGATATCCCAGGGGTCCACATCCTTCAACTCCCAGAGAGGCCCCTTTGCGTGGGCCATGTGCGGAGCACTGTCTTTGTAGACGGCCAGATACCCGTTGCGACTTGTATCAAGCGCGTAGTGCTGGAAGGGATTATGGGCCTGGCGATCGTCATACACGGTGAGCTTGTAGCAGTACCGGTAACTGTCGTGGCCTTCGCAGTAGTAGCATCCGAACCAGAACTTCAGTCCTACCAAGCGCGCTGACACCAAATCCAGACCGACGCCAACAGGCTTGAGCCCGGAGTACGTATCTCCAACGCTGGCATAGATCCAGCCGTCATCTGCGGCAGTGGGCGCTTTCTCGATATACGTGGCGCTTAGCTCGTGAGCGGCGGGCTCACCACCGTGCATTTCCCAGTGAAGCGCTCCATGAAAACTCAGTTCAGGTTTATAAGCGATGAACATTGAGCTCTCCTTGTTCGTTCTGCTTGAGTTAAGGGTAAGCGTCCGCCGAAGTCACCTTGCACCACTTAGGCAGATACCCACTGATGCGGCAGCAGTTGCTCAATCTCACTCGCTCGCTGCGTCGGCAACCGCGCCAGCACATCTTTAAGATAGGCATACGGATCGTGCCCATTCA
>CAJCIO010000162.1 GCA_903970465.1 Gammaproteobacteria bacterium
TGGCAAGATCGTCGCGCTGCCGGTCAGGATCTCCTCCACCATCTTGCGCAACGCCTTGAACCGCGCTTCATCCAGCCCCCGCACTGCACACTGACACGCCTGTTCGGCAGTGGCGCCGGGCGGGGTCTCGAAACCCAGCGCCCTGAGGTGGCTGAGCAGGTCTTCCTGGTCAATCAAATCCGCGTGCATCATGGCGCTTGTCCTTTATGGCAGAAGGGAGGATTGATCGGATTCTGGTTGCAGGCGCGTATCCGGGCAAGGGCCGAGTGACGGCTTGGCAGGGATAGCTAACAGCGTGTCGTTTTTGGACGCGAGGGGCGCTTGCTGAATCGGCACACTGCACCCGGCCAGGATGGCGCCCGGGGTTTGGTCACCTTTGAGGCAATGGTTGGTCGCTAACGAAAAACCCCGGTGTTGCGCACGGCTATACCGGGGATTTTTCTGTTGCCAGCCGACTCGATGCAAACGCTCGCTACGCGCTCAGCGCCATAGCTTTCAGCTTAGTGGCCCCCTGTCCGATCTCAGCATTCAAGATGCTGCATTGCTCCTCGGCCAGATACTGCACGACTGCTGCCAAGTCCTTCGCGACATGTCCCTTCCCGGTAGATAGATCATCCTGAATAGCCCGACCCAAAGCTGACAGCCACCGCAGACACTCGTGGCTGGCCCGTATCGTATCGAGGGATTCGCTGGCTATTTTTTGTACAGTCGCTGGGGTATTCATTGGCGAGCCTCCTGCACCACAGGGTTGGCTAGATAGCCCGGGCGGGAAACACTAGGCGCCAAACAGCAAATGCGGGGGATACGGAGTTCAAGCGGATTGGTACGGATCATGTGTGTAGCTCCCATTGTTGAGGAACTGCCACGCATCGTCGCCAAACGATAGGGGTGGCAGCTGTACGCAGGTTGGCGAACCGGGACAATAGGCACCCGGCAGATCCGAAGATCTCCCGCGCACAGCCGCCATAACGCAGTGATGCAGGCAAAAGAAAGCGCCTGCAATCGGAAATGGGGGCGCCTGTGCGCCTATTGTGTCTCGGGTCGCCAAACCCGTTCGCTGATGTGCAGCGACCTCGGCACGATACCGGGCATCACCGGCGCTCGCAACAGGAATACCAGGGACGAAAGGACCAGGCCTGCTAGCCCTTGGGTACCTGCCAGCCACCACCCAATGCCACCACCAACCCCACGCTGGCCTCGACCTGCCGCGTCTGCAAACTCTGCAACTGCCGCTGCGCCACCAACGCCGCCGTCTGCGCGGTCACCACTTCCAGATAGCTCGCCGCTCCCGCTTGATAGCTGCTCATCGCAATCTGTTCCGAGGCATTGGCCGCATCCACCGCAGCCTTTTCGTCCACCGCTTCGCGCTGCAAATCACGCAACTGGCCGAGGTTGTCCTCGACCTCGCGCACGGCGTGCAGCACCTTGCTGTGATACTGCGCGGCGGCTTCGTCGAACTCGGCCTTGGCCTGGCGATCCGCCGCGCTGCGCCGGCCGCCATCGAACAGCGGCAGATTCAGCACCGGCCCGATCGCCCAATAGCGATTGGCGGCGCTGAGCAAATTGCCGACGCCCTGGGTTTGCCCGCCGATCAATCCGCTCAGGCTGAAATCCGGATACCAGGCTGCGCGTGCCACACCGATATTGGCGTTGGCGGCGAACACCCGGCGCTCGGCTGCGGCCACATCCGGGCGACGTTGCAGCAGGCGACTGGGCAATTGCGCTGGCAGCGCCGGTATGGCCATCAGCGGCTGATCGGCCGCCAGGGAAAACTCGCTCGGCAACTTCCCGATCAACTCGGCAATCGCATGCTCCGCCAGATTGCGCTGCGCGCGCACATCGTCGAGTTGCGCCTGGGCTTCGGCCAGTTGGCTCTGGGCGCGGGTCAGGTCCAGCTCCGAAGAAATCTTGCCCTCGTAGCGATCGCGGGTCAGTTGCAGCGCCTGGGTGTAATCGTCGAGCGAGTGGCTCAGCGTCCCGGCTTGGGCATCCAGGCCGCGAGCCTGCACGTAGAGCGTGGCCAGTTGCTGTTGCAGGCTCAATTGCGCGGCGGCCAGGTCGTCGCCGCTGGCTTGCGCCTGGGCGTCACCGGCGGCCACCTGATTGCGGATGCGCCCCCATAAATCGAGGTCGAAATTCAGGCTGACGGTAGCCGTATTGCTGTTGTACACCGACGGCTGAGTATCACCGCGCAACGGTCGGTCATCCGATTGGCGCTGGCGCACGGGGGATGCCGAAGCGCCGATCTGCGGCCACAGCCCGCCATGCAAACCGCTGGCATAGGCGGTGGCGGCATCGAAGTGCGCCACGGCGGCGACCAGGTCCGGGTTGGCCTTGAGCAACTGCTGTTGCAGGCTGTTCAAGCGCTCATCGTGGTACAGCTGCCACCACTGTGTCGGCAGTTGATCGTTGGCGGCGACGGCATGCCAGGGCCCGACCTGTTCGCCGTAGTGCTCGGGCAGCGCCACGCTCGGCGCCTTGTAGGTGGGCGCCAGCGAGCAGCCTTGCAGCGCGAGGGCCAACAGCAGGGCGGCAAAGCGTGCGCAATCAAGCCTTGGGCGCATGGGCAACTCCTGTCTCGGCCAGCTTCACGGGGTCGTTCTCGCGCAGGGCATCGGGCGGGTTGTCGACCACCCGGTCCTTGGCCGCCAGGCCTTGATAGATCACCAACCGTGCACCGAGGTCGAGGCCGATATGGATGTCGCGCATATGCACGTGATCATTGGCATCCAGCACCGCCACCTGAGTGCCTTGGGCGCGGAAAATCAGCGCGCTGGAGGGGATACTCACCGCGTGCACATCGGCAGCGATCTTGAACGTGGTGTTGGCATAGTCACCGGGCATCAGCGCGCCGTCCGGGTTGTCGGCGACGAATTGCGCCAGCAACGTGCCGGAGCGGGGATCTACCGAGGTCGAGTCGCCCAGCAGGGTGGCGCTGTAAGTCTTGCCAGGGTGCTCGGGCACTGTCAGCTGCACTTGCAGGCCGGGATGCACGGCGCTGGCGTAGTTCTGCGGCACCGGGATGTACAGGCGCAGGCGGCGGGTGTCGGCAATGTTGAACAGGGCCGTGGTGCCGCCGTCGTCGGCCTTGATCAACTGGCCGATATCGGTGTTGCGCGCCGTGATGGTGCCGGTGAACGGTGCACGAATGGTCTTGTACGCCTCCAGGTCCTTGAGCCGCGCGTAGTCGGCCTCGGCGGCCTGCACGTCGGCCTTGGCCACGGCGGCGCTGGAGACTTTCTCGTCCACCTCCTGTTGCGACACCGAATGGGTGTCGAGCAGATGCTGCCAGCGTTGCGCGGTGCTGACGGCCAGTTGCGCGCTGGCTTTTTGTTGCAGCAGGTGCGCATAGGCCTGGGCCATCTGTTGGTCGAGCTCGGGGCTGTCGATATCCGCCAGCACCTGGCCGGCTTGCACCTGGGTGCCGATGTCGGCCTTCCAGTCCTTGAGGTAGCCGCTCACTCGGGCGTTGATCGGCGCCATGTTCCAGGCCTGCAAGTGCGCGGGCAGGCTCAGTGTGTCGCCTTGGGCGTTGACGCTGGGGGCGAAGGTGCTGACCACCGGGACCGCCTGGCTTTCGGTCCAGGCCTGCACGGCGTGGGCATCGCGGCTGCGGGCCGAGAGGCCGACGCCGACCAGCACGGCCGCGAGGGTCAGGCCGCTGATACCGGCGACCATCAAGCGTTTGCGCGAAGGGGTAGGGTTAGATGACATGAACGGTTTCTCCAACGACAGCGCGAGGGGTTGAGCGACGGTGCGCCAGGCTGAACACCACGGGCACGAACAACAAGGTAGCGGTAGTAGCGAGGATCAGGCCGCCGATCACGGCGCGCCCCAGCGGTGCGTTCTGCTCCTGCGAAATGGCCAGCGGCAACATGCCGATGATCATCGCCAGGGCGGTCATGCACACCGGCCGGAACCGCGTGTAGCCAGCCTCCATGGCGGCCTTGAGGGCATCGCCATGTTCGGCCAGGCGCTCGCGGCAGAAACTCACCACCAGGATCGAGTTCGCCGTGGCCACACCCATGCACAGGATGGCCCCGGTGAGTGCCGGCACCGACAGCGAGGTGCCGCTGAGGAACAGCATCCACACGATCCCGGCCAGCGCTGCGGGCAGCGCGGTGATGATCACGAACGGGTCGACCCACGACTGGAAGTTGATGACGATCAGCAGGTAGATCAGCACCACCGCGCCGAGCAGCCCGACGCTCAGGCCGCTGAAGGCTTCGTGCAGGGCGTCGATCTGGCCGTGCAGGCTGATGATCGCGCCTTTGGGCCGCAGGCTGGCGGTGTCGTCGATGGCCTTTTGAATGTCTTTGGCCACGCCGCCCAGGTCACGGCCTTGCACGTTGGCGTAGAGGTCCAGGGTCGGCGTCACGTTGTAGTGGGTGATCACATCGGCGCTGTTGACCCGCTTCAAGGTGGCGATGCCGCCGAGCACGGTGCTCTGGCCGTTGCTGCCAGTGATCGGCAGTGACTCCAGGTCTGGCAGGGTGTCCATGCGGTATTGCGGTGTGGCGCCAACCACTGAGTACGACACGCCATTGGCCGGGTTCAGCCAGTAGGTCGGTGCGGTCTGCGAGGTGCCTGCCAGTGAAGCACCGAGGCTGGTGGTCACATCACGCTCGGTAATGCCCAACTGGTTGGCGCGCTGGCGGTCGACATTGACCTGCAACGACGGGTAGCCCAGCGATTGCTGCAAGCGCAGGTCGGCGATACCGGGCACATGCTCCAGGCGGCGTTGCAGCTCGGCGGCGTAGGCGCGGTTGGCGGCGTCGTCAGGGCCGGAGATTTTTACGTCCAGCGGTGCCGGGGCGCCGAAGTTGAGGATCTGGCTGCTGATATCCGCCGGCATGAAGGCGAAGCCGGTGCCCGGGAAGCTCTGCGGTAGCACTTCGCGCAAGCGCTTGACGTAGTCGGCAGTGGGCGCGTGGCCAGGCTTGAGCGACACCTGAATGTCACCGTCCTGCGGGCCGACCGTGCCGCTGGCGCTGTAGGCCATGTCGATACCGCTGAGCGGGATGCCGATGTTGTCGATGACAGTGTCGAGCTGATCAGGCGGCACCACCTCGCGGATCTTCGCTTCGATGCGATCGAAGGCCGCCGCGCTTTCTTCGATACGGGTGCCCAGTGGCAGGCGCACGTGCAGGGCCATGGCGCCGGCATCGGTATTGGGGAAGAAGTCCTCGCCCAGGCTCGGCAGCAGCAGAAAGCTGGCCAGGATGCAGGCCAGAAAGCCGATCAGGAAGCGCTTGCGGTTGCCTAGCGCCAGTAGCAGCAAACCGTGATAGGCGTCGCGCAGGGTCGAGAAACCGTGCTCGAAACCGGCCTGGAAGCGGATCAGGCCGCTGACCAGAGGATTGCGGCGAGGGTGTGAGGTGGCAGTGAGATCGCTTTCGCGAGCAAGCTTTGCTCCCACAGTGTCCACCGCCCCAGCGTCGTGCGCTTGGGATCTTGAAGTGCCCACCGCCCCAGCGTCGTGGGCTTGGGATCTTGAAGTGTCCACCGCCCCAGCGTCGTGCGCTTGGGATCTTGAAGTGACAGCTGCTCCAGCGTCGTGCGCTTGGGATCTTGAAGTGTCAGCTGCTCCAGCGTCGTGCGCTTGGGATCTTGAAGTGTCCACCGCCCCAGCGTCGTGCGCTTGGGATCTTGAAGTGTCCACCGCTCCAGCGTCGTGCGCTTGTGGGAGCAAGGCTTGCCCGCGAAGAGGCCCGTCCTGCTGACCAGTTTCCCCATGCTGATCCCCTTCATGATGATTGATATAGGCATCCTCCGGATGACGCCCCGCACCGCCCTCGACCTTGTGCGGTTTGAGCAGGTACATCGCCAAGGTCGGCACCAAGGTCCGCGACAGCAAAAACGAGCTGGCCATGGCGAAGATCACCGCCAGCGCCATCGGCCGGAACAGATACCCGGCAATGCCTTGCAGCATGAACATCGGCACGAACACGATGCAGATACACAGCAAGGACACGAACGCCGGCCCGACAATCTGCCTGGCGCCATCGAGGATCGCGTCCTTGACCGCCTTGCCTTGTTCCAGGTGCCAGTTGATGTTCTCGATGGTCACCGTGGCGTCATCCACCAGGATCCCGACGGCCAGTGCCAGCCCTCCGAGTGTCATCACGTTGAGGGTCTGCCCGGACACCGCCAGCAAGGCGATGGCCGACATCACTGCCAGTGGAATCGACGCGGCGATGATCAGCGTCGAGCGCCAGCTGCCGAGGAACAGCAGGATCATCACACTGGTCAGCAAGGCGGCGATGATGCCTTCACGGGCAACGCTGCCGACCGACTCTTTGACGAACACCGAGGCATCGCCCAGCAACGTGGTCTTGAGTGCCGGCGGCAGGGTTTCGTTGATGCGCGGGAGCATGCCGCGAATGCTGTCGACGATTGACAGGGTCGAGATATTGCCGTTCTTCAGCGCCGGCATCAGCACCGCGCGACGGCCGTCGACGCGCACGATGTTGGTCTGCGGCGGCGAGCCGTCGCGCACGTGGGCGACCATGCCTAGGGTGATTTCGGCGCCGTCGACCGTCCTGATCGGCAGGTCGTTGAGGGCGTCGATGGCTGTCGGGCTGTTGTTCAGCAGGATGGTGTATTCGTCACCGCCCAGCTTGGCGGTGCCCACCGGGATGATCTGGTTCTGCGCCGCCAGAGCGTTGGCCACATCCTGCGCCGAGAGGCCCTTGGCGGCCAGCGCCTGTGGGTCGAGGTCGAGGGTGATCTGGCGTTGCTTGCCGCCCATGGGCGTCGGCATGGCCAGGCCCGGTACCGAGGTCAGCGGCAAGCGGACGCTGTTCTGCACCAGGTCGCGAATGCGCGCTTCCGACAGCGTCGGGCTGGAAAACGCCATTTGCAGGATCGGTACCGTGGATGCGCTGTAGTTGAGGATCAGCGGCGGCGTGATACCGGCCGGCATCTGCTTGAGCACGGTTTGCGACACCGCCGTCACCTGCGCGTTGGCGGTGCGGATATCGACACCCGGCTGGAAGAAAATCTTGACGATCCCCATGCCCGGCAGCGACTGCGACTCGATGTGCTCGATGTCGTTGACCGTGGTGCTCAGCGAGCGTTCGTAGGTATAGATCACCCGTCCGGCCATAGCGTCCGGCGCCAGGCCGGCGTACTGCCAGACCACCGCGACCACCGGAATGCCGATGTCAGGGAACACATCGGTGGGCGTTCGCACGGCAGCGAGCGGCCCCACGATGCAGATGAAAATCGCCATCACGAGAAACGTATATGGCTTGGAAAGTGCGGTCTTGACCAGCCCGAGCATGCGAAGCCCCCCAATATTGAATCGGCGCAGTCTTCCACGGAACGCGTCATACGCTTCCTTAACTCGTATGAAGATTGCGTTAGTGCCTTGTTCACGGGGATTCATTTGTTTAGAGCGGTCGCGCTGCCCAAGCTTGTCGGCAAACAACACGGACTTCCTCTTTCTCGACTACGAATACAGGTACTGCTGATGAACGCAAAATGGCGTGTTTTGATCCCTCTGCTGGGGATGGTCGGGCTGTTGGCCGGCTGTGCCGGGCCGATGCCCAAGCCTGATCCCGGTGACGCCTGGATCGGCCTGCACGAAGAGCCCGATGCGGTGCTGATGGCCGCTGATCTGGATGGCAAACGCTTGAACGACGGGCGTTACTTTGAAGTGCCACCGGGCAAGCACCGGTTGGACATGACCTTGATCGTCGATGGTGTGGGGGACAACAACGAACAGAACTGCTCGGCGCGGGTGGATTTTGGCCAGTTCAAGGCGGGGGCGCATTACAGCCTGGTGGAGAGCAGCCTGGGTGAGGATTACACGGTCAAGCTCGAAGACAGCAAGGGTCAACAGATTGGGCATGCTTCGGATGTGACGTGCATGCCTGGTTGAGGGATGTGCGCTGATGCGACCGACCCCTTTGTGGCCCGACGTGCACCCTTGCTCCCATAGTGTAAGCCGGCCCTGAGTCCTGCACCTGTGGGAGCACAGCTTGCTGGCGAAGGGGCCGGTACAGCTTGCCAAAAACCATGGAATCTCCCACGGAACCGACGGAACTAGAGCCGTACCTGCGGGAGCAAGGTTGCGTGTTCGGCGGCGAAGAGGCCATCCATGGCAACCCAAGTCAAAGCGCGATCTTGCGGCCTGCATATTCCGGTGCAGGCCAGTCTTGATGGGCAGCCGTTATTCGCTCCAGTGCCGCCTTCGTTTCCGGCGTAAAAGCCGCTGACTTCGGCCCCTCCAGATTCACTTGCAACAACATCTGCTCACTTGCTGCCATCACCTTTGCCTCACCTTCAGGATGCAAAGTCAGATACAACTGCAAACGCTTGCGATCCATCGCCATGATCTGGATCCGCGCTTCCATCACCGCGCCCAGCTTCACTTCATGCAGATAATTGATGTGCGCCTCCAGGGTAAACAGCGTCAGCCCGGTGCGCTCACGGCGCTGTGCATCCAGGCCGATCTCGTCCATCAAACCATCCACCGCATAGCTG
>CAJCIO010000163.1 GCA_903970465.1 Gammaproteobacteria bacterium
GTACCTCAGCCAGTATTTCGTCTGGTGGATGGTTCCGGCATTCCTGGCCTATACCGCCGGTGCGGCACTGCTGTGGACTCGAGTGCGCCCAGTGCAATTGGCCCGGCCCAAAGCGCTGATCGTCAGCCTGGTGCTGTTGGCGTTGTTTGTAGCGCTGCCGATCGCCAAGCAGATCCCGCGTACCGAGACCCTCGCCGATGCCTGGCAGAAATTCGAAGATCGCATCGAGCCTGCCGTGCCATGGCAGCTGCTGATCGGCTATCGCAACTATCGTCAGCAACTGAGTGGCATGGAGGCCATGCTCGAGGCCAATGCCAAGGTACCGCCGCTCACCAACCTGGTGGACAGCAGCGCCGGACTGCCCGCCACGCTGGTGCTGGTCATTGGTGAATCGACCAACCGCGGCCACATGAGCCTGTATGGCTACCCGCGTGAAACCAACCCCGAGCTGGATCGCATGAAGGATCAGCTCAACGTCTTCACCAACGTGGTCAGCCCCCGTCCGTATACCATCGAGGCACTGCAGCAGGTGCTGACCTTCGCCGATGAAAAGCATCCTGACCTGTTCCTCACCACGCCGTCGATCGTCGACGTCATGAAGCAGGCGGGCTACAAGACGTGGTGGATCACCAACCAGCAGACGCTGACCAAACGCAACACCATGCTCACCACCTTCTCGCAGCAGGCTGACGAGCAGGTGTACCTCAACAACAACCGCAACCAGAACGCCGCGCAATACGACGGCGATGTGCTGGAGCCGTTCGCCAAGGTGCTGGCCGACAAGGCGCCGCGCAAGTTGATCGTGATCCACCTGCTGGGCACTCACGTCAATTACGATTACCGCTACCCGCAGGAATTTGCCAAGTTCAGCGGCCGCGAAGGCACGCCGCCTGGCTTGACCGATGACCAGGTCAAGACCTACAACAGCTACGACAACGCCGTGCTGTACAACGACTTTGTGGTGTCGAGCATCATCAAGCAGTTTGGCGCCAGCGATCCCAATGGCTTCCTGCTGTACCTGTCCGACCATGGTGAAGACGTCTATGACTCCGGCAAACACGACAGCCTGGGGCGTAACGAAGGCCGACCGACCGTGCCGATGTACACCATCCCGTTCATGGCCTGGGCGTCGCCGAAGTGGCGCGCGACCCACGATTGGAATTTCGCGGGCGACCTCGATCGACCGTACAGCAGCTCCAGCCTGATCCATACCTGGGCCGACATGGCCGGGCTCAGCTTCGACGAGCATGATCGCTCCAAGAGCCTGGTCAGCCCGGCGTTCGTGGCGCGCACGCGTTATATCGGCGATCCGTACCAGCCGTCGAGCTTGCGCGACTTCGGTGACCTGGCCAAGCAACAAGGTGCCAAGGGCGACGAGCAGAGCGTGACGAGCAAGTGACCCGTGCACCGCCGCCATTGACGCCCGGTCGATGGCGGGGGTGTATGGAATGTCTGAACATAGCGCCTGGTACGTGGCACTCAATCATCAGTGGCTGGAGACCTTTTATTTGTCTCAGGTAGCGTTTCTCGTCCTGGTGCTGATAGTGTCGCCGCTAGTATGGAAACGCACTGTTTCTGCTCGGGATTTCAAGGAAGCCAATGCCTGATTCAGCTGATATCAAATTTACCCAGACCGCGCCCATCGTGCGCATTTTCGATGTGCTCAAAGCCAGGGAATTCTATGTGCAGTTTCTTGGGTTTCAGGTCGACTGGGAGCACCGCTTTGGCAAGAACATGCCGTTGTACATGCAGGTATCCCGCGCGGGGCTGGTGCTGCATCTGAGCGAGCATCACGGCGACGCCAGCCCTGGCGCCAATACCTTCGTGACCATGACCGGCATCGATGACTTGCAGCGCGAGTTGGCAGCCAAGGATTACACCTATATGAAGCCCGGGATCGAAACCCTCGATTGGGGCCGAGTCATGACTGTGACGGACCCGTTCGGCAATCGCATCAGGTTTTGCGAGTCGGACTGAGGATTGATCTTCAGAGCGCACGTCTGCCGCCGCACTGAGCCTGACTGTTGCGCACAAATTCCCGCGGACTGTGCCGATGGTGCTTCGCTCGCCTGAGTTACCGTTGCAGACCTTGAACGGGAGAAATCAGGATGATTGACGTAACCAACTTGTCGGTGTTCGCCGGGGCCGTGGTAATTTTGCTGTTAGTGCCAGGGCCGAACATGGCTTTCGTGATGACCCATGCGGTCGCTCATGGCTGGCGTGCCGGTCTGGCGGCGGCGCTGGGCATCACCCTGGCGGATCTGGTCTTGACGTTATTGGTGGCGGTCGGGGTGGGCGCACTGATCATGAGCTGGGCCCCGGCGTTCGACTTGATTCGTGGCGCGGGCGCGTTATATCTGCTCTGGCTGGGGTGGCTGGCGGTCAAATCCAGACCGCCATCGGACTCCGCCGCCCAGGCGCCATTGGCGTCACTGCGTTCGATCTTTATCCGCGCGACGCTCAACAGCCTGCTCAACCCCAAGGCGCTGGTCTTTTTCATGGTGTTCCTGCCCCAGTTCGTCACGCCTGCGGCGGGCAGCGCCGATGTGCAGTTGGTAATGCTGGGCCTGTGCCTGGCCGCTATCGCCTTGGTGTTTCACTTCCTGCTGGGCGTGTTTGCCGGTGCGGCTCACCGACGGCTGAAGCATCTGCCAATCTCCAGGCGCCTCGGGTCCTATGGCTTCGCCGCGGTGATGGTGGCGCTGGCGGCACGAATGATGTTGATGGGGCGGCCTGCTTGATGATCAGCCTTTGAGAGAGTCGATCACCGCAGCGAGGCCGGGGTATCCGGTTCGTTGCTAAGCGTTTTGCGCCGTGCTCGCGAGGGCAGGCGTGCGCGGCGGAATCTGCCGGCGCGACCCGGTCGCTTCGAATGCCGCAGCCAAGCGCAGCAGCGACGAGTCGTCATAGGCACGGCCGGCGAAGGTCAGCCCGGCGGGCATGTCGATGTCCGCCATGATGCCCATGGGCACAGTGACGGTGGGCACACCCAGGTGGCGCACGGCGAGGTTGCCGTTGGCGACCCAGACCCCGTTGCTCCAGGCGATGTCGGCGGCTTGTGGATCGACATCGGCGTTGGCCGGGCCGACATCGGCAACGGTGGGGAAGATCACCGCGTCTAGCCCCAGTGCGTCCATCCAGTCTTCGAGATCCAGGCGTCGGGTTTGCTCAAGGCCACGCAAGCCGTCGGCCAGCGTCGGGATTTCGTTCCACGGGGTGATGCCGCGCTCGGCCATTCGCACGTATTCGTCCATGCCCGCGGCGAGGTCACCTTCACGATTGGGCAGGGTGCCGGGGTCGTGGGGGAAGATCAGCGAGCCGTCGACATCGACCAGGCGGTTGAGCGCGGGATCGCCATTGGCGCGCAGGAAGTCATCGAAGGCCCAGGCGCTCAGGTCCCACAATTCATGGTGCAGAAATTCCGGCGAGACGATGCCGCGATTGAACACGGTGGGTGCGCCCGGGCGATCGCCTTCGCAGTTGGATACCAGCGGGAAGTCTACTTCGAGCACTTCGGCGCCGGCCGCTTCAAGGGCCTCGCGGGCCTGCTGCCAGAGGGCGATGACGGTGGGCCGGGTATGGATGCGCTGACCGGTCGGACCGCCGATGCCGGGGGCTTCGCTGGTGCCGGCCTCGGCGTCGGCGTTGATGTACATGCGCGGCACGCCGAAGCGTTTGCCGGCCAGGGCGTCGGGCTTGGCGGCGAGTTCCAGATAGGTGCTCGGGCGCACCGCCGAGACCGACGGGATCGGTACCCAGGGCTGCAGGCGCCACAGGTCACCACGGGTGTCCGGGTCGGGGGCGACGATCACGTCGAGCACTTCGAGCAGGTCGGCCATGGTCCGGGCAAAGGGCACCACCACATCCATGGTCGGCGTCAGCGGCCAGTTGCCGCGCACCGAGATCACCCCTCGGGACGGTGTGTAGGCACACAGCCCGTTATTGGCGGCGGGGCCGCGACCGCTCGACCAGGTTTCTTCGGCCAGGCCAAAGGCCGAGAAGCTGGCGGCCGTGGCGGTACCGGCGCCGTTCGACGAGCCCGAGGCAAACGGCGCCGTCAGGTAATCACCGTTGTACGGGCTCTCGGCGCGCCCGTACACGCCACGTTGCATGCCGCCGTTGGCCATGGGCGGCATGTTGGTCTTGCCCAGGCAGATGGCGCCGCCAGCACGCAAGCGTTCGATGGTGAAGGCGTCGCGCTGGGCCGTCAGGTGGGCAAAGGCCGGGCTGCCGGATGCTGC
This sequence comes from Gammaproteobacteria bacterium, assembly GCA_903970465.1. GTDB lineage: Bacteria > Pseudomonadota > Gammaproteobacteria > Pseudomonadales > Pseudomonadaceae > Aquipseudomonas. The sequence goes on from CAJCIO010000163.1 coordinate 4,242, forward strand.
GGTGAGGCCCTTGACCAGGTAGCTGTCCTTGGCGGTGTAGGGGATTCCGTCGAGGGGGCCGAGGGTGGCGCCACACGCCCGGCGCGCATCGGCCGCCTGAGCTTCGGCGATGGCCTGGGGGTTGCGCACCACCACCGCGTTGAGCGCGGTAGGGGTGGCGGGTCCATCGAAGACGTCGATGCGCGCCAGATAGGCGTTGACCAACTCGACCGACGTGGTCTGGCCGGACTCGAGCGCGGCGCGCAACGCGGCGATGGAAACCTCGGTTACCTCGATCATGCTGTCTCCAGGGTGTGCAGCTCAATAATAGTGAAGGCGATCATCCGCCCATTTTCGTCACTCCGGGGGCAGGACTCAAGGGCGCTGTTGCTTCAGTCCAGCAAGGCGACCAACTGGGGTTCGAGCGCCCCTTCAGTCACCTCCAGCAGGGCCAGGGTCACGGGCAGCTTGAAGCGCCGCCGCCCGGCACTGCCGGGGTTGAGATAGAGGGTTTGCCCGCGCCATTCGATCAGCGGCTTGTGCGAGTGGCCGGTGACTATCAAGCGCACCGCAGGATCGATCAAGGCCGCCACATCGGCGATGTCATGCACCAGCAAGGTCGGCCAGCCGCCGAGATCGAAACGCAGATGATCGGCTATGGACGCTGCCCAGGCCGCCTCAAGGTCGTTGTTGCCACGCACCACGTGCAGCGGCGCGATGCTCGCCAATTGCGTGAGGATGTCGGCACTGCCGATGTCACCGGCGTGGATGATGTGCTTGCAGCCCTGCAAGGCGGCGATGGCTTCGGGGCGCAGCAGGCCGTGGGTATCGGAGATGATGCCGACTTTCATGCACAGAGTTCCTGGTAGCGGGTTCGCGCAACAGTGTACTCGCTCAGCGGGTGTGTTGATGCGCACGGTCTTTTCGCCGCCGAACGCGCACTTTGCTCCCACGGGGTGTACAACTCAAAAACCGTGCACTCCGTGAGAGCGAGGCATGCTCGCGAAGAGGGCGGTGCAATTTACATTGGAACATCGCCGTACCAGGAACCCTGAACAAAGCAACGCGCATAATAAGCATATATTTTAATGTTCTTTGGTTATCTCTATCGCGCCCCCTAGGCTGGCGGTTCTTTGGCCATGGGTGCGCACTGCATGAAACACAAACTGATCCTCGGACTTGCACTGACACTGGCCGTCAGCGGTGTGGCACGGGCGGACATCGATGTCGGCGATCAGCGCGGCAATGCCCGCGCCGTCATGGAAGCCGCCGGGGTGTTGCAGGGCGTCGGCTACAAGATCGAGTGGCACGAGTTCGCCAACGCCGCTCCGGTGCTCGAAGCCTTGAATTCCAATCACCTGGATGCCGGCCTGTTGGGCGATGCGCCGCTGACCTTCGCCGCCGCTTCGGGGGTCAAGGCCAAAGCCATTTTCGCCTCGGGCTACCTGGGCAACGGCTTGATCGTCGGCAAGGATTCGAGCGTGCGCAGCGTCACCGACCTCAAGGCGAAAAAGATCGCCACCGTCAAAGGCTCGTCCGGGCATGCCTTGGCACTGCAAGCATTGGCCGACGCGGGCCTTGGCGAGCAGGACGTGCAATTCATCTTCACCACGCCCGCCGAGGCGACCCTGGCCCTGAGCAGCGGCGCGGTGGATGCCGTCGCCACCTGGGAACCCTACATTTCCTTTGCCGTCGAGCAATCCCAAGTGCGAATCATCGCCGACGGCAAGACGTACCCGTCGCTCAACTACCTCGTGGCCTCCGATCAGGCCATCGCCGCCAAGCATGCGGAGCTGCAGGACTTCGCCCAGCGCCTGGCCAAGGCGCGGCAGTGGGGCGCCGATCATCCCCAGCCCTACGCGGCGGTGATCGCGCGGCTGTTGCGCCTGCCGGATGCGGTGGCGCAGGCCAAGGTCGAGCGCGAGGTCAACCTGCCGTTGACTGACGTGGCGGCGATTCGCAAGCGCCAGCAGGACACCATCGACCTGTACGTGAAAACCGGTCTGATCAAACAGCGCCTCGACGCCGCTACCCTGGTCGACAGCAGCTTCTTCACCGCGCCGGTCACGGCCGCCAACGAGACACGCAAACCATGATGCACCTTGCCCTGTATCTTGAAGCCGGCACCCATCAGGGCGGCTGGCGCCATCCCGACTCCGCCGCCAGTGGCGGTGTCGACTGGCGCCTCTACAAGAAAATCGCCCGGCGCGCCGAAGCCGCCTGCCTGGACATGCTGTTCGTGGCTGACAAACTGTCGATCGACGACAACTACGGTGGGCACTTCTCGGAGACGGTCAAATACCGCCCGGTAGCGCGCCCCGAGCCACTGACGCTGTTGGCGGCACTGGCGGCGGTCACTGACCAGATCGGCATTGGCGGCACCGTGTCGTCGTCCTACTCGGCGCCCTACACAGCTGCGCGCATGCTCGCCAATATCGATCACATCAGTGGTGGTCGCGTGGCCTGGAACGTGGTCACCTCGGTCAGCGATGGCGAGGCGCGCAACCACGGTCGCACCGAGCATTTTGCCCACGGCGAGCGCTATGGGCGGGCCAGCGAGTTCATCGAAGTGGTGCAAAAACTCTGGGACAGCTGGGGTGACGACGCGTTGGTCAAGGATACCCGCGAGGGACTCTACGCCGACCCTGCCAGGTTCCACTATGTCGACCATCACGGCGAGCATTTCGATGTACGCGGCCCGATCAACATCCCGCGTCCGCCCCAGGGCCAACCGGTGCTGATCCAGGCAGGCGTGTCGGAGGCCTTTATCGACCTGGCCGCGCAAAACGCCGAAGTGGTGTTCGTGGTCCAGGCGACGTTGGAGCGCGCCCGGGATTTCTACCGGCTGATCAAGGACAAGGCCATCGCCTATGGCCGCGATCCGGACGCCATCAAGGTGCTGCCGGGGATCGTCCCGGTGGTCGGCCGCGATCCCGAGGACGCGCGAGCGAAGGATGCCTTGCTCAAGGCCCTGATCCGTCCCGAAGCCGGCCTGAGCTTTATGTCGGCGAGCATGAACTTCGACCTCGCGCAGTATCCTCAGGATGCCTTGCTGCCGGATATCAGCGAGCAGATCACCGGCAGCAAAGGGCGCTTTCAGTACGTGATCAAGCAAGCGGTGGAGCGTGGCATGACGGTGGGCGAGGTGGGCAAGTGGTACGCCGAAAGCCTGTCGTTCTTCTCGCCGGTTGGCTCACCACAGCAGGTGGCCGATCAATTGATCGAGTGGTACCGGGCCGAAGCGTGCGACGGCTTTGTGATCCTGCCACCGTATCTGGAGGAAGAGGACGATCTGTTTCTCGGCCAAGTGGTGCCGCGCTTGCAGGAAGCCGGGGTGTTCCGCCGTGAATACCCAGGCACGACGCTGCGCGACACCCTCGGGTTGGTCCGGCCTGCGAGCCGATATCCCTAGGCAATGAACCTTGGCGAAACAGTAACTGACTGTTCTGGAAACATATTTTTGTTTCAGGGGTTGGCGGGCTCGATGAAAGCTGGTAAATTCCTCGCCGTTCTTGCAGACAAGCCTTCAAAGGCTGATGCGAGGATGCAGCATCTCGATGTTGCGCTACCAGATACAGGGGCGTCGCCAAGCGGTAAGGCAGCAGGTTTTGATCCTGCCATGCGTTGGTTCAAATCCAGCCGCCCCTGCCATTTTCTTCAAGTGTTCCCGTTCATGGCCATCCTCTGGCCGGGCAGGTGCACTGCAGCATCCTCGCAATCCTCCACCTCAGTTGTCGCCAGCCCAGCACGGGCTCTGTATGCTATCGGCCAGCTTTACGTCTTCAGGTAGTGGTCGTCGACGCCCCACAGTGCTCCAGCCCCGGGTGACTCCATGACCTCACGCTTACCGTTTTTGCTCCTGCCTTGTCTAATCCTGTTTGCCATCCAGCCAGCCATTAGTGCCGAGCCTGCCGTCAGCGGCGGCATTTTGCTGCCCGGCTGGCAGGCGGTCGCCGAGCAGGCGCTGGGGGATATCCGCACGGTCGCGCTGCAGATGCATCCAGACGCAGCGCAGTCAGCGGTTGTGGCGAGCGATGGGCCGCCGGCAAAACCGCTGATCGACCGCTTTCTCGCCAATGCCGACGTGGCAACCCAAGGGAGCGCCGCCCAGGCCGCGGCGCAGCCGCTGATCGAGAGCCTGTGGGAATCTGGTACCCGTGACGGTGCCAGCAACGAGTTGGCGGCCGAGCGGGTGGCGCGCAGCTACACCTTCGCCAGTGCCGAGGCGCAGTTGGGTCGTAGCGTCTATGGCGGGCCGCCGGGTGGCGCCGCCTACGCAGCCTGGTGGGCCTATCGTCAGCCAGGGGGCACTGCGCTCCAGGCGCTGCGCGTCGGCCTGTTGGCGGGTGAGGGCTTGTGGGAGGCCGAGTTGGGCAGCGATCCGCCGGGTGCCGCGGCACAAATGGTCCGCAGCACCAGCCTGGCCGCCGCGCTGGGTGGCGTGGCCGTCGCCGCGGCAGGTGGCGACGAGCAGGCGTTGCGTGGGGCGTTCTTCGATACGGGCGCCGCCGTGTTGCTGCTGAATGGCTCACAGCTGAACTGCTTTTCGGCCAGAGTGCAGTGCCAGAATCTGCCCACGGCGACCTTGGCCAGCGGGGCAGGGCGAACCCTCGACCAGCTGCAGCCCGTAGCCCCTGGCGTGGGCATGGACTTTCCTGCGTTCGAGCAGGGCAGCCCGGTGCCGACAGTGCCGCGCGCGCAAGGCTCGCTGGCCCTCGATCAGGGTTGGACACTCAGTTGGCAGATGCCTCAAGGCGTCGAACGTGGCGTGCTGTACCCAACCCTGGTGCTGACCCAGGGCGTCAGCTCAGCGCCTGCGCCGACGCTTGCATCGGCACCCTCGTCGACCACTGCACCGTCGACCACTGCACCGGCACCAGCGACAGCGCCGGTGCAGGTTGAGACGGCTACCCGAGTCATCTGCGAGCGAGGCGCCGACAGCCGGGCCCTCTGGCTGCTGCCCGCCGACCCCAAGGCCGGTTACGTATGCCGTGCCATGTACCAGGTCGCCCAGCAGGCCCCGTCAGTCCTGTGGAATGCCCAGCAGAACCCTGAGGTGTGCGCGGCCAAGGCTGAGGCGCGGGTGGATCGGGACGAAGCTCAGGGCTTCAAATGCCGCAAGGTCGCCGCGCCATAGCGTCGATCAGACCCAGCGTCGATCAATCGTCAACTAGAGCGCACCTGCTGCGCTTGGCTGGCGTCGAACCGAGTCACCCGGCCTGGTCGTCGCCACCGTCCCCATGATCAAGGCCGCTGCCAACATGCCTGCCGTCATGAAGATATATGCGGCGCCCGGATTGCCTGTCAGCCCGATCAGATACCCGACCAGCCACGAACCGAGAAACGCCCCCAGCGCGCCACACGCATTGATCAAGCCAATGGCCCCACCGAACACGTTGGCTGGCAACAGCTCGGGTATCAGCGCGAAGAAAGGCCCATAAGGGGCGTACATCGCGGCGGCGGCAACGCTGAGCAACGCGAACGACAACCAGAAATGCGTCGAGCCCAGCAGGTAAGAACCCAGGAAGGCAAGGGCGCCCAGTGCCAGCAACGGCCACACGAACAGCTTGCGCTGGGCGGTCTTGTCCGATGCCCAGGACACCCCGGCCATGGCGATCACCGCCGCGACGTAGGGCACTGAACTCAACCAGCCGGTGGTGACGATGTCGGCCGCCGAGGCCTGCTTGATGATCGACGGCAACCACATGATGAAGCCATACACGCCGATGCTCCACAGGGCGTGGACCAGGCACAACTTGATCACCAGTGGCGACGTGAACGCCTGGCGATAGCTGCGCATCGCTTTGAGGCCTTGCTGTTCTTGCAGCAGGGTCGCTGCCAGTTGGTCTTTTTCACCCTGTGTGAGCCAGCTGGCCTGCTCGGGTCTGTCCCGCGCCAGGCGCCACCACACGAAGGCCCAGAGTATGGCCGGCGCGCCCTCGAGGATGAACATACCCCGCCAGCCCCAGGCGTGAATCAGGTAGCCGGACACCACCGACATCCACAGTACGGTGATCGGGTTGCCGAGGATCAGGAAGGTATTGGCCCGTGAGCGTTCCTTGCGGGTGAACCAGTTGCTGATGAAAATCAGCATGGACGGCATCACCGCAGCTTCGACCACGCCCAGGGTGAAGCGGATGATCATCAGCATCGGGATGTTGGTGACCAGCCCGGTGGCCATCGCGCACAAGCCCCACAGAATCAGGCTGGCGAATACCAGTTTGCGCACGCTGTAGCGTTGCGCATACAAGGCGCCGGGAACCTGGAAGAAAAAGTAGCCTAGAAAGAACAGCGCGCCGATCAGGGATGAGGTGCCTTTGCTGATGCTGAGGTCCTGCTCGATGCCGGCGGCACTGGCAAAGCCGTAGTTGGCGCGGTCCAGATACGCCAGGCTGTAGGTGATAAAAATCAGTGGGATCAGGTAGAACCAGCGTTTGCTGGCGAACGAGGGTGTAGCTGCTTCGCGATCGGAGCTCATGGTAGGTCCCTTTGTTTATTCTTGTATAAGGGCAACATGTCCCGGCACCGTGTGCCGGGGCTTTTCAGGCTTCAAGCATCAGGTATCGTCAGGGGCGCGCAGCGGTGCCGTCCGGCAGGCGCGCATTGGTCCAGTCGGGCAATCCACCCTGAACCGGAAAGCGCCTGGCCAGTGATTCGTCGATGTCGACCCCGATGCCGGGGCGCTCGCTCAGATAAGCATAGCCGCGGTCGATTTCCGGACAGCCCAGGAATACCTCCAGCAGGTTGTCGCTGAGCGGCGTCCACTCTTGGATGCCGAAGTTGGTAGTGCTCAGGTCAAGGTGCAGGTTGGCGGCCACCCCCACAGGCGATATATCACCGGGGCCATGCCAGGCAGTCCGCACGCCATGGAATTCGGCGAAGGTGGCGATCTTTTTCGCCGGCGTGATACCGCCGACGGTGCTGACGTGACAGCGAATGAAATCAATCAACTGGTGCTGGATCAGCGGTTTGAATTCATTGACGTTGGTGAACAACTCGCCCATGGAAATCGGCGTGCTGCTTTGCGCGCGCAGGGTCTTGAGCCACTCGATATTCTCCGGCGCGACCGGGTCTTCGAGAAAGAACAATTGGTGTTGCTCCAGGTTCTTGGCCAACTGCACTGCGGCGATGGGGGAGACCCGCTCGTGCACGTCGTGGATGAATTCGACGCCAAAGCCCAAGGCGTTGCGCAAGTGGTCGAAGAGTTTCGGCACGGCGCGCAGGTAAGCGTCCGGGTCGAAGTAGATGCCGTGGGTCTTGTTGCGCGGCGACACCTTGGGCTGGATGTTCTTGGCCCGGGCCAGCTTGCCGGCAATCAGGCGCAGGTCTTCGGTGCCGGAACCACCGTACATGCCCATCTGGCAGCGCACGTGTTGGTAACCTTCCTCCATGGCAGCACGAACACTGTCCTCCACGGCCATCTCGTCTTCTCCGTCGCAGTGCCGGTACAGCGGCACGCCATCGCGGCAACGGCCACCGAGCATTTGGTAGACCGGCAAACCGGCGGCCTTGCCCTTGATGTCCCACAGCGCCATGTCGATGCCTGATAGGGCGTTGTTCATGATCGGGCCACTGCGCCAGTAGCCGCTGACCGCCGCCGATTGCCAGATGTCCTCGGTGCGCAGGGCGTCCTTGCCGATCAAAAAGGGCTTCATGTACTGCTCGATGGCCGCTTCCACGGCGAAGATGCGCTGAGTAAAGGTGGCGCAGCCCAGGCCGTACAGGCCGGGTTGATTGGTCTCCACCTTGACGACGACCAGATCGATGCCGCCGGGGGCGGTCAGAATGGTTTTTACGTTTGTGATTGTTATGGGTTCCATTTCGGGCTCCTGGTGACTGTGGCGATATTCAGCTCAATCGGTGGAATGTGCCTCGTTCATGGCCTCGACGTTGGTCGCCATGGCATGGTTGAGGGTTTCGGCGGCAGCGGCGGCGTCGTGGTTCTTGATCGCCATGTACACGTTGATGTGGGCATGCACGCTCTCAAGCGTGATGCCCAGCACCCGGTTCAATTCTTCGAGGTAGTAGAGGTAGATGTGGCGGATCGAATCCATCGCATGGATGAAGATCTTGTTGTGCGACGCCTTGACGATGGCGTAGTGAAAGTCGAAGTCCGCCTGGGAATAACGCTTGTAATCGTCGCGATTGAGCAGCATGCGGTTGAGCGCCGCTTCGATCAGGGCGATGTCTTCGACGGTGGCGTTTTCGACAGCCAGGTCCATGCAGCGGAATTCGACGGTCTGGCGAAACACGCGCATGTCTTCGAACTCGGCCTGGGACAAATGCATGATCGGCTGGTTGTCGTTGAAGCCCTGCTGGTCGAGATCCTTGATCACGAACGTGCCTTTGCCCTGCTGGCTGATCACGATGCCCAGTCCGCGCAGTCGCTGCACAGCACTGCGCACGCTGACCCGGCTGACGTTAAAGCTGGCAATCAGCTCGGACTCGCTGGGCAGCTTGCTCCCCGGCGCCCACAGGCCCTGCTGGATGTTGCGTTTCATCTGCTCGTAGACGTCGTTGACGATGTTCTGGGGTTTCAAGATCGGGTCACTCGTCTGCTTGTTTTTACTTGTCACATAAGTTGCTCCATGTCTGCATGGTGTTGCAAGGGGTTTGCCGTATTATTTCTTGAAGCCCGAAAAAACCCCTTGATTATCGGCTGAAACCGGGTTCAGGATAATGACAGTGCTGAATGCTGGCCTGTCATACCATGGTTCACTTATGTGATGAGTCAATGGCTTCAGGTTCTGACAGAGGCACGTCCAAAAACAAGAAAAAGCAAGCAGAGGTATCTCATGTCATCACTGTTCGATTTGACCGGTCGCACCGCGTTGATCACCGGCTCGACCCGCGGCCTGGGTTTCGCCTATGCGAAGGGCCTGGCGCAAGCAGGCGCCGCGGTGATCCTCAACGGCACCCACGCCCAGCGCCTTGAAGACGCGGTCGCCGAACTCTGCGACGCAGGCTTCACGGCATCGGGGTTCGTATTCGATGTGGCGGACGAGCGTTCGGTGGAGGCGATGTTCAGTAGGCTGGATGAGCAGGGCGTGCAGGTCGAGATCGTCATCAACAACGCGGGCATCCAGCACCGCCAGCCGATGCTCGAACTGGCCCTGGCCGACTGGCAGCGGGTGCTCGACGTCAACCTCACCAGCGCCTTCATCGTCGGCCGCGCCGCAGCCCGGCGCATGGTTGCCCGTGGCAGCGGCGGCAAGATCATCAACATCGGTTCGCTCACCAGCGAGGCAGCCCGCGCCACCGTAGCGCCTTACACCGCGGCCAAAGGCGGGGTGAAAATGCTCACCAAGGCGATGGCCGCCGAATGGGCCGAGCATGGTATCCAGTGCAATGCCATCGGCCCGGGCTACATCCATACCGAAATGAACAGCGCGCTGGTCGACAACCCCGAATTCGACCGCTGGGTAAAAGCCAGCAATCCGAGCCGCCGCTGGGGCAAGCCCGACGAATTGATCGGCACGGCCGTGTACCTGTCGTCCGCTGCCTCGGACTACGTCAGCGGGCAGATCATCTACGTCGATGGCGGTTGGCTCGCGACCCTGTAAGGCCTTGGTCAATCACGCTTCTTGCCTGAACAAGAACAACAAGGAAGCACCATGAAACCGACGCGTACCCGATTGCGGATCCTGGCGATGCTGTTCATGGTCACGGCCATCAACTATATGGACCGCGCGAACCTGGCCGTGGCCGGCAGTGCCATTCAAGGCCAGCTCGCCCTGTCGCCTGTACAGCTAGGCTTGCTGTTCTCGATGTTCACCTGGTTCTACGCCATGAGCCAGGTGCCGGTCGGCTATTTGCTGGACCGTGTGGGCCCGCGCAAGCTGTATGGCAGTGCGATCATCCTCTGGAGCCTGTTCACGTTCCTGATGGGCCTGGGCTCTCACCCCGTCTTCGCGTCGGCCACGGGCTCTTTCGTGATGTTGCTGATCTGTCGGGCGCTGATCGGCGTGGCGGAGGCGCCGTCGTTTCCCTCCAACACCAAGATCATCGCCAACTGGTTCCCGGACCATGAGCGGGCGCGGGCCACCGCGACTTATTCCAGTGCCCAGTACATCGGGCTGGCGGTCTTGACCCCGGTGCTATCGTGGATCGTCGCGACCTGGGGCTGGGAGGCATCTTTCTATATCAGCGGCGGGGCCGGCATGGCGTTCGGCGTGTATTGGCTGGTGGCGTATCGAGACCCGGCACACAGCACCAAGGTCAATGCGGCAGAGCTCGAGATGATCCGCCAAGGGGGCGGCTACGGCTCGGACAATCAGCAAGGTAACCCGCCCCGGGTCAACTGGCCCGACGTGCGCCACGTGTTGCGCCAGCGCACGGTGTGGGGCTTGTTCATCGCGCAATTCGCGGCGTCGTCGACCCTGTACTTTTTCCTGACGTGGTTCGTGGTGTATCTGGAAAAAGGCCTAGGATTGTCCATCGCCAAGGCCGGTATCGGCGCCATGTTTCCCTACCTGATGGCCATGTGTGGTGTGCTCTGCGGTGGGGTGCTCAGCGACCTGCTGCTCAAGCGCGGCCGCTCGCGCACTTTTGCCCGCAAGCTGCCGGTGATGCTTGGCCTGGGCGTGACCACCAGCATTTGCCTGGTCAATTTCTTCGAAGACCAGCCGATGATCGCGATCGCGATCCTGTCGGTGGCGTTTTTTGCCAACGCATTTTCCAATCTGGGCTGGGTGGTGTGCAGCGATGTGATTCCGCGTCATCTGATCGGCACCCTGGGCGGTTTCCTGAATATCTTCGGCAATCTGTCCGGCATCATCAGTCCGATCGTGATCGGCTTCATCCTGCAAGCGACCCACAGCTTCCATTACGCCATGGCGTACATCGCGGCGGTGGCCCTGTGTGGTCTGCTCGCATACGTCTTCCTGGTAGGCCGAATCGAAGTCATCGCGCTGCCGCATCGCCACGTTCGCCCGATGTCTGCCCCGCAGCGCGTAGCCGGTGAACCCTCCCAAGCACAAGGACAACAATCATGACGCTCCACACCGTCGAAAACCGCGCCTGCGTCGCCTTTGGCATCAAGGACGTGCGCCAGGTCCAGCAGCCCCTGATTTACGCGCCGGATGAGCAAGTGCTGGTACGCATCGCGCGGGGCGGCATCTGCGGCTCGGATATCCATTACTACCAGCACGCCCGTGCAGGCATGTCGATTCTCAAGAATCCGTTGGTGTTGGGCCACGAGTTCATCGGTGTGATCGACGCAGTACCCACGGGCAGTCGGTTGAAGGTCGGCCAGCGTGTCGCGATCAATCCGTCGCAGCCGTGCAACCGCTGCGCGCTATGCCTGGAGGGCAAGCAGAATGTCTGCCGCAGCATGAAGTTCATGGGCAGCGCGCAGTTCGATCCCCACGTCGATGGTGGTTTTTGCGAATACGTGGCGGTGACCGAGCAACAATGCGTGCCCTATGCCGAGCAGGCTGCGGACCGCGTCATGGTGTTCGCCGAGCCGCTGGCGGTGGCGATTCATGCGGTGCATCAGGCCGGTGATCTGGTGGGCAAAAGAGTCCTGGTGACAGGGTCCGGCCCCATAGGCTGCCTGGTGATTGCCGCCGCGCGCACTGCCGGCGCTACCGAAGTGGTGGCGACGGACATGAGCCCTCGTTGCCGGGCGTTGGCATTGCAGATGGGCGCCGACCGCGCGGTCGATCCGAGCGATGAATCCAGCACTGCGCCCTGGGGTGAAGGCGGCGGCTACTTCGACGTCTGCTTCGAAGCGTCTGGCGCACCCGCAGCCATCGCTTCGACGGCGACCTTTACCCGGCCCAAAGGCACTGTGGTGCAAGTGGGCATGGGCCCTGCGACAGTGGAAATGCCCTTGGGCCTGTTGTTGGTCAAGGAGGTGAAAGTGGTGGGGTCATTCCGTTTTGTCGACGAGTTCGCGACTTCGGTGCGCTGGCTCGAGAGCGGCCGTATCGATCCCTTGCCGCTGGTGTCGGCCGAGTTCCGTCAGGATCAGGTCGTCGAAGCGCTGGAAATGGCCGGCGACAAGAGCCGTGCCGCGAAAGTGCAATTGGTGTTTGCCTGACCGCGGGCCGTTTCGCATCGATCGGCAACGCGGCTGCAATGCTCGGTCGTCAAGCCAGCCGACTGCCGCGTTCGATCACCCACTTCACCAGAAACGGCCCCACCACTATCACGGTGAACAACCGCAGCGCCTGCATCGCCAGCGCGGTGAACCAACCGGGCAGGGCGACGTGCGGGGTCAGCGGTTGTGCCGCAGGATTGAAAAATTCAACGCAGCCGCGACGGTGAGCCAAACCAGATAGGGAAACAGAATCAGCCCGGTGATGATGTCCAGCCTCAACGCCAGGAATATCATTGCCGCCACGACGATCCAGAGAATAGAAATAATCACCATCCCTGCACCCAGGCGATTGGCGCCGAAAAACACCGGTGTCCACAGCGTGTTGAGCGCAATCTGAGCCGCCCACAACGCGAGTACCGTTTGACTGTCGGCCAGCAAGGTGAGCCGATAGCCCGCCCAGGAAAGCAGTAGGTAGATAGTCACCCAAGCCGCAGGGAATGCCCAGTTCGGCGGAGTGAACCTGGGTTTCTTCAGGGATTCGTACCATGCCCCAGGCTTGAAAATCATGCCGGTGGTGGCCGCAGCACAGCAGGCCAGGAGAAAGAGGTAGAAAGTCATGTGTCGTCCTGTTGGGTGGGGGGCAACCCTGGAACGTCCGGGTCGTCGTCCCCAGCTTTGAACATCTAACCCACGAGAAAGTCCATGGGTTGACGTGATTGCAGGGAAAGGCGCGGGACAGTCCGTGCAAGCGCCGGACTATCCTCCCCGACTGGCTCGTGGCCTGGCCTCGAAGGCTCGGGGTCAATGCTTTTGCGAACCGTTGGTTTCATCGCAGTGGCCGTTGTCTTCCACGTCATGCTTCTGTTTGCGGTTTTTCTTGAAGCCGCGCAGGTTCATCAATGCCAGGAATACTTGCAGGATGATCAAGGCATAAGCATCGGCATGCAGCCCCCAGATCACCCACAACACATTGCTGAGGGCGAAGCACCAGAAGCCGATCATGCGCCGGGTGGGCTTGCTGGAACCGGTAAACCAGGCAGCAAACACGGTGACGGCCATGGCGGGCCATTGCAGCAGGTCGATAAGCATCCACAGGGTCCTTGAGCGGGATGACGGGCAGGACGAGGCGCTATCGAGCCTCGGCCCATGCATTGCAGTATCGACACGTTGGAGGGGGCAAGGGCAGGAAGGTTTAACTGGAAGCAGACTGTCGGGCCCACACCAGGCGTTCAGGGCTGGCGATACATCGTCAGCGCTGCTGTTGGCGCAGTGGGATGCGAGGTCGTCCTCATTGCGGCAACGGCGTGCCATTGCCATCCAGCACCTGCAGCATCACTTGCGCCTGCCACTGAAAATACGGATTGAACGTAAGCCGGGAAAATACCTTGCCCGGCTCGCGCAGGCCGTAATCGGAGTACCACACCGGCTCGCCCTTGAGGCACTTTTGCATGTCGGTGGCGTCCTGGCCGTTCCAGCAGATGCGCTGGCTGCCGTGGCTGCCATAGAGTGGGTTGTCCGGGGAGAACAGCAGGCTCATGTGCGAGAACTGGGCGATGCGTTGGTCCGGGAAGTAATCGCTGCGCGCGAGGACCCGGGGCAGGGCATCGCTCTGGGCCGGGTTGCTGCCGTACCAGACCAGGCGGCTGGCCGGGTGAGTGAAGCGGCGGTTGAACTGCTGCAGCACGTAGTCGGCATCCAGCACCGAATCGTGCTGGGTGATGGCGATGAACACCGGCTTGGTGTACGGGCCGCGCTTGAGGTCGGATTGCGCCAGCAAGGCGCTGCGGTAGAACTGCGCGAAGCCGTTGGTGGGCACGTTGAGGTAGCGCACCGGGGTCTGCATCGGTCGCACGCCGCTGTCGGGTTTCGCCAGCCAGGGGCGAAACCAGCCAATGTACTGAGTGAGCCAGGCATAGCCGTTGCTCGGCCGAAAGGCTGGGGAGAACAGCACCAGCCCGGCGATATCGTCGTGCTCGTAGGCGTAGTCCAGCACCAGGTTGGCACCGGTCGAGAAACCTCCCAGATACACCTCGGGCACTTCCTGGCGCAGCACCTGTGCCTGATCGCGGACCACCTGCTGCCACTGCGCCAGTGTCACATCGAGCATGTCCTTGGGCTGGGTGCCGTGGCCGGGTAGCAACAGGGTACGCACCAGATAGCCCTGTTTGGCCAGTTGCGGAGCGATATCGTTGAACGACCAAGGCGAATCGCCCAGCCCGTGCACCAGCAGAATGCCTTTTTTCGCGATGCCGCTGGGGCGCCATTCACGCGGGGCGTTCCAGGCGATTTCGGCGTCGTGGTCCGGGGTCTGGAACGCGCGGTGCTGCTGCATCCAGGCGATGGTCTGTTGCTGGTACGCCGTGAAGCTGAGCGGCTGCGCGAGTGCCGACCCTGCGGACAGGGCGAGCACCAGCGCGAGCATGGCAAAGGGTTTTGGGGCCAAGGTGCGGGATCCTCGAATAGCTCGGCAGATGAGCACAGCACTGGCCGGGACATTAGCACCACCGGCCCCAGGTCCGCTAACCGCCGATCAATTCTGAATGGCTTGCACCGATCCGCCGTCGACCCGCAGGTTGGAGCCATTGATGAACGAAGCGCGGTCCGACACCAGCAGAGCGATGGCAGCCGCCACCTCTTCGACCTTGCCGCGGCGCTTCTGCACGATGCCGGGACGCTCTTCTTCGAGGAAACTTTGAATGGCCTGCTCGAACGATACCCCCAGCTCCTCGGCACGTTTTTTCATCATGCCGTCGGTCATGCCGGTCTCGATGAACGCCGGTGCCACGGTGTTGCACAGCACGCCATGGGCAGCCTCTTTGTACGACAGGTTCTTGATGAACGCGCCCAGCGCGGCCTTGGCGACGTTGTACACGGCCTCTTCCCAATAGGGCTGCACGGAGTTCTCCGAAGTGATGCACACCAGCCGACCCCAGCCACGGGCACGCATCGGCGGGATGGCGGCACGGGCAACGCGCACGGCCGAGAAGAAGTCGGTGCTCCAGGCTTCTTGATAGTCCTCGTCGGACAGTTCCAGTGGATCGCCCTTGGCGCCGGTCACACCGGCCGTGTGCACAACGATATCGACCTGGCCGAAGCGCGCTTCGCCTTGTTTGATCAGGTTGTCGACCTCGCTTTGCTGAGTCATGTCGGCGGCCAGCAACAGCGGCTCGCCGGGCAGGCCCTCGGCGGCTTTTTGCAGCGCATCGAGTTTCAGGTCGGTGAGAATCAGGTGTACGCCTTCTTCGCTGAGCTGCTTGGCCGTGGCCAGGCCAATGCCGCCGCTGGCGCCGGTGATGAGCGCGACGCGCCCTTTGATTGCCAGATCCATAGATACCTCGTTCGCAGGGTGGGGCCGGACAGGCCGGCATTATCAATACCGACCTTGGGCGGGCGGTGGCCGTTCAAACGGATGTGGTGCGGTGTTGATGCGAGGCTGAGCGCTCAGGTGATTCCAGGTGATTTGTCGCCAGCTGTGCCGGCCTGTTCGCGGCCAAACAGGAGTCGGCTCAGGAACTGGTGTCTCTGTGCAAGCCAGGGTTGTACGTTCGGCGGCAAAGAGGTCATTTGCATCACTGCAACTCCATCGCAAGCCGCTGGTCGTCATAGTCAGCAAGCAATTTGAACGTCCGCACGCGCTCGCCAGTCATCCGCAATGCAGCGACTCGCGAGTAGCACATCCATAGTGCTCAGCACCGTTGCTCGTGATGACCAGCCCCTGAGGAGACACCCGATGAGCGATCTACCCGCGAACCGATCCACTGTGCACCCGATTCCGTTTCAGCCGTCCTTCGAGCAAATCCCGGAAGACGAATCCGAAACCGCCAAGGAGCTGGCCGACACCCTGCGCGGCATCATGCAGACCACCTTCGATGACCACGGTCACGCCTACCGCAGCGTGCACGCCAAGGGCCACGGGCTGCTACGCGGCCATATCACCGTGCTCGACAATCTGGCGCCGGAGTTGGCCCAGGGCGCATTCGCCAAGCCGGGCACATTGCCGGTGGTCCTGCGTTTTTCCACCAACCCAGGCGACGTGCTCGACGACAAAGTCTCGACCCCTCGCGGACTGGCGCTGAAGATCATCGGCGTAGAGGGCGCGCGGTTGCCGGGCAGCGAAGGTGACGTGACCCAGGACTTCGTCATGCAGAACGCCAAGGCCTTTACCGCGCCGACGCCCAAGGCGTTTCTCAAGACCCTGAAGCTTCTGGCCAAGACCACTGACAAAGGCCCCGGATTGAAAAAGGCGTTATCGGCCGTGTTGCGGGGCGTCGAGTCGGCCATCGAGTCCATGGGCGGTGAAAGCGGGACCCTCAAGAGCCTGGGTGGCCACCCGAAGACCCATGTCCTGGGCGAGAGCTTCAACACCGTGGTGCCGTTCCTTTACGGGCCCTATTACGCCAAATTGGCGGTGGTGCCGGTCGCGCCGTCGCTGACGGCACTGACCGATCAGCCAGTGGATCTGGACGACAACCCTGATGGCTTGCGCCAGGCGGTGAGCGAGTACTTCAGCACGCAGGGCGGGATCTGGGAGGTGCGCATCCAACTGGCCACCGATGCCGAGAAGATGCCGATCGAAGACGCCTCGGTGACCTGGCCCGAAGATCTCAGCCCCTATGTGACGGTGGCGCGCATTGAAGTCCCGGCGCAGGCGGCCTGGAGCAGCGAAGGGGTGAGGGATATCGACGATGGCATGGCGTTCAGCCCTTGGCACGGGTTGGCGCAGCATCGGCCGTTGGGTGGAGTGATGCGTGTGCGCAAGCCGGCGTATGAGATGTCGTCGGGGTTTCGCGCCACGCACAACGGTTGCCCGATGCATGAGCCGCGGTAGGCTGATCCGAGCTATGGGCTGAAGCCGATTGCCCCTGTTGCCGCTGAAGGCACACCCTTGCTTGCGTAGGGTGTGCGTTCGGCGGCGAGGGGCCATCAGCCCTGATACATCCCTTTCAGGCCACCTGGTCTTTAGCCGGCAACGCATGCTCAAGATCCGCAGGTCCCGGCTGCACCTTGCGCACCGTCACCGGCACCGACTTGGCCGCCGGCACCTTGCTGCGTTCAGCGTGGTGCCAGAGCGGCACCAGGGCGTTGCACTCAGGGTAGTAAGCCGCCGCACAACCGGCCGGGATGTCGTAGGCGATGATCTGCAGCGGTCCTACTTCCCGTAGCACTTCGGGCTCGATAGCCGTGCGCACCGTTACCCAGTCTCCCGCCGCCAGGCCGAAACGGACAATGTCGCTGCGATTGAGGAAAATCACCGTGCGCGTCCCCTGCACGCCGCGAAAACGGTCGTTGTAGCCATACACCGTGGTGTTGAACTGATCGTTGCTGCGTAGCGTCATCAGTTGCAGCACGTCGCGGCGGTTTGGCGAGGTGGCGACATCATCGTCCTCATCCAGGCCTTGGGGCGCAACGAACTGCGCCTTGCCCGACGGCGTAGTCCACTTGCGTTCGTAGGCGCCCAGTGGCCGATGGAAACCGCCGGGCTCCCACATGCGCGTTTCCATGTCGTGGAAGATCTGCGGGTAGACCTCGGCGATGGCTGCTCGGACCAGCGCGTAGTCACGACGCCAGGCCTCCCACGGAATGCGCTCGGCACCGCTCAATGTGGCTTGGGCGAGGGCGGCAATGATCGCCACTTCAGCGCGCAGGTGCTCGCTGGCCGGGGTGCTGGTGCCTTTCCAGGCGCGTACGCAACCGGTGCTGTCCTCGGTGCTGTAGACCTGCTCGACACCGTCCTGACGGTCGCTTTCGATGCGCCCCAGGCACGGCAGCAGCCAGCCGCTGTTGCCGGGAAACAGGTGAGTACGATTGAGCTTGGTCGCCACTTGCACGTTCAGGCTCAGGCCCTCCCAGGCCGGCTCCATACGGCTGGTGTCCGGCACGGCCCGCAGGAAGTTGCCGCCCAGACCGATAAAACCCTTCACGCTGCCATCGAGAATGCCCTTGCAGGCATCCACCGTGGCCAGGCCCTTGTGGGGCGGCACCTGGATACCGAACAGCGCTTCGAGCTTGTCCTTCGGCACTTTGGCCGGGTCTTCGGTAATGCCCACCGTGCGCTGGCCCTGCACGTTGGAATGGCCGCGTACCGGGCAGATCCCGGCGCCGACCTTGCCGATGTTGCCGCGCAACAGCAACAGGTTGACCAGCATCTGCACGTTCTGTACGCCGTGGCGGTGCTGGGTCATGCCCATGCCGTAGACGATCATCACCTTGTCGCTGCGCGCATAGACCGTGGCGGCGGCTTCCAGAGCGCCACGGTCGAGGCCGGAGCGCCGCTCCAGTTGCGCCCAGTCGTGGCCGTCGGCTTCAGCGACCAGGCTGTCGAGGCCTTCGGTGTGCTGCGCGATGAATGCATGGTCGAGCACCGCCGGGCGGCCCTCGGCAGCCGCATCGCGGTCCATCGCCAGCAGAGCTTTGATGATGCCCATGACCGCCGCGGTATCGCCGCCGATCTTCACCTGATGGTATTGGGTGCTGATGATGGTCGAATCCGGGCCGAGCATCTCGGCCGGGGACTGAGGATTGACGAAGCGCTCCAGGCCGCGCTCGCGTATCGGGTTGAAGGTGATGATCGGCACCTGGCGCTTGCGTGCTTCTTGCAGCGGATGGAGCATGCGCGGGCTGTTGCTGCCGACGTTCTGACCGAAGAAAAAAATGCAATCGGTGTGCTCGAAGTCCGCCAGCGTCACCGTGCCCACCGGCACCCCGATGCTCTCCTGCAAGCCCACTGAGGTGCTCTCGTGGCACATGTTGGAGCTGTCGGGGAGGTTGTTGGTACCGTACGCGCGGGCAAACAGCTGCCACATGAACGAGGCTTCCAGCGAGGCGCGGCCAGAGGCGTAGAAGACCACGCTGTCGGGCGCCAGGGTGCGCAACTGCGCGCCGATCTCGCGGTAGGCCTGCTCCCATTCCACAGCCTGGTAATGACCGCTGGCGGCGTCGAAGCGCAACGGATGGGTCAGGCGCCCGTGGCGCTCCAGGTCGTAGTCGCTCCAGTTGCGCAGTTCGCTGACCGGGTGCCGAGCGAAGAAATCCGGCCCGGTCTTCTTGGACGTCAACTCCCAGGCCGTGGCCTTGGCGCCGTTCTCGCAGAACTCCAGCGCGTGGGGATTGCCGGGCTTGGCCCAGGCGCAGCTGACACAGGCAAAGCCATCCGGCTTGTTCTGCTTGATCAAGGCCAGAGGGGCCTGGGCGAGGGCTTGTTGGCGCCAGAGAATGTTCATCACCGAGAACGCCGAGCCCCAGCCTCCGGAGGCGTCAGCGTAGGGGCGATAGCGGGCTGCCTGGGGATGGATGATGTTCATGTCGCAGTCCTCGTCACATAGGGGCAGGGCCTCGATTGAACGGGCCCTGCAGTTACGACGAGAAGCTGTATGCAAAGGTTCGAAGTTCGTAGATGAAGACTTGCGCGGCCAAGGTGGATCCGGGGCCGTCAGTCCAAAATGATCGGATCCACTGGCGGCAGGACCTCAAGTTTGGCGTGCGAGCCTAATCCGCGTATTTCGTTGACGGCGTAAAGCAGCACCATCTGGAATGCCAAGGAGTTTTGCAGCTCCTTGGGTGTCAGGCGCCGCTCCACGCTTTGGTGCACCCCGGGATCGGTGAGGACCAGCAGCAAGCTGCTGCCCTGTCGTTCACAGGAATGCTTCAGCGGTGGATCCAGGCTGTCGAGCACTTCTTCGATTGAGGCCATTGTCGATTCCTTGATAAGGCGGTGGACAGCCATTCATGGTTGCAGAATGCTCTGCCAATTGAGAAATGCCGCGACGGCTGGCGCGATCCGCTCCAGGTATTTGACCTGCGTGCGGCGATATCGATCCGATCTTTGGACGGAATTAGCCGGGTCTACCATTCGTCTGTCGAAACGGACTATGAGTTGAACGGCACCGCGTACCGTCGGGCCAGATACCCCATGCGTTGACGAATATTCCTCTTCGCCTCGCCAATCGGGAGAACACCATGAAAGCCATCGTCTACAACGGCCCTAAAGATGTAAGCGTGCAGAATGTGCCGGATGCTCGCATCGAAAAGCCCACCGACGCTCTTGTTCGGGTGACTACCACCAATATCTGCGGCTCTGATCTGCACATGTACGAGGGCCGCACCTCGTTCGAGACCGGCCGTGTGTTCGGCCACGAGAACCTTGGTGAAGTCATCGAAGTCGGTGCCGGCGTCGACCGCGTCAAGGTGGGCGACCGAGTCTGCCTGCCGTTCAATATCGGCTGCGGCTTTTGCGAAAACTGCGAAAAGGGCCTGACCGGCTTCTGCCTGACCGCCAACCCCGGCAGTGCCGGTGCCGCCTACGGTTTTGCCGAGATGGGCCCGTATCAGGGCGGTCAGGCCGAGTTGTTGCGAGTACCCTACGCCGATTTCAATTGCCTGGTGCTGCCCGAAGACGCTCAGGAGCGTGAAGAGGATTACGTCATGCTCTCGGATATCTTCCCGACCGGCTGGCATGCCACAGAGCTGGCGGGGTTGTTGCCGGGCGAGAGCATCGCGATCTACGGCGCCGGCCCGGTCGGCTTGATGGCCGCGCATTCGGCGATGATCAAAGGTGCATCGCAGGTATTCGTGGTCGACAACCATCCTGATCGGCTGCGGCTCGCAGCGCAGATGGGCGCAACGCCGATCAACTCGGTCGAGCAAGAGGCCGTGGATCAGATCCTCAATCTCACCCATGGCAAGGGCACCGATCGCGGTTGCGAGTGCGTGGGCTATCAGTGCTGCGATCGCCATGGCAACGAAGCCAACCACCTGACCATGAACAACCTCGTGGCGTCGACCAAGGCCACCGGTGGCATCGGCGCGGTGGGCGTGTTCGTGCCACAGGACCCAGGGGCCAAGAACGAGCTGGCGAAGGAGGGCAAGATGGCGTTCGACTTCGGCGCCTTCTGGTTCAAGGGCCAGCAACTGCGCACCGGTCAAGCCAACGTCAAGGCTTACAACCGGCGCCTGGCGGAGCTGATCCATCATGGTCGCGCCAAGCCGTCGCAGATCATTTCCCATCGCCTGAAACTGGCGGAAGGCCCGGACGCCTACAAGCATTTCGATGCCCGTGACGAGGGCTGGACCAAAGTCATTCTCAAGCCCGCGGCATAACCCCGCGCCGTAACGAACGACGCCCGGGTCCTGGACCTGGGCGTCGCTGTATTCGTCTGGCAGAAAGACGGCCGGTGTCCCTCACACGACCTCGCAGGCCCCATGACGCAACAGCCAGGTGGCGAACTCGGCCGCCGGCAACGGCCGACTGATGAAGTAGCCCTGACCGGCATCGCATCCCGCATCGCGGAGGAAGTCGTACTGGGCGCGGGTCTCGATACCTTCGGCGGTCATGCGGAAATTCATCGCGCGCTTGAGGGCGATGATCGCCTGCACGATCGCTACGTCGCCTTGATCCTGAGGCAGATCGCGAATGAACGCCTGGTCGACCTTGAGATGGTCAATGGGCAGACGCTTGAGGTAGGCCATCGATGAATACCCCGTGCCGAAGTCATCAATGGCAGTGGTCACGCCCATGCGCTGCAATTCACGCAGCACGCCGCTGGCCGCCTCGTGGCTTTCGAGCAGCAGGCTTTCGGTGACTTCCACCTCCAGCGCTTCGCCAGGCAGTTGATGACGCTGCAGCGCCGAGCGCACGGTGGCGACGAAATCGCTGCGTTCGATCTGCGGCGCGGCGACGTTGACCGCCACCTTGTCGATGAGGCAGCCCTGGGCGCGCCATTCACGGATGTGCTGGCAGGCTTGGTCGAGCACCCATTCACCGATGGCGATGATCTGCCCGGTGCGCTCTGCCAGCGGGATGAAATCGCTGGGCATGATCAGCCCCAGTTGCGGATCGCGCCAGCGCAGCAGCGCTTCGGCACCCTCCAGCTGGCCATTGGACAAGTTCAGGCGCGGCTGATACCAGACCTCGAATTCGCCCTGGCTCAAGGCCCGGCGCAGCGCGTGTTCCATGTCCACCCGGCGCTTGATCTGCTGGGTCATGCTGGCCTGGTAGAAGCGGAAATCGTTACGGCCGGATTCCTTGGCGCTGTACATCGCGGTATCGGCATGACGCAGCAGGTCCTCGGCGTTGCTGCCGTCCAGCGGGCAGATGGCCACGCCGATGCTGGCGGTCACCAGCGCGGCGTTGCCATTGAGATCGAAGGGCAGGGCCAGCGAACGTAACAACTGGCCCACGACAAGTGCGGCGTCTTCGGGCTGCTCCAGATGCTTGAGAATGAACCCGAACTCGTCGCCGCCCAGCCGCGCGACAGTGTCGCCGCCGTGCACGCTAGCTACGAAGCGCTGGGTGGCATGACGCAGCAGCAGGTCGCCGATGGCATGGCCGAGGGTATCGTTGATGGCCTTGAAACCGTCGATGTCGAGAATCATCACTGCCAGACAGGAGCGCTCGCGGTTGACCGATTCGATGGCTTCAACCAGCCGCTGGCGAAACAGTACGCGGTTGGCCAGCCCGGTGATCGAATCGTAGTGGGCCAGTTGCGCCAGGCGCTGTTCGGCTTGCAAGCGTTCGTTGATCTGGCCGTTGAGCTCCTCGTTGCGCCGACGCATGAGGATCTGGGTGCGGGTCATCTGGAGGGCGAACGCAGTGAATATCGCGGTGGCGAGCAGGCTCAGCGCGAACACCGTGGAGTCGAGCAAGGTGAACGTCGACCAGCCGCCCCGCGGTATGCCTGCCAGTTGCCAGCGCCCGCCGGGTATCTCGACGCCGGTGGTCACCGGATCGTTATCGAAACTGCTCTGGTCGCCCCACACGGGTTTGTTCTGACGGTCGCGTAGCGCCAGCGTCAGCGGGCCGTCGGCGTTCATCCCGGTGACACGGATCAGGGCATCGACATCGACCACCACCGAGACCATGCCCCAATACTGAGTGCTGCCGGTACCTGAGGCCTGGAAAACCGGGCGCCGATAGATCAGTGCCCGACCGCCCTGGATCAGATCGATCGGACCGGTAAGGATGGGAATACCCAGCGCCCGTGACAGACGCACCATGGGGTACTGATCGGGCATATCACGGTAGTCGCGGCCGATCAGTATTGCGTTGCCTTCCAGGGGCCAGACATCGCTGATCACCTCGTTGGGTGCCAGGACGATATGGCGCAACGCCGGTACCGCGGCCTTGGCCTCGTCGGTCATGCCATGGAAATGGGCGGCGCTGATACTGCCGTCGACGGTCAGTAACTGGGTGATGCCTTCGGTCTGGCTGAAAGTATTGCGCACTTGGGTCTGCGCTTGGGCGCTGAGCAGGCTCAGGCGCAGGCGCAGGTCGGCGCGCTCTTCGTTGTGGCGGTATTGCAGGTCCAGCAGACCGACGAATACCGACAGTGCCAGGCCGATCAGCAACACGCTGACCGGCAGCAGGAAATGGCCGTAGCGCCGCCACCAAGGGTCCTTGCGCGAATACGGTGAGGGAAGTCCTTTGCTCATCGGTACCTTGGCGTAGGTGTTGCCTGTGTGCGGCGATATTGCCAACGACTGTGTTTGCGTGACCGACGACCCCGCCGGGGCAAGAACTTCAAGTCATGGGTCTACAGTCGGGGTATCGGACCTGAAACAGGGTAGCTGAATGAAGTTTGGCGGGTTTCCGACGAACGTCCAGTTTTTAGCCGGTCAATGACCCGGCGCGTGATCCGCTTCACTGGCCCCAGGGTTCGCATCAGCGGGGCGTTATCAGTGCAGTGGCTGGCTGATCTCCTCCAGCGCTTCGATGAGGTCGTCGTAGGCCACCGGCTTGCCCAGGTGCAGGGTAAAGCCGGCGGTGCGGGCCTTGATGGCGTCATCCCCGGCGCCATAGCCGGTCAGCGCCAGGCTTGGGGTGTCCTTGGTGTTGGGCAGCATGCGCAGGGCCTTCATCAGCTCGTGGCCGTTCATCTTGGGCATGCCGATGTCAGACACGATCAGATCGAACAACTGCCGGCTCGCGGCTTCCAGTGCCAACAGCGGGTCACTGAACGCGGTGACCTGCGCTTCTTCCATTTCCAGCAGCATCTGCAGGGTTTCGAGCACCTCCGGGGCGTCGTCGACCAGGAGCACGGTCAGGCCCTTGAGGCGCCCGGCCTGTTCCTTGAACGCCACTGGCGGGCGTTCGCACTCGTGCAGGTTCAATGGCAGCCAGAGGGTGAAGGTGCTGCCGCAGCCTGTGCCTTGCGACTCGACCTGAACGCGGCCGCCATGGGCCTCGGTCAATTGCTTGACCAGCGACAGACCGATCCCCAGGCCTTCGCGTTGATAGGTGGTATGGGCGCTGCTGGCCTGACCGAACAGGTCGAACACCTTGCTCAGGTGCTCGCCGTTGATGCCGACGCCGCTGTCGATGACGCGCACCCGCGCCATGTCCTGGTCACGCTCGGCAACGATCCAGATCTTGCCCGGTGCCGGGGTGAACTTGAGGGCGTTGTTGATCAGGTTCCACAGTACCTGTTCGAGGCGCGTCGGATCGGCGTCGATGATCAGCGCCGGCTCCGCGGCACCGGGGACTTGCAGCTCTATCTCGCGGCCCAGGGTGTCTGACTTGACCACGTTGTGGATACCGCGCAGCACGCTGACCAGATCGAGCGGCCCACGCATCAGTTTTAGCTTGCCGGTGCGAACCCGGGCTTCGTCGAGCAGATCGTCGATGATTCGCGCCTGGCTGCTGACCGCATCGCGGATGGTGTCGAGCGACTTGGCCACTTGGCCCGGCGTGTTGAATTCAGGCAAGCGGCGCAGCAGTTCGGCGTTGAGCTGGATGAGATTGAGCGGATGCTTGAGCTCGTGGGACATGACCGCGAAAAACTCGTCCTTGAGGCTGGTGGAGCGTTGGCTCACCGCCAGGCGCATGGCCTCTTCGCTGCGGCGCAGTTCTTCTTCGGCCAGGCGCCGTTGGGTGATCTCGATGAAGGTCAGCACGGTGCCGTCGATGTGATCTTCGCTGGAGCGGTAGGGCAGCAGGCGCACGATGTACCAGCGCTGATCGGTGCTGCTGACCTCACGCTCGATCAAGGTAAGCGTCTCGAACACGCTGGCGGCGTCGCCGGCCAGGTCGGCGTAATCCAGGCGATGGGTGATATCGAGCAGTGAGCGACCGGTGTCGACCGGCAGCATGCTGAAAATCTCGGTAGCCCGTGGGGTGAACCACTTGATACGCATGCTGCGGTCGACGAACACCGTGGCGATGTCGGTCGATGCAATCAGGTTGGTCAGGTAATCGTTGATCTTGTCGGTTTCTTCGACATTGGTCTTCAGCTCGTAGTTGACCGTGAGCAGTTCTTCGTTGATCGACTGCAGCTCTTCCTTGCTGGTTTCGAGCTCTTCGGTGGCCGAGCGCAGTTCTTCGTTGATGGCCTGCATTTCTTCGTTGGAGGCCTTGAGCTCTTCGCTGGAGACCTCGGCTTGCTCGATGGTGTCCTGCAGGTGCAGCTTGGTGCGCTGCAGCTCGCGCTCCAGGTTGGAAAGCACTTGGTTGTCGGTCTGCACGCCGGCCTGTTCGGGCTGTTCGGCGGCATCGAGCTCGGTTTCGGCGATCAGCACCAAGGCGAATTCGCCTTCGACCTCGGCGTCCTTGTAGGGCTGGGCGGTCAGCTCGACCAGGTAGTGGCGGCCCTCGCGTTCGAGTTTGACCTGACGCGAACGCACCGCCGCGCCGCTCTGGTGCATCTGGAACAGCGCGGTACGGATTTCCAGGCGCAGGTCGGGGTGAATCAGGGTCAGCAGATTGCGGCTCAGTTCGCCACCGACCAGGCGCAAGTAATGGCCGACCGTTTCGGTCATGTGCAGGATGTCGGCATTGGCGTCGACGATCAGGCTGGGCGGCGCGCTTTTTTCGATGGCGCGCAGGTGGATGTCGGCCACCGACAGCTTGCGCGGCGCCAGGGCCTGATCGGGCTTGATGCTTGGCGGGCTGCGCACATAGCCGCCGCGCGGCATGGTCGGGGTGCGGCGGCTGGTGGCGGTGCCCGTCTTGGCGCGGAAGATGCGGTTGCGCTTGTCGACGGGCATGAACAGGTCGGGGCAGGCATCGGCCGACTCCGACGAACCGAGGAACAGGTAACCCCCCGGGCGCAGGGCGAAATGAAACATCTGCAGGATTTCACGCTGCACCTCGCGGTCGAGGTAGATCAGCAGGTTGCGACAGGTGATCAGGTCGATCTGCGAGAACGGCGGGTCGGAAAGCAGGCTGTGCTTGGCGAACAACACTCGCTCGCGGACTTCCTTGCGGATGCGAAAGTGGTCTTCTTCCTTGAGGAAGTACTGGCGCAAGCGCGCCGGCGACACGTCGGTGATGATCGCCGGGTTGTAGAGGCCCTGGCGGCCGTGGCTGATGGCGCGCTCATCGATGTCGGTGGCGAACACTTGCAGCTTGGCCTGTCTGTCGTCCGCCAGTATGCGGTCGCTGAACGCCATGGCCAGGCTGTAGGCTTCTTCGCCGGTTGAACAACCCGCCGACCAGACACGGATTTCGTCCTTTTCCGACCGTGGTCCTGGACCGCCATTGACCACGAGCGGCAGCACATCGCGCTCCAGGGCGTCGAAGGCCTCGCGGTCACGGAAGAAGTTGGTCACGCCGATAAGCATGTCGCCGAGCAGCGCGCGGGTTTCTTCGGGGCGGTCCTGCAGAAACAGATAGTAGGCGCGCAGATCGGGCTGGGCGGTGACCTGCATGCGCCGTTCGATGCGGCGCAGCACTGTGGCGCGCTTGTAGTGTTTGAAGTCGTGACCGGTGCCGGTGCGCAATTGGCTGAGGATGTCCTGCAGCAGTTGTTCGGCAGCCAGGGCTTCGCGCTCGCTGGTTGGCCGCATGGGCGTGTGTTCGCTGGTCAATGGCAGTTGGATGGTGCGCGAGTGGTGCCAGAGCTCTACCAGTTTGGCCGGCATCTGCGCCACAGGCAGCACCAGGTCGACCATCTGCGTGGCGATGGCGGCACGCGGCATGCCGTCGAACTCGGCATCGTCCAGCGCCTGGGCCATGGTCACGCCGCCCTGTTCCTTGATGCGCGTCAGGCCCACGGCGCCATCGGAGCCCGTGCCCGAGAGCACGATGCAGAAGGCCCGTTCCTGGTGCACATCGGCCAAGGCCCGGAAGAACAGATCGATCGCCACATGCACGCCGTTGCGGGGTTGCGGTGGCTCGATGCGCAGCCAGCCGTTGTCCATGCCCAGAGTTTGCGCAGGGGAGATCACATAGATGTGATTGGCCTCGATCGGCACGCCTTCGCTGACCTGCAGCACCGGCATGCGTGTGGAGTCCTGGATGATCTTGCCTGCGACGCTCTGGTGATCGGGGGACAGGTGCAGGATGACCACGAAGGCCATGCCGGTATCGCGCGGGGCGTGTTCGAAGAATTCCTTGATCGCTTGCAGCCCGCCGGCCGAAGCACCGATACCGACCACGGGGAACGCAAGGCTGCTGGAAGGGCTGTGATCATGCTGCACAGCGCTTGGGGACGTCGTTGTCATTGGCAGGCCTTGGGTCGGCAGGCGAGGGGGCGCGCTGCTCGCGGTAGAAAATATCCCCCAGCATATAGCGCGCGGGCCGGATTTGCGAAAGGCTGTTACCGGTGTGCGGTAGCAGCGCTGCGGCTGGCCTGCCGATCTCAGGTCCTGGACACTTTGCTCAGCCGATCAGGGAGCGTCGTCATCCTTGATCAAGGGTACCAATGCATCTTTTTCGATGGAGCCGGGGTCTTCGTTGCCCGGATCGTTGATCAGGTCTTCATCATCGAAATCGGTGGTATCGGTGGCGGCATCCGGAGAGACGGGGAGAATCATAGGGTAGCGCTCCTGCGGCGAATAAGACGAGTCACCGTTTAGACCCGTATCGCGGCTGTTGGTGCGTTTGAGGTGGGAAGGGCTGACGAGTGGGAATCATCGCAACGCGGGCAGGGTCCACTGCTGAACGACACTGCGGAATCCCTCATGAACGTCATCACCCTGGTCCATGGCCGCGAGGCTCAGTTACGCAATTTGATCCTCGGCCTCGAACGCTCGACCCAGCCGATCGCCGCCCTGTGGGTGGTGTTCATGAATCAGGCGCCGTTGCCCCTGGACAGCCTGCATTTCCCGATCCATGGGGTGCGCATCGACCAGGCGGATGGGCGCTTGCCCTTGGCGCGGGCGCGCAATGCAGTCAGTGGCCGGGGTGGGCATTGGGTATTCCTCGATGTCGATTGCATTCCGGGCGCCGAATTGATTGCCCGTTATACCGAGGCGCTCGAGGCCGCACCTCAGGCCTTGCACCTGGGCGAGGTGCGCTATCTACCTGAGTCCGCCAGTACCGAGCAATGGAGCACTGCGTCGTTGCTGCATGATGCGGTGGCGCACCCGTTGGCGGTGCATCGGACGCCGCCGGGCTCGGTCATGCCTTACGAGCTGTTCTGGTCGCTGAACTTCGCCTGCAGCGCCGCGACCTTCGAGCGTATCGGTGGCTTCGATGAGGGCTATGCGGGCTATGGCGGCGAGGACACCGACTTTGCTTTTCGCGCGCGGGCACAAGGGGTGGCGCTGTTAAGCGCGGCGGCCTTGGCTTTTCATCAATACCACCCCATGTACGATCCGCCCCTCAATCACCTGGAAGCCATCGTCGCCAACGCCCGGCGTTTTTATCGGCAGTGGCAGCGCTGGCCGATGGAGGGCTGGTTGCGCAGCTTCGTCGAGCGCGGGCTGGTGCGCTGGACGGCAAGCGAGCTGGAGGTGCTGCGCCTGCCCAGTCAGGCGCAGATCGACGCCTGTCTTACGACGCGGGGCTACTGACGAAGTGTTCGAGCAGGGTGTTTTCGATAAT
The DNA here is from genome assembly GCA_903970465.1 of Gammaproteobacteria bacterium. Taxonomy (GTDB): domain Bacteria; phylum Pseudomonadota; class Gammaproteobacteria; order Pseudomonadales; family Pseudomonadaceae; genus Aquipseudomonas. The sequence continues at coordinate 33,023 of CAJCIO010000163.1, forward strand.
CGCTGCCGCGTGCCTCGGGGAGTCAGCCATCGGGCCGCCGCGTTGCCATTGGGCGGGGTCCAGAGCGCTGGCTCGCTCCAGCAGTTGCGGCCAGTGCTCGGCCGCGGGCCACGCATCCAGGCCGATGGCCAGGCCTAGCACTTGCAGGCGGCGGGCCTGGTGCAGTTGTTCGTCGAACGGTCGCGATTCAGCAATGGCTACATAGCGACAGCCGAGGCTGGCGACTTCCGATACCACGCCATCGCCGGCGCTGCCGATGACGATTTCGGCGTGGCACAGTTCGTCGAAGGGGTCAGGGACGTGGCCCAGATCGATCAGATTAGCGGCGGACAGCGGGCCGTGATCGGGCGCAAGGCCCATCACTCTGAATCGATAGCCTGGGCAGGCCCGGGCCAGACCCTGCAGTTCGCGGACACCCATGGCGGTACCGCCCTGACCGATGATCACCAGTACCCGGCCGATTTCAGGCGCGGCGTTGCGGCCTTGGGGGTAGCGCGACAGCCAACCGCTGTAGCGGGTGTGGCGCACGATGCCAGCGCTGTCAGGGCGCTCGGCATCGAGGCTTTCCATCAACGCTGGCCAAGGCGCCAAAAGGGTCGAGGCGCAAGCGTAGGCTTGCAGGTGGGCAGGGTCATCGCGCTGGCCGTGCTGGCGGATGTAGACCGTCGGGATGCCGAGCAGACGCGCCAGCAGGGCCACCTCGACCGAGACGTCGACCACCAGCAGGCAGGGCCAATGGCGGTTCATCCAGTCTGCCAGCAGCGCCATGCGTTCGCGCAGGCCATCGACGGCCAATGGGGCGTAGTGCAGCGTTGCAAAGTGTTCGACCTGCATGCCCGGGGCGGTGTCGGCGGGCAGGTCCAGGCGCTGTAGAGGTGCAGGGAGCGGCGGCAGGTTGCTGCCGATCAGGGTGACCGGGCACTCGAGGCATTCGGCGATGGCCTGGGCGCGGCGCCAATGGCCGTGGCCGTGGTGATGGACGTAGTAGCCGACTTGGGGGATGGCGCCCGAGCGGCTAGCCAGGTCGCGGGCCAGATCCTCAGACATGGCGGCCGCCCAACGGCGCTGCTTTGGCCATGCCCGAGGGTCGTGATGGATGGCCGCGTTGCTGGTCGGCATGGGCGGACATCACTTCGTACAGGCGCTTCTCGTAGCGTTTGAGCATCAGTGCATGGCTCCAGTGCGCCTCGGCACGTTCACGGCAGGCTACGCGAGATTTACCCCGGGCGACGAGCAGGGCCTCGGCCAGCGCTGGCACATCACCGGCCGGGGCCAGGGCGCCGGTGTCTTCGCTGAGCAACTCGGGCAGGGCGCCCCGGGCAAAGGCGGCGACCGGCGTGCCACAGGCCAGCGCTTCGGCGACCACCAGGCCGAAAGGCTCTTCCCAGCAGGGCGTGACCAACGCCGCCGAGGCACTGGCCAGCTCGTCGGCCAAGGCATCACGGCCCAGATGGCCGAGGTAGCGGATCTGTTCGCCCAGATGGGGGGCGATCTGTTCGTCGAAAAAAGCCTGATCGGTGATCTGCCCGGCCAGGCGCAGTTGCACGCCTGCCTGCAGCGCGGCGGCGATCGCCAGTTGCGGGCCTTTGTCGGGGACCAGGCGACCGAACCACAGCACGTGCTCGCCGACCCTACCGCGCGGACGCCAGAAGTCCAGGTCGATGCCATTGGCGATCACTTCGCAGTCCGGCACCTGGGCCTGCCAGGCGCGGGCATTGGCGGCCGAACAGGTGCAGAACCAGCCGCTGCGACGGGAATTGCTCAGGGCCTCCACCATCTCGAAAAACGGCGGCGTGTGCAGCACCGTGAGCATGGGCGTCTGAATCAGCGAAGCCATGGTCACGGGCACGTAATGCAGGCTGTTGTTGAAGATCACGTCGAAGCCGTAGCGGTCGATCTGCAACAGAGTCTTGAGGTACGCGTGGTGCTCGTCGATGTACTCGCTGGCGAGCGGGCGGTTGCCGTGCTGGTAGGTGCTGTCATCGAGGATCGGTACGGCGTGCAGTTCCGCGGCGCTGGATGAGCTGGCGAACAGCGTGACGTCGTGGCCGAGGTCGCGCAGGCCTAACGTCGCGTCATAGGTGAAGGCCTCCAGGCCGCCAGGGAAGGGTTGGCGAACCGGGTGTTTGAGGTGGGTAAGGACACCGATGCGCATGGCAGTTTCTCGACGGTTGTTGGCTTTCGAGGGCTGGGGCGGGCAATGGTTCGGGATATTTATGCCAATTGCGTCCGGCCTCTGTTGGGCCAGGAGTACATGGGTAGCGAGGGGGGGCAAGCTCCTCGTTACAGGGTTGAGAGTACATGGCGGTAATTTCATCTCGTCTTTGTGAAAAGAGATGTTATATTGTATCAAATTGATTCCGGACACTCCGCCTTGAAAAACCCTCGCCTTCCTTCCATCACCGCCAGCGCCCTGGCGCGCTCGGTCAGCCAGCGGCTGCTGCTGGCAATCGTCATGCTGGCCGTGCTGTGGCTGGCCATCGTCTGGGCGGTGGCCATTCCATGAGCGCCGCTATCGCCCTTGACGACCTGACCGTCGCCTACGAACGTCGCCCGGCGGTGCATCATCTGAGCGGTCGTTTCGAGGCCGGCAGCCTGACCGCCATCGTTGGCCCCAATGGCGCCGGCAAATCGACGCTGATCAAGGCCATCGCCGGGACCCTGCGCCCTGCAGCCGGGCGTGTCGACCGCGGCGCCTTGCCCACTCGCGAGCTGGGTTATCTGCCCCAGGCGGCCGAGATCGATCGCAGTTTCCCGTTGTCGGTCGCCGACACCGTGGCCATGGGCGCCTGGCGCAGCATCGGCGCCTTTCGCGGGCTGAGCAAGCGCCAGGCCGAGCAGACCCAGGAGGCCTTGCGGGCGGTGGGTCTGGAAGGTTTCGAGCAGCGCAGCGTCGGCTCTTTGTCGTCGGGGCAGTTCCAGCGCGTGCTGTTCGCCCGGCTGCTGTTACAGGACGCCGCCGTGATCCTGCTGGACGAGCCCTTCACGGCGATCGATGCGCGGACCACTGCCGACTTGCTGGCCCTGGTGCGGGTCTGGCACGGCCAAGGGCGAACGGTCATCGCGGTGCTGCACGACCTGCAGCAGATTCGCGAACACTTTCCGCAGACCTTGCTGATGGCTCGCGAGCTGATCGCCTGGGGCGATACCGCGTCGGCATTGAGCGTTGAAAACTTGCGCAAGGCCCGGCAGATGGGCGAGTTCTGGAGCGCCGATGCCGAGCTGTGCGGTGTCGCTGACGGTGGAGGTCGAGCATGATTCTGTATACCGCGTTGGTCCAGCCGTTCGTGGAGTTCGGTTTCATGCGGCGTGCCTTGGTGGCGTGCCTGGCCCTCGGTATCGGCTCGGGGCCAGTGGGGGTGCTGCTGATGCTGCGGCGCATGAGCCTGGTGGGGGACGCCATGAGCCATGCGGTGCTGCCGGGCGCGGCGGTGGGCTTTCTGTTCGCCGGCCTGTCGCTGCCGGCCATGGGCTTCGGCGGCCTGATCGCCGGGTTGTTGGTGGCGCTGCTGGCCGGGCTGGTGAGCCGCCTGACCAGCCTGCGCGAGGACGCCAGCTTTGCCAGTTTCTATCTGACGTCGCTGGCCGCCGGTGTGCTGATCGTGTCGCTGCATGGTTCGAACGTCGATCTGCTGCACGTGTTGTTCGGCACGATTCTGGCCATCGATAACGACGCGCTTTACATGGTCGGCAGCATCGCCTCGTTTACCTTGCTGCTGCTGGCGGTGATCTACAGGCCGCTGGTGCTGGAATGTTTCGACCCCGGCTTCCTGCGCGCGGTGGGCGGCCGTGGCTCGCTGTATCACGTGCTGTTTCTGCTGCTGGTGGTGCTCAATCTGGTCGCCGGTTTTCAGGCGCTCGGTACCCTGATGGCCGTGGGCATGATGATGCTGCCGGCCACCGCTGCGCGTTTCTGGGCCAGCTCGCTGAGCGCGTTGATGTTGATCTCGACCGTGATCGCCACGCTGTCGGGCTTGATCGGCTTGATCGTCTCGTACCACGCCGGTGTCGCTTCCGGGCCGTCCATCGTACTGACCGCCAGTGCCTTTTATGGCGTCTCGGTGCTGTTCGGGCGGACCGGCATCTTGCGCAAGTTGTTCCCCAAGGCGCATTTGGCGCACTGATTCACTGCCTGTAGCGAGGGGGCCTGGCCGCGAAGATATCGAGCCAGATACATGGCTGGGGCTGACAGATCTTTCGGGGCACCCCCCCCTTGCTACAGGGTTATTTGCAACACCCACCATCCCGAGGAGCATCATGAAACCATCCCTGTTACTGGGCGCTATGGCAGCCTTTGCATTGTCTGCGTTTTCTCTCACGGCCCAGGCCAAGTCGCTGGAAGCCGTGGCTTCGTTTACCGTCATCGCCGACATGGTCCATAACGTCGGCGGCGATCGCGTGCATGTCACGTCGTTGATCGGCCCTAATGGCGATCCCCATGTCTACGAGCCTACCCCCACCGACGCGCAGTCGCTCAAGCACGCCGACCTGGCGTTCGTCAGTGGTCTGCATCTGGAGGGTTGGCTGGATCGGCTGATCGTCGCCTCGGGTTATCAAGGGCAGCCCGTGGTGCTGTCCGACGGCATCAAGACCCGCAGCATGGAAGAAGATGGCGAGCGCGTGATTGATCCGCATGCCTGGAACAGCGCTGCCAATGCCGTGATCTACGTGCGCAATATCGTTGCCGCGCTCAAGCGTGTCGATCCGGCCGGCGCTGCCGAGTACCAGGCCAACGGCGACCGTTACATCACTCAGTTGCAGGCACTGGATGCCTATGCCCGTGCTCAGGTGCAGAGTGTTCCCCAGGCGCAGCGCAAGGTCCTGACCTCTCACGATGCCTTTGGCTACTTTGGTGATGCATACGGCGTGACGTTCCTCGCGCCGCTGGGCTTCTCGACCGAAGCCGAACCCTCGGCGGCCGACGTCGCGCGCCTGATCACCCAGATCAAGCGCGAGCATGTCAGCGCGTATTTCTTCGAGAACTCCGGCGACCCGCGCCTGGTCAAGCAGATTGCCGCAGCCAGTGGCGCGCAGCCCGGTGGCGAACTGTACGTCGAGGCGCTGTCGCCGGCTGATGGCCCAGCGGCGAGCTATGTGCAGATGTTCCGCTATAACGTTTATCAACTGGTCAAGGCCATGAAGGCTTCGCACTGACGCTGGTTGACCGACGACGGCTCGCGGGCAAGGCGTTCTTCCCGGCTGAACACTGTGGGAGCAAGGCTTGCCCGCGAAGGGTCCATCGGCAGCGCCGCATGACTCGCGAAAAACGACCTCATCCAGCCATGGAACGACCGACGGCTTAAAGGTTTCAGTGGCGGCGTCGATAGGCAGACATCATCTGCCTGACCGAGGGGGCCGCCGTGCGCCTGCTACCTGTAAAAATCATGTCCCGTTTCAGCCTGGC
>CAJCIO010000164.1 GCA_903970465.1 Gammaproteobacteria bacterium
CGGCGGGGCGGGTAGTGCTTGCGCAACGCATCGAACGCCGCCCGTTGCGCGGCATCGTCGTCGCTGAGGCTGCGGCGAAAATCCGCATCGTCACGGCGCGGGTCGTACACGGCGCGGCAGACCATCGACAGGGCCCACGCCGGGTCGCTGTCGGCATGCAGCGCCAGGCCCGCCAACCAAGCGTTGGGCAACAGGTCGGCCAGACGCAGCGACGGCATCTCGCCCTGCCAGGCACAAAAGGCCTGATAGATCTGCTCGGTGCCACGCTGGCGACCGTCCAGGCTGTAGCCGGCGATGTGCGGGGTGGCCAGTACACAGAGATCGGCCAACGCCAGGTCAACGCTCGGTTCATGCTCCCAGACGTCGAGCACTGCCTGCACGTCGTCGCGCTCGGTGAGCAGCGCGCGCAGTGCCTGGTTATCGACGATCGGGCCGCGGGCCGCGTTGATCAGCCAGGCGCCCGGGCGCAAGCGTGCCAGGCGTTCGGCGTCGAGCAAATGCCAGGTGGGCGCCGGGCCGCTGCGGGTCAGCGGGGTGTGCAGGCTGATCACGTCACATTCGGCGAGGATCTCGTCAAGGCTGACATGCACCTCGCCTGCCGCGGGCTCGCGCAATGGATCACAAACCCGCACATCCCAGCCAAGGCCGCGCAGGGCGTCAATCAGGCGGCCGCCCACCTGGCCGGCGCCCACCACCCCATAGGTACGGTGGCTGAGGTCCGCGCCATCGAGATCGGCCAGGGTGAACAGGCTGCCCAACACGTAATCCACCACTCCGCGGGCATTGCAGCCGGGGGCGCTGGACCACTGGATACCGGTCTGGTTGAAGTATTCGAGGTCCAGGTGATCGGTGCCGATGGTGCAGGTGCCGACAAATTTGACCGAGCTGCCAGCAAGCATGTCGCGGGTGACCTTGGTGACCGAACGCACCAGCAGTACATCGGCTTCGGCGATGGCGGCGCGGTCGATGCTGCGCCCGGGCATACGGCGTATCTCTCCCACGCCTTGGAAGAATTCGGTCAGCAGAGGGATGTTTTCGTCGGCAACGATCAGCATGGCAGGCTCCTTGGGCGGAGCCGCAGTTTAGGCGTTCAGCGGGGTTGTAGCGAGCAGGATGTTTGGCTTGCGGGCCTCTTCGCGAGCAAGCTTCGCGCCCACAGTGCACTCAGATCCCGAGTCGTATACCTGTGGGAGCAAGGTTGCGCGTTCGGCGGCGAAGGGGCCATGAGCATCACGGCCATACTTCAGCCGGTTTTCTTGCGAATCCAGTACAGATACGTCCCACCGGCCTCTTCCTGATGCACCAACTGGTGATCCAGAAACACACAGAACTTGGGGATGTCGCGGCGCGTCGAGGGGTCGGTGGCGATCACTTTAAGCAATCCGCCGCCAGCCAGGTCGCGGATATGCTGGTGCAGCATCATCACCGGCTCCGGGCAGTTCAGGCCGCTGGCGTCGAGCACCGCGTCGACGGGGGTGGCAGCGGTAAGGGCTTCAGACATGGGCAACTCCTGAATCAAGGCTTTTTCGTATCGAGACGGCGCAGGTGGCACGTCACTTCTTCACGGTCGTGGTACAGCTGCTTGCAGCCGATGGCCACTTTGATGCCGCGGGCCTTGAAGCCTTCTGCGATGCGGTCGAGCAAGCGCCGCACCTCGGCATAACGTTGTTTCATGGGTAACTTGAGATTGACCACAGCTTCGCGACAAAGTCCCTCGCCCAGCCAGGTTTCCAGCAAGGCGGCATTGCGAGCAGGCTTCTCGACGATGTCGCAGACCATCCAGTCTACCGTTGGCTTGGGCTTGTAGGTGAAGCCGTCGGTCATCAGGTGCTTGACCAGGCCAGTGTCCATCAAGCTTTCAGCCATCGGCCCGTTGTCGATCGCGGTCACCAACATGCCGCGGCGCACCAGTTGGTAGGTCCAGCCACCCGGCGCGGCGCCCAGGTCGACCCCGGTCATGTCGCTGTGCAGACGCTCGTCCCACTCCTCCCGCGGGATGAAATGGTGCCAGGCTTCTTCCAGCTTGAGGGTCGAACGGCTTGGCGCCTCGCGCGGGAACTTCAAGCGCGGGATGCCCATGGGCCACATCGCCTGATTGTCGGCCTCGGCCATGCCGACAAAGACTTCACGGCCGGTCTTGAAGGTCAGCAGCAGACGCGGCAGGGCCGGATCGTCCTGCAGGCGGCCGGCCTTGCTCAGCGCCTTGCGCAGTGGCACTTCGAATTTGCGACAGAAGGTCGACAGTTCCTTGCCGTCGTTGGTGTCGACGATCTCCAGCCACAGGCTGCCGAACACCGGGTAATCGGCCAAGGTCGCCAGCAACACGCTGATGCGGTCGGTTTCCGGCAACTCGACGAAACTGCCACGGGCCCACTGGCGCGGGAAGATCAGCTCGGCAAAACGCAACTGGTGCATCAACCGCTCGGGCCCCTCGGGCGAATGACAAATGAATTCGACACAGGCACTGGCCGGCTTCGCCTTGGCATAGCCCGGTACATCCAGGCGTGCGGCGTGTTCGGCGATTTCCGAACAGACTTCGCCTTCGAAGCCCGGCCGACAGTGCATAAACAGCGTATTCATTGATCACTCCAGGGTGCCGTCGGCGCAGGCCTTTGGCCGGCAGTGGGGTTTCATCCCGCCGCCTTGAAAAGCGCGCATGATAAAGGAACTCCGGAACCCGCGACACACTCGCGCAGTCCAGTGCATAGAAACTGAACCCATGGGCCCTGACCGTGAGGCCCGACAAGGAGTTTGTTCATGCCCTCCCTCGATAGCCTGAAAACCCTCAAAACGCTGCAGGTCGGCGACCGCCAATACCACTACTTCAGCCTCCCGGACGCTGCCGCCACCCTGGGTGATCTGCAAAAATTGCCGATGTCGCTCAAGGTGCTGCTGGAAAACCTGTTGCGCTGGGAAGACAACCACACCGTCACCGCCACCGACATCCATGCGCTGGCCGACTGGCTCAAGGAGCGCCGTTCCGACCGGGAAATCCAGTACCGCCCGGCACGCGTGCTGATGCAGGACTTCACCGGGGTGCCGGCGGTGGTCGACCTCGCGGCCATGCGCGCCGCCGTGGCCAAGGCGGGCGCCGATCCGCAGCGCATCAACCCGCTGTCGCCGGTTGACCTGGTGATCGACCACTCGGTGATGGTCGACAAATACGGCAATGCCGAGGCCTTCGGCCAGAACGTCGACATCGAGATGCACCGCAACGGCGAGCGTTATGCCTTTTTGCGTTGGGGCCAGAGCGCCTTCGACAACTTCAGCGTGGTACCACCCGGCACCGGTATCTGCCATCAGGTCAACCTCGAATACCTGGGCCGTACCGTGTGGACCAAGGATGAGGACGGCCGCACCTACGCCTTCCCGGACACCTTGGTAGGCACCGATTCGCACACCACCATGATCAACGGCCTTGGTGTACTGGGGTGGGGCGTGGGCGGTATCGAGGCAGAGGCGGCCATGCTCGGCCAGCCGGTGTCGATGCTGATCCCCGAAGTGATCGGCTTCAAGCTGATCGGCAAGCTCAACGAAGGCATCACCGCCACCGACCTGGTGCTCACCGTCACCCAGATGCTGCGCAAAAAGGGCGTGGTGGGTAAATTCGTCGAATTCTATGGCGACGGCCTGGCCGAACTGCCACTGGCTGACCGCGCCACCATTGCCAACATGGCCCCGGAATACGGCGCTACCTGCGGTTTCTTCCCGGTGGATGACGTAACCCTGGATTATCTGCGTCTGTCCGGCCGCCCGGACGCCACGGTGGCGCTGGTCGAGGCCTACTGCAAAGCCCAGGGCCTGTGGCGCCTGCCCGGTCAGGAACCAGCCTTCAGTGCCACGCTGGAGCTCGACATGAGTGAGGTGGTGGCCAGCCTGGCCGGCCCCAAACGCCCACAAGACCGCGTGCCGCTGCCCAAGGTGCCGGGCGCCTTCGAAGACTTCCTCGGCCTGCAGTTCAAGCCGCCGAGCAAGGAAGAGGGCCGACTGGAAAGCGAGGGCGGCGGCGGTGTTGCGGTCGGCAATGCCGAGCAGACCGGCGAAGCGCAATACACTTATGAGGGCGAAACCTACAACCTGCAGAACGGTGCAGTGGTGATCGCTGCTATTACTTCCTGCACCAATACCTCCAACCCCAGCGTGATGATGGCCGCCGGGCTGGTGGCGAAAAAAGCCGTGGAGAAAGGCCTCAAGCGCAAACCGTGGGTGAAGAGCTCGCTGGCGCCAGGGTCCAAGGTAGTGACCGACTATTACAACGCGGCCGGCCTGACCCAGTATCTCGATGCCTTGGGCTTCGATCTGGTGGGCTATGGCTGCACCACGTGCATCGGCAACTCCGGGCCGCTCGCCGAACCGATCGAAAAAGCCATCCAGCAATACGACCTGACGGTCGCTTCGGTACTGTCCGGCAACCGCAACTTCGAGGGCCGCGTGCATCCACTGGTGAAAACCAACTGGCTCGCATCGCCGCCGCTGGTGGTCGCCTACGCCTTGGCAGGCAATGTGCGTATCGATATCAGCAGCGAACCTCTGGGCCAGGGCAGCGACGGTAATCCGGTGTACCTGCGCGATATCTGGCCAAGCCAGCAAGAGATCGCTGCAGCGGTGGCCAAGGTCGATACCGCCATGTTCCACAAGGAATACGCCGAAGTGTTCGCGGGGGACGCCCAATGGCAAGCCATCGAGGTGCCTCAGGCCGCTACCTACGTTTGGCAGGAGGACTCCACCTACATCCAGCATCCACCGTTCTTCGACAACATCGCCGGGCCCCTGCCGGAGATCAAGGACGTGACCGGTGCCCGAGCGCTGGCGATCCTCGGCGACTCGGTGACCACCGACCACATCTCCCCGGCCGGCAATATCAAGGCCGACAGCCCCGCCGGGCGCTATCTGCGCGAGAAAGGTGTGGAGTCTCGGGACTTCAACTCTTACGGTTCGCGCCGCGGCAACCATGAAGTGATGATGCGCGGTACCTTCGCCAACATCCGCATCCGCAACGAGATGCTCGGTGGCGAGGAAGGCGGCAACACGCTGTTCGTGCCGACTGGCGAGAAAATGGCGATCTACGACGCCGCCATGCAATACCAGAGCGCCGGCACCCCGCTGGTGGTGATCGCCGGGCAGGAATACGGAACCGGTTCAAGCCGCGACTGGGCGGCCAAGGGCACCAACCTGTTGGGGGTCAAGGCCGTGGTGGCGGAAAGCTTTGAACGTATCCACCGCTCCAACCTGGTGGGGATGGGCGTATTGCCATTGCAGTTTTTGTCCGAGCAGAACCGCAAATCGCTGCAATTGACCGGCAGCGAAACCTTCGACGTGCTTGGCTTGACCGGGGCGCAGTTGAAGCCCCATATGCACCTCGACCTGCGCATCACTCGTGAGAATGGCGAGCAGCAGACGGTGCAGGTGCTGTGCCGCATCGACACCTTGAACGAGGTCGAGTACTTCAAGGCGGGCGGCATCCTGCATTACGTGCTGCGCCAGCTGATCGCGTCCTGAGCCTCGCCGTTTTAGCGCCCGGTGGTTGCCCTCAGCCACCGGGCGTTTTATTGATCTGGGTCAATGCTCAGGCACAAACTATAGTGTTTTTCCTCAACTCCTCCACTCGCGTGCCGATAACCGCGCAAAGCCTATGCGGAAAGACTCTGCCATGCGAAACAACCAGCCCATCACTCAGCGCGAACGGACTTTCCCGGCCCAGCAGCGGTTGATCTCCACCACGGATGCCAAGGGCGTCATCACCTACTGCAACGATGCTTTTATCGAGATCAGTGGTTATACCAGCGAAGAGCTGATCCGTGCGCCCCACAACACCGTGCGCCATCCCGATGTACCACCGGCGGTGTTCGAGCACATGTGGCAGACGCTCAAGCAGGGGCTGCCGTGGATGGGGATCGTCAAGAACCGCTGCAAGAATGGCGACTTCTATTGGGTCAACGCCTACGTGACGCCGATTTTCGACGGCAGCCAGGTGGCGGGCTACGAGTCGGTACGCATCAAGCCGACCGCCGAACAGATTCGCCGCGCGCAAGCGCTGTATGAACGCCTCAACCGCGGCAAGGCGGCAGTGCCGCAGCGCGATCACTGGCTGCCGGTGATCGAGAACTGGCTGCCGTTCATTCTGATCAGCCAGATCGGTTTTCTGATCGGCCTGTGGCTCAACTCGGGCTGGGGCTTCGCCTTGGCTGCCGGGTTGTCGATTCCCTTGGGGCTGCTGGGCCTGAGTTGGCAGCAGCGGGGCCTCAAGCGCTTGTTGCGCCTGGCCGAGCAGACCACCTCCGATCCGTTGATCGCGCAGATGTATACCGACAGCCGGGGTGCCCAGGCGCGCCTGGAGATGTCCATCCTCAGCCAGGAAGCACGCCTGAAAACGTGCCTGACCCGCTTGCAGGATACGGCCGAGCACCTCAGCGACCAGGCGCGGCAATCCGATGTGCTGGCACATAACAGCTCCACCGGCCTGGAACGTCAGCGCGTCGAAACCGAGCAAGTGGCCGCCGCCGTCAACCAGATGGCCGCCACCACCGTCGAGGTGGCCAACCATGTGCACCGCACTGCCGAGGCCACCCAGCAAGCCAACGCCTTGACCGGCAAAGGCCGCGTGATTGCTGGCGAGACCCGCGATGCCATCCAGCGCCTGTCGGTGGTGGTCGGCGAAACCGGCCAGACCGTACTGCAACTGGCCAAGGACAGCAACGAGATCGGCGGTGTGGTGGATGTCATCAAAGGCATCGCCGACCAGACCAACCTGCTGGCGCTTAACGCGGCCATCGAGGCCGCGCGCGCCGGGGAAATGGGCCGCGGTTTTGCCGTGGTCGCCGACGAGGTGCGCCAGTTGGCTCAGCGTACCAGCGAATCCACCGGGCAGATCCACGCCCTGATCGCCAAGCTGCAAGGCACCGCAAGCAACGCGGTGAACACCATGGAAGCCGGTAACCGCCAGGCCGAGGAAGGCGTGGCGCGAGTACTGGAGGCCGATCAGGCGCTGGTGGGCATCAGCGAGGCCATGGCCAATATCACTGACATGACCGCGCAGATCGCCGCCGCCACCGAACAGCAAAGCGCCGTGGCCGAAGAAGTCAGCCGCAATATCGGCACCATCGCCGACCTCGCCGACCTGACCGCCGAGCAGGCGCAAAGCTCGGCCGAGCTGAGCACAGAACTGACCCGCACGGCGCAGACCCAGTATTCGCTGGTCGAACGTTTCAATCGCTGATTGACGGGGTTTCAGTAGAGAAAGGCCGCCACCCGATCCGCAGCGCTTTCGAGGTGCTGCTGATGGGTGAAGCCCGAGGCCTTGAGTGGTTTGAGGTCATGATCCGCGGCGGTCAGCCAATACAGCTCGATCTGCTCTGACAGCTCATAGCCCGCCACCGTCGCCTGATTGCCCAAGGCATCGCGCTCGCCCTGGACGATCAGGGTGCGGGTCTGCAGGTCCGTCAGATGCGCCACACGGGGCTTTTCCGGCTTGCCGGCGGCATAGAACGGGTAGCCCAGGCACACCAGGGCGTCAGCACCCAACTCGTCCGCGAGCAAGCTGGCCATGCGTCCGCCCATGGACTTGCCGCCGATCGCCAGCCGCCCTGCCACTTGGGTGCTCGCCAGCGCATAGACTTCTCGCCATTTCTCCAGCAACCGCGCCTGCGGATTGGGTGGGCGCTTACCACCGTCGATACGGCGTTGCGCCATGTAGGGAAATTCGAAACGCAGCACGTCGATACCGCGCTGCGCCAAGTGCTCGGCCATGCTGTTCATGAACGCACTGTCCATCGGCGCGCCCGCGCCATGGGCGAGGATCAGGCACAGTGGTTCACCTTCCGCCGACTGGCTCTGCGCAGAATTCCACAGCCAGCCGTTGTCGCTGACGCGTTGCGCCCATGGGTCCCGTTCAGCGTTCATGGTGATGCTCCGTAATAATCATGGCAATGATGCTCTGGGGTCATGGTCGCGCGCCTGGACGATCCGTGACAACGGCGGTGCTACGAATACATTGTTAGCGCAGGATACGAAATCGGAAACCAATGGCGTTCGTCTGTTTAATCCCTGGTTGGAGTGAGCGACCGGCGCACTATTGATCTGGATCAATTTTCGCGCAGGCGGCGGCGCCTAAAATACTGTATTCGCCCCGCCACCGGAAAATTCCTCCATGCACGATGCCCCCTGCTGGGATGCCGAGCTGATCAAGCGCTACGACCTCTCCGGCCCGCGCTACACCTCCTACCCCACCGCCGTGCAGTTCCATAGCCAGATCGGCAGCTTCGACCTGATGCAGGCTCTGCGCGACAGCCGCAAGGCGCTGCGCCCGCTGTCGCTGTACGTGCACCTGCCGTTCTGCGCCAACATTTGCTACTACTGCGCCTGCAACAAGGTCATTACCAAGGATCGCGGTCGGGCTCAGCCTTACCTGCAGCGCCTGGAACAGGAAATCCAGCAACTGGGCTGCCATGCCGATCCGCTGCAGGTCGTGGAGCAGCTGCATCTGGGCGGCGGCACCCCGACCTTTCTCAGTCATGGCGAGCTGCGCCAGTTGATGAGCGGCCTGCGGAAAAACTTTTCGCTCAAGGATGATGACTCCGGCGACTACAGCATCGAGATCGACCCGCGAGAAGCCGACTGGTCGACCATGGGGCTGCTGCGTGAATTGGGCTTCAACCGCATCAGCCTTGGCGTACAGGACCTCGACCCAGCGGTGCAAAGGGCGGTCAACCGCCTGCAGAGCCTGGGCGAAACCCGTACCCTGGTGGAGGCTGCACGCACCCTGCAATTTCGCTCGGTGAACATCGACCTGATCTATGGCCTGCCACAGCAGACCATCGCCGGCTTTGCCGCCACCCTGGACCAGGTCATCGAATTGCAGCCCGATCGCCTCTCGGTGTTCAACTACGCCCACCTGCCGGAGCGATTTCTGCCCCAGCGCCGCATCGAGCGGCAGGACCTGCCCGCACCTGGGCAAAAGCTGGAAATGCTGCAACGCACCATCGAGCAATTATCTGCCGCCGGCTATCGTCATATAGGCATGGACCATTTTGCCCTGCCCGATGACGATCTGGCCTGCGCCCAGGAAGAAGGCCGCCTGCACCGCAATTTCCAGGGCTATACCACCCATGGTCATTGCGATCTGATCGGCCTCGGGGTCTCGGCCATCAGTCATGTAGGCGATCTGTACTGCCAGAACACCAGCCACATCAATGACTATCAGCAGTGCCTGGCCAGCGGTCAGCTTGCCACGTTGCGCGGCGTGCTGTGCGACGCCGATGATCGGCTGCGTGCAGCGATCATCGGTCAGCTCATCTGTCATTTCGAGTTGGACTTTTCGCAGTTCGAGAACGCCTACGCCATCGATTTTCGCGGCTATTTCGCTGCCGAGTGGCCCGCTCTGCTGGCACTCGCGGCCGACGGCCTGATCGGTTTGCGGCCCCATGGTTTCACGGTATTGCCGGCGGGTCGGCTGCTGATACGGGCCATTTGCGCGGTGTTCGATCGGTACACCGCAACCTGCAACCAACAGCTTTTTTCACAGGTCATCTGAACCCGCCACGATAGCCCGAAGACCATCAGTGGGTTAACCTTGCCTTTCATGCGTGTTTGTCACAAGGAATCAAACAATGTCAGATCCAGCGTCCTTCATCGTGCGCAACGCCTCGCCGACCACGGCGGTGCGCGCCACGCCGCGAGGTCACAATCAGACACACTGCAAGGATTGCAGCCTCGCTCCCCTGTGCTTGCCATTGTCGCTCGACCTGGCAGACATGGACGCCCTGGACGATATCGTCCGCCGCGGCCGCCCGCTCAAAAAAGGCGAATACCTGTTCCGCCAAGGCGATGCTTTCGAGGCGGTCTATGCGGTACGCTCCGGGGCTTTGAAGACCTTCAGCGTCAGCGACAGCGGTGCCGAACAGATCACCGGTTTCCACCTGCCCAGCGAGCTGGTCGGCCTGTCGGGCATGGACACCGAACGCCATCCGGTATCGGCCCAGGCCCAGGAAACCACTTCGGTCTGCGAGATCCCCTTTGAGCGCCTCGATGAACTGGCCATGCAATTGCCGCAGCTACGTCGGCAATTGATGCGGGTGATGAGCCGGGAAATCCGCGACGATCAACAAATGATGCTGTTGCTGTCGAAAAAGACCGCTGACGAGCGCATCGCCACCTTTCTGGTAAACCTCTCGGCGCGTTTTCGCGCGCGGGGTTATTCGGCCAATCAGTTTCGCTTGAGCATGTCGCGCAACGAGATGGGCAACTACTTGGGGCTGGCAGTGGAAACCGTGTCGCGCGTGTTCACGCGATTCCAGCAGAACGGCCTGCTGGATGCACAAGGCAAGGAAGTGCACATCCTGGATCCGATTCAACTATGCGCCCTGGCAGGCGGCACGCTGGAGTCCTGATCCCCCCATAGCGAGGGGGTGGGTCCTTACAACGCGATGGGCTTGCGCCCGGCAAACGAGTGCGCAAGCGTACCGCCATCGACCAGCTCCAGCTCTCCGCCCAGCGGGACACCGTGGGCGATGCGCGACGTCACCAGGCCCTTGCCGTTGAGCAATTGCGCGATGTAATGGGCCGTGGCCTCACCTTCCACCGTCGGGTTGGTGGCCAGGATCACTTCGGCAAAGCTGCCCTGTGCTTCGATACGCGCCATCAACTGCGGGATGCCGATAGCCTCCGGACCCAGCCCGTCGAGCGGCGACAAATGCCCCTTGAGAACAAAATAGCGCCCACGGTAGCCGGTCTGCTCGACCGCGTAGACGTCCATCGGCCCCTCGACCACACACAGCAGGGTGTCATCACGACGCGTGTCGGCGCACTGCGGGCACAGTGTCTCTTCGGTCAGGGTGCGGCACTTTTGGCAATGCCCGACACCGTCCATCGCCTGCGCCAACGATTGCGCCAACCGCGTGCCGCCGCTGCGATCGCGCTCGAGCAACTGCAACGCCATGCGCTGGGCGGTTTTCTGGCCGACGCCTGGCAAGATGCGCAGGGCGTCGATCAGTTGGCGAATCAGGGGGCTGAAGCTCATGGCGAAGAAACCTGCAATGACAACGAGACGCGGTTTATACCGGCGCCAAGGCCCAGCGTCAAATCCTCAGGCATCAGCGATCTTGACCACCAGCTTGCCAAAGTTATGACCTTGCAGCAGGCCGATAAAGGCCTCCGGGGCATTCTCCAGGCCATCGACCAAGTGTTCGCGGAAGCGAATCTTGCCGTCCCGAACCCACGGTACCATCGCCGAATAGAACTCGGCATGGCGGTCGCCGAAGTCGTCGAACACGATGAAGCCTTGCATGCGGATGCGTTTGGTCAGCAGCAGACGCGGCAACACCGTGAAGCGATCCGGCCCTTCGGGCAGTGCGGACTCGTTGTACTGGGCAATCAGTCCGCACACCGGAATACGCGCGCGAGCATTGAGCAGCGGCATCACCGCTTCGAATACATGCCCACCGACATTTTCGAAATAGATGTCGATGCCCTCGCCGCAGGCCGTCGCCAGGTCCTCGGCGAAGGTCTCGCTCTTGTGGTCGATACAGGCATCGAAGCCCAATTCGTCCACCACATAGCGACACTTGTCGGCCCCACCAGCGACGCCTACCACCTTCAAGCCCTTGAGCTTGGCCACCTGACCGACCACCGAGCCCACCGCGCCAGAAGCGGCTGCGACCACCAAGGTCTCGCCTTCCTTGGGTTGGCCGATGTGCATGAGGCCCATGTAAGCGGTCATGCCGGGCATACCCAGTACACCCAAGGCCATGGACGGTGAAGGAATGCCCGCCGGTAGAGGGACGATGCCGCTGCCATCACTGATGCTGTGGGTCTGCCAGCCGGTGGCGCCGAGCACCAGATCACCTTCCTGAAACTTCGGATTACGTGACGCCGTGACCTGGCTAACGGCGCCAGCGGTCATCACCTCGTCGATCGCCACGGGAGCGGCATAGGACGGTGCGTCGCTCATGCGACCGCGCATGTAAGGGTCCAGCGACATGAACAGCGTGCGCAGTTGCACCTCGCCATCTTGCAGCTCGGGCAAGGCTACGCGCTCCAGGCGAAAGTTCTCGGGCGTCGGCGCACCTTTGGGCCGCGAGGCGAGGACGAAACGCTGGTTGAGGGTCAGTTCGGTGGACATGAAAAAGGCTCCTGAAAGTTGAACACTACTAGAGCAGACCGACGGGCCGGTTGCACGTTCCAACGATTGCAGGCGCACTCAATGCAAAAAGCCAGGCACGGGACCTGGCTTTTTGTGAGTGCCACGTAGATCAGAACGGCATCTTGAAGCCCGGCGGCAATTGCATGCCAGCGGTCATGCCGGACATCTTGTCCTGGCTGTTGGCTTCGATCTTGCGCACGGCGTCATTGACCGCAGCGGCGATCAGGTCCTCGAGCACTTCCTTGTCTTCCTGCATCAGGCTGTCATCGAGGCTGATGCGCTTGACGTCGTGACGACCGGTCATCACCACGCTGACCAGGCCAGCACCGGCTTGACCGGTGACTTCGGCATTGGCCAGTTCTTCCTGCGCCTTGGCCATTTTTTCCTGCATCTGCTGCGCCTGCTTCATCAGGCCGGCCATGCCACCTTTCATCATGGGAATTCACCTCGAAAGTAGAGTTGTAGTGGGCGCCGCCTGGGGCAGCGCCGTTGACGTGTTATACGTTCTGGCTCACCGGAACGTCGACAGGTTCAATAGTATCGTTTCGCACAGTCGCGCCGAACTGCTGCATCATCTGCTGGATGAACGGATCGGACTGGATCGACGCCTCGGCTTCATGCTGGCGCTCGGTACGCCGGCGGAACGAGGCCTGGGCCGGGGTTTCCTGCTCGGGGCGGACCAGTTCGATCTTCAGCGTGATCGTACGCCCATGATGCTGATTGAGGGCATCGTTCAAACGCCGCTGCTGCGTGGCGTTGAACAGGGCGCTCTGGGCCGGATCAAGGTGCAGCAACCAGTCGTCGCCATCGAGCGCCATCAGGCTGCAGTTGGCGGCGATGCTGGCCGTGAGCCCCGAGATCGGCAATTTCGGGAACAGCTCCAGCCATTGCAGGGCCAGCCCGGTGGCAGGCTGAGAAGCTGGCAGCAGCTCGGGTTCGGCCGCTGCCGGCGCGGGCGTGGCGCTGGCCAGGTCGTCGAGGAACGTATAGTTCGACGCGTCGATATCGGCTTCGTAGTAGTCCTCGTCCAGCGGCGGCTCGTCGTCGCGGTCCATGCCGGCGGGCACGTAAGCGTCGGGCACCGGTTGCAGGTGCGCGGCGCTGTCGATCCGGTCGCCTTCGTCTTCGCTGTCCACGGCCTCGCGCTCAGGAGCGGGCGGCACCACGCTGGCCGGGGTCGGCGCAGGCATGGGGGTGAGCATCGGCTGCTCGGATTGGGTGTCCAGCAGCGGCTCCTCAAAGGCCTCGGACTCGGCCTGCAGGGGTGCAGCGGGCTCGTTCCAGGGCAGGTTCGGATCGTCCACCGCCGCTTGTTGCGCGACGTCGGCTTCCGGCGCCGAACCCTGCGGCGAGGCGGCTGACCCTCGATTACCGGGCTCACCCTGATCTGGAGCCAGCACCGGCGCTGTCACAGCTGGCGCCAAACCTGTGGGCGCTGGCTCTGCCTGCGAAGCTTGTGAGGTGTCCGCACTGGCGTTTTCGCGTGCAGAGCCCGCTCCCACAGAGGCTGCAGCCACTTCAGGCACATTGGCGGCAACCACCGAGGGGGCCGCAGATGGCATCACTGACCCCGCCACTGCTTTGGGGGAATCAACTGTGGCTTGGCTGATCCCCACTGGCTTTAGCGTTTGTGGCGGTGCCTCACTGCTGCCCGCCGGCCTGAACGCCAGCATGCGCAGCAGGACCATCTCGAAGCCGCTGCGTGGGTCCGGGGCCAACGGCAAGTCCCGCCGGCCGATCAAACCCATCTGGTAATAGAACTGCACGTCTTCGGCCGGCAACGCCTGCGCCACAGCCAATACCCGGTCGCGATCGCCCTGGCCGTTGTCCACGGCTTCAGGCAGGGCCTGCGCCACCGCAACGCGGTGCAACACATTGAGTATTTCCGCCAGCACGCCATTCCAGTCGGGCCCCTGCTCCGCCAAGTGACGCACCGCCTCCAGCAACCCGCGCGCGTCGCCTTCGAGCAACGCCTGCAGCACGCCGTAGACCTGGCCGTGATCCAGGGTGCCGAGCATGGCGCGTACATCCGCCGCCAGCACCTTGCCTTCACCAAAGGCGATGGCCTGGTCGGTGAGGCTCATGGCGTCGCGCATCGAACCGTCAGCGGCACGGCCCAACAACCACAGAGCGTCGTCCTCGAACGGCACGTTCTCGACGCTCAACACATGGCTGAGGTGCTCGACCACCCGCTCGGGGGTCATGTTTTTCAGGGAGAACTGCAGGCAGCGCGACAGGATGGTCGCGGGCAGCTTTTGCGGATCGGTGGTGGCGAGGATGAACTTGACGTAGGGCGGCGGCTCTTCGAGCGTCTTCAACAAGGCGTTGAACGAGTGGGTCGAGAGCATGTGCACTTCGTCGATCAGGTAGACCTTGAAGCGCCCGCGGCTAGGGGCGTACTGCACGTTGTCGAGCAGTTCGCGGGTGTCCTCGACCTTGGTGCGACTGGCGGCGTCGATCTCGATCAGATCGACAAAGCGACCCTCGTCGATCTCACGGCACACCGAGCAGGTACCGCATGGTGTCGAAGTGATGCCAGTTTCACAATTTACGCACTTGGCAATAATCCGCGCGATGGTAGTCTTGCCTACACCCCTTGTCCCCGTGAAGAGATAGGCATGATGCAGGCGCTGATTGTCCAACGCGTTGATCAAAGCCTTGAGCACATGGGTCTGGCCGATCATTTCGCGGAACGAGCGCGGACGCCATTTACGTGCAAGAACCTGATAACTCATCGAAAACCATCGCGACTGGGTTGCAAAAGACCGCTAATCCTAGCGGACAAGGGGGCAAAAAGCACCCAGTGGACACGTGTATTAGCCATAACCTGCCAAACGACTGCTGTTACAGGACCCTTGGGGGCTAGATGCGCAATGCCAGGTGCACTTTGTTGGGCATGACGATTCTGTTATCAACTGCGGTTCCAACGGCTTTTTCGACGGCACTGGCGGACACCCGCCCCATTCGCTTTCTGGCATCCGACTCCTGGTCGATGCCGCTGATGCAGATCGAGAACAGCCAGCCCACCGACGGCATTCTGTTCCAGATCATGACCAGCCTGGCCGCGCAGGTCGGCAGCCCGGCTGAATTCCAGGTACTGCCACGCCTGCGCCTGCAAGCGGCGATGGAAAGCGGCCAGGCGGATGTGCGCTGCAACACGGCGCAATCCTGGGGGCCGAACCTCTCGGGCGATTACATCTGGAGCCTGCCACTGATCACCCAGAAAGAGTATCTGGTCGGTGATGCCGGGCACACTGCCCCCATGGACCCAGCGCAGTTGCCCGTGCAAAAGCTCGGTACCGTACTGGGGTACAACTACGCATCTCTGCAGCACTATTTCGATAGCCGCCGGTTGATTCGCGACGATGCACGCAATCAGGTGCAGGTGCTGATGAAGCTCGCTGCGGGGCGCTACGAATACGCCGTGAGCAATCAGATGGCGCTCAACTGGTTCAACAGTACCCAGCCTGCGGATCAGCAGCTGCATGCCCTCAAGCTGCTGGACGCCCAAGGCTTGGGTTGCTATGTACGCAACGACCCGGATGTTCCCGTACAACGGATCCTGCGCACCTTGCTGCGGATGAAGATGTCCGGCGAGATCGATCGGATCATCGAGCGCTACAGCGGCTCGGCAAGCACCGATCAGCGCTGAGCTCAGTCCTTGCGCAGGCGCACGGTGTAGTGAGCCTCGACAGAGGCCATCTGCGGCTGGAAGTGGGTATTGGTGATCAGGTAGGTCTCGACACTGCCATCGGCGCGGATGCGCTCCAGCGTGTCGCCGGCACCGGCATTGAGGGTCACTTCGTAGATCAACGCCTTGTTGGGCTCGACCTCGGTGCTGCAAGGCTCGAACTCTGGGCTGTAAGGCCCGAAACGGGTACCGTCGATGCGCACGATGTAGACCGTATCGGCTGCGGTATTGCGAGAGTGTTCCACTGACAAATGCTCCGTGACGTGTTCCAGGCTCATAAACGTTGGAAAGCATGAATCAGTCGGGCTGCGTTGTCCATGTGCGTATGAGTCCGATCGTATGTGTTGAGGTGTCTAATGCGGCGCTGGGAGCGGTTCAGGTAAGATCGCGGCACACAGGTTTTGGTCAAGGAGGAGCACGGCATGCGATTTGACTGGCACAGCGGTGGTATAGCGCGCGATACCCCGGTGACTCACGATTACAGGAATACCCAGAACGTGCGCCGCTTCATGGTCGAGCAGTGTGGCGCGTCGTTCAAGTTCGATCGTGAATTCATGGGGTGGATCATCGACGGCACGCCCAAGACCATGGGCGATGTGGTGGATGAATGGATGCGGCGGCAGAGCTAGGGACTCACATCCCCTGCCGCCGCTCCGCCCGCGCCACCCGCTGGGCCTGCTGCACACCCTCGGCCAGCACTTCCTGAACGTAGTGAATATGCCGGTCGGAAATATTCCGGGCATCCTCTGCGCGCCCTTCGATAATCGCGTGATACAGCTCGCTGTGCTGGGCCATGAGCATATCGCGCGTTTCGTCGCGAAGCGCGTACATCCCGCCGATATTGGTCATCACATTACGCTTGAGCAGGTCGAACAGGCCGCGGATGGTATGCAGCAATACCGCGTTGTGGCTGGCCTCGGCGATGGCCAGGTGGAAGTTGGCGTCGGCCAGGGCTTCCTGGGCGCGGTCGTGCCTGCCCTCGTGGGCATAGCATTGCTGCAGGGTTTCGAAGGCTTCGCTCAGGCGCTGATGGTCGAGCGTGGTGGCACGCTGAGCGGCGTAAAACGCACAGGAGCCTTCAAGGGTGTGGCGAAATTCCAGCAGGTCGCGCTGCACACTGGGGTTGTTTTCCAGCAGATGCAGGAGTGGGTCGCTGAAGGTCGACCCCAGCGAATCGGCCACATAATTGCCGCCGCCCTGGCGGCTGACCAGCAGGCCCTTGGCCGCCAGTTTTTGCAGCGCTTCGCGCAGCGAAGGCCGCGACACGCCCATCTGCTCGGCCAGTGCCCGCTCGGCCGGCAAGCGCTCGCCGGCCTTGAGGCTCCCCTCGACGATCATGCTTTCCAGCTTGTTGACGATGTCATCTGACAATCGCCGTTGTTGTACCTGTCCGAACCCCATGCCCTTCTCCGAAAATTGACATCCTTCGCCCCACCCTTTTAATCTTGTTCCCAGAATTTGTAAATTGGTAATACCAATCTACCGCCGCCGCTCTCCCTATAAAACAACAGAGAACGCCGCCCCATGATCATCTCCGCCTCCACCGACTACCGCGCCGCCGCTCAACGCAAGCTGCCGCCGTTTTTGTTCCACTATCTGGACGGCGGTGCCTATGTCGAACACACCTTGCGTCGCAACGTCGCTGACCTGGCCGATATCGCCCTGCGCCAGCGGGTCCTGCGCAATATGTCCGAGCTGAGTCTACAGACCCAGCTGTTCGGCCAGACCCTCGCCATGCCGGTGGCCCTGGCACCCATCGGCCTGTGCGGCATGTTTGCCCGTCGCGGCGAAGTACAAGCCGCCAAGGCTGCCGACGCCAAGGGCATTCCCTTCACCTTGTCGACGGTGTCAGTGTGCCCCATCGAGGAAGTCGCGCCCGCCCTCTCCCGACCCATGTGGTTCCAGCTGTACGTGCTCAAGGACCGCGGCTTCATGAAAAACGCTCTGGAGCGAGCCAAGACCGCCGGCGTCACCACCCTGGTGTTCACCGTCGACATGCCCGTGCCCGGCGCCCGTTATCGCGATGCGCACTCCGGCATGAGCGGCCCGAATGCGCCGCTGCGGCGCATGTGGCAAGCCGTCACTCACCCGGCCTGGGCCTGGGATGTGGGCCTCAACGGCCGCCCTCACGACCTTGGCAATATCTCCAGGTACCGGGGCAACCCAACCGGCTTGGCGGATTACATCGGCTGGCTGGGCAGCAATTTCGACCCGTCGATTTCGTGGAAGGATCTGGAGTGGATTCGCGAGTTCTGGGACGGCCCGATGATCATCAAGGGCATCCTCGACCCCGAAGACGCCCGCGATGCCGTGACCTTCGGTGCCGACGGCATCGTGGTTTCCAACCATGGGGGCCGCCAGCTCGATGGCGTGCTCTCGAGCGCCCGCGCCCTCCCGGCGATTGCCGACGCGGTCAAGGGGCAACTGGCAATTCTGGCCGACTCGGGGGTGCGCAATGGCCTGGATATCGTGCGCATGATCGCGCTGGGCGCGGACAGCGTGTTGCTGGGGCGCCCGTTCATCTACGCGCTGGCGGCGGCGGGAGGTGCGGGGGTGAGCAATCTGCTGGACTTGATCGAGAAGGAAATGCGCGTGGCGATGGTGCTGACCGGGGCCAGGTCGGTGGCCGAGATCAGTGGCGAGTCATTGGTACAGGAGTTGCGCCACAGCTCGCTTTAACGCTTCACTTTGCAGCTCCGACACCTTCTATAGCCAAAGGCTTACACGCCGCAGCGGTGTTTGGCTCTATTGCTCACATCGCCCGTGCAGTAATCTGAACCCATCAACAGCAACGCAGGCAGCGCTGCTGGATCAAGGATGATCGACCATGGCCATGAGGCCGCCGACAGGAGTTGGAATGGTCTTGGGAAACCCGCTTCGGCGGGTTTTTTATTGCCCGGGATTTGCCCTGAATGCCGCCCATATCAGTCCCTCGCGCCATGGCAATGGCCGTCGTACGCGCCCTCTCGACTCGCGCTCACCCTCGCCGTGGACAGCTCCCAGCCCAGCCTCACCAATTCGGTACGCTGGCGTGCGATTTCGTTGGCATCATTGCCATGCTGGACCACCAACACCGCGATTCGCTGACGACAGGCGCGCAACTCGGCATTGGTATCGTCGAGTTCGGTGGCCAACAGTGCACATTGCTGCTCCAGCATCTCCAGTGCAGTGGGGAACGGTCCGCAGTCAGGTTCGTCGATCAGGAGGTCAGTGTCGGTCATATGCGTTTGCCAGCCAGGAAGAGTATCAATGTCCAGCCGACAGGGTAATGCCAACCACTGTATGGATCAACAGTATCATCAGAAGTATTTCGTTGAGCCGTCCATCGCATGGCACTCATCTTAGGCCAGTCAAAAAGCTGTACAAGGCAGGGAGTGATCAGACCAAATCCTCATCCTGGTCGGCCCGCCGACCCTCCATCAAAAGCGTTTTGAAACTTAGTGTTACAACTCTTTTCAAGTGTTTTACAAGCTCTACCCTGCCTTGTTGCTTGTACAGCCCCTGTATAAACCCCTCAATACAAAGCGACAAACGGCTGGCTTTGGGCGTCAAGTTTTTACTCTAGAAGGTGATAACCCAGTAACTCGCAAGCTCAGCTTGCACTTGCTACTTGGTTATGGACGCCCTTATGACACTCATCCGCAAAACCAATTTCGCCGCCGTCATCCTTCCCGGTATTACCGCTGGACTCATCGCTTGTGCAGTACTGTCGACCCAATCGGGCGGGGCGTTTTCCTGGTTGCTGGTGACGGGCTGTACCCTCTTGCCGGCCGTGGCAGCCAGTTTTTATTCATTGCGCCAGGTGCGCAATGCCGAGCACCAGGGCCAAGTCCAGTTGCAGGCGTTGAGCGACGCCCATGCACAACTGCATGAACAGGCGTCGCGGCCGGTGGCCGAAAGCCTGTTTCAACAAGCCTTGCCCATCTGGATGCGGCAGATCGATACGTCGCGGGACCAGACCGAGCACGCCATCAACGACCTGACCGCCCGCTTCGTGGATATTTCCGGGCGCCTGGACCATACCGTGCAAGCCTCCCAGGCTGCCGCCGGCAGTGGCGCCGATAGCGCTGGCGGGCTCAGCGCCAGCGAAAGCGAGCTGTACCAAGTGGTCGAGTCATTGCGTATCGCCCAACAAAGCCGCGACGAGATGCTTGGCGAGGTCAGCAACCTCACCGCCTACACCGGCGAGTTGCGGGCCATGGCGGCCGATGTGGCGGCGATTGCTGCGCAGACCAACCTGCTGGCCCTCAACGCCGCCATCGAGGCTGCCCGGGCCGGGGAAGCGGGGCGAGGCTTCGCGGTAGTAGCCGATGCGGTGCGCACCCTGTCCAGCCAGTCCAGCGAGACCGGGCAGAAAATGTCCGCCAAGGTCGACATCATCAATACCGCCATCACGCGCCTCGTGGAAGTTGCCGGCCAAAGCAGCGAACGCAGCCATGACAGCGTCAGCGCCTCGCAGAACACTATCGAAAGCGTGCTCGCACGGTTCGGCACCATCACCGGCCAGTTGCGCGACTCGGCCGAAGGCCTGCTCAACGAAAGCGCCGGCATCGGTGAAGAAATCAGCCAGGTACTGGTCGCCTTGCAGTTCCAGGACCGCGTCAGCCAAATGCTCGCCCAGGTGCGCGAACGCATGAACCACCTCCACGAAGAACTGCAACAGGCCGAGCAGCGTGGCCAGCCACTGGTGCTGGATATTCGCGCGTGGATGGCCGACATGGAGCGCGGCTACGCCATGCGCGAACAACGCCAGAATCATCACGGCAGCGCCGCCAAGGCCGCCGACGAACACGCAATCACATTCTTCTAAGGAGAGGACTAATGGCCAAGACCGTATTGGTGGTCGATGACTCGGCGAGCATTCGCCAGGTCGTGGGGATCGCGCTCAAGGGCGCGGGTTACGACGTGCTCGAAGCCTGCGATGGCAAGGACGCGCTGAGCAAGCTCACCGGGCAGAAAGTGCACCTGATGATCAGCGACGTGAACATGCCGAACATGGACGGCATCACCTTCGTCAAAGAGGTCAAGAAACTCGCCGCGTACAAGTTCACGCCGATCATCATGCTCACCACCGAATCCCAGGAAAGCCGCAAGCAGGAAGGCCAGGCCGCCGGTGCTCGGGCATGGGTGGTCAAGCCCTTCCAGCCGGCGCAGATGATGGCCGCGGTGGCCAAGTTGATCCTGCCGTGATTACCGCCAACAGCCTGGAAGGCGTCACCCACATGGCCGTGCGCGGCGAGATGACCATCTACAGTGCCGCCGAGCTGGCGGCCCTGTGGCTGCCTTGGCTCACCGACGCGCAAAGCTGGCAGCTGGACCTGACCGACGTCGTGGAAATGGACGGTGCCGGCCTGCAACTGTTGCTGCTCGCGCACCGAGAACTGAACGCCGCCGGTGCCAACCTGCAGTTGGTGGCGCAAAGCCCCGCGGTGGAACAGGTGCTGAGCCTGTGCCAGCTCACGGCGCAATTCACCTTGCCTCATTAAGACCTCCCCTTATTAAGGAAAGCCGGGCCTCACACACCCTTTGACAGGACAGCCGCCGTGAATATCGACCTCGAACAGGCCCTGCAGACGTTTATCGCCGAAGCGCGCGAGCTATTGCAGGACATGGAGCAATCTCTGCTCCAACTCGAACACACCCCCGAGGATGCCGACCAGTTGGCGAGCATCTTCCGCGCGGCGCACACCATCAAGGGCTCGGCCGGGCTGTTCGGGCTGGATCCGGTTGTCAGCTTTGCCCATGTGGTCGAAGATGTGCTGGATCGCCTACGCGACGGTCAAGTGCAAGCCAACCGTGAACTGATCGCCCTGATGCTGGAGTGCAACGACCACCTGCTGGAACTGGTCGAGGTGGTCGCGGTGCAGCGCTCGACGCCCACCGCGCAAAGCCTCGGCCACGAAGCGCAGTTGCGTGAACGTCTGAACGGCTATCGCCAGGCACAACCTGAACCCGTCGCCGCGCAGTCCCCAGCGCAAACCGAGGCCGCCTGGCATATCTCGGTACGCTTCGGCCCGGACATGCTGCGCAACGGCATGGACCCACTGTCGTTCCTGCGCTACCTGGCCACCCTGGGCGAACTGCTGGGCGTGGTCACCTGCGCTGAACAGCTACCGCCCGCCGCGCAAATGGATGCCGAGAGCTGCTACCTGGGTTTCGAGATCAAGCTGCTGTCCGAACATGATGAAGCGACTCTCGCCGAAGCCTTCGAATTTGTACGCGACGACTGCCGCTTGTTCATCTTCGCCCCCGACACCAGCGGTGCAGAATATCGCCAGTGGCTGCAGGACATGGGCACCGAAGCGCCGTGGCTGGCCGACGCCCTGGTGCGCTGCGGTACGATCACCCCCGACGATCTGCTGGAGCCCTCGTCGACTCCCGCAATTGCACACCCCGCAGCACCGGCACCGACCAGCGCGGACAAAGCCGCTGGCGAGGTGAAAAGCCAGCGTTTTATCCGCGTGCGCGCCGACCAGCTGGAAACGCTGATCGACCTGGCCGGCGAACTGATCACTGCCAGTGCCGGCGCCCAACTGCTGGCCCGCGAACAGGGTGACGAACACCTGCGCGAGGCCACTTCGGTGGTCGCCAGCCTCGTCGAACAACTGCTCGACGGCGCCTTGGCCATGCGCATGGTGCCCATCGGAGATACCTTCAACCGCTTCCAGCGGGTGGTGCGCGACGTCGCCGAAGAACTTGGCAAAGACATCGAACTGGTCATCAGCGGCGCCGACACCGAGCTCGACAAGGCCTTGGTCGAACGCATCGGCGACCCGCTGATGCACCTGCTGCGCAACGCCATGGACCACGGCATCGAAGCCCCCGAAGTACGGGTCGCGGCTGGCAAACCTGCGCGTGGCACCCTGCACCTCAATGCCTTCCACGATTCGGGCAGCATTGTCCTGGAACTGATCGACGACGGTGCCGGCCTCAATCGCCAGCGCATCCTCGCCAAGGCCCGCGACAAGGGCCTGATCGGCGCCGTGGAGCCCAGCGAGCGAGAACTGCTCAACCTGATTTTCGAACCGGGCTTTTCCACTGCCGAAGCCGTCACCAATCTGTCCGGGCGTGGCGTCGGCATGGACGTGGTCAAGCGCAACATTACCAGCCTGCGCGGCAGCATCGACCTCTACAGCCAGCCGGGCCTGGGCACCACGGTGCGCATCCGCCTGCCCCTGACGTTGGCAATGATCAGCGGCCTGTTGGTGGAGGTGGCCAGCGGCGGCTTCGTGGTGCCGCTGGACGTGGTGCATGAATGCATAGAGCTGCCCCACGGGCAGCGCGACACCCTGCGCGAGCGGGGCCATATCGACCTGCGTGGCGAAGTCCTGCCGCTGGTGTTCCTGCGTGAACACCTGGCGCTGGACGGCGACCTGCCGCGTCGGGAAAACGTGGTGGTGGTCAAGGCCCAAGGCCAGAAAGCCGGCTTGGTGGTGGATCGCCTGATGGGCGAACACCAGACTGTCATCAAACCGCTCGGGCCGCTGTTCGGCGGCCTGCGCGGCATCAGCGGGTCAAGCATCCTGGGCAACGGCAGTGTGGCGTTGATCCTCGACATTCCCGCCTTGCTCAAGAACTTGATCGAACAGCACAGCCAGCACAGGCCGCGCGCGATCGAACACTCCTCTCTTACTCGCAACACCTTCTAGGCCGGGCTAGTCCCAAGGACGTTCATCATGCAATGGTTCTACAACCTGAAAATCTCCACCAAGCTGCTGACCTCGTTCATTGCCGTGCTGTCGCTCACGGTGATCATGGGCGCGTTCTCCATCATCGAACTGGCCAAGGTCAACGAGACCTCGACCGAGATGAAGGAAAACTGGATCCCGTCGATGCGCGCGGCCTCCGGCATGCGTTATTCCATGTCCGAATACCGCACCCGCGAAGCACGCCATGTGCTGTCCGAAGATCAGGATAAAGTCGCCATCGAAGGCCAACTCGCCCAATCACGCAGCGACGCGCAGAAGCGTCTGGGCGACTACAGCTCCCTGATCAGCAGCCCTGAAGAGCAGCAGCTGTACGACACCGTGACTGCCGACATGAACAGCTATTTCGACAGCAGCAAGGGCTTGCTCGACCTGTCCCGGCAGAACCAGATGGAGCAGGCCCGCGCCTTGCTCAACGGGCCCTCGAAGGTGGTGTTCGACCGGCTTTCGGCCAGCCTGTCGCGCCTGGTGCAAGTCAACAACGATGGCGCCATCGCCGCCAGTGCCGAGGGCGATCGGGTGTACGCCAGTGCACGCATCGCGATCGTCGGCGTGCTGATCGTCGCCTTGGTGCTGGGTCTGTTCATGGCCTGGTACGTGTCGCGGATCATTTCCCGTCCGCTCAAGCAAGCCGCCGAACTGGCCCAGCGCCTGGCCGAAGGCGATCTCACCGCACGCCTCGAAGTCAGCAGCCGCGATGAAACCGGCCAACTGGTCGGCGCCATGCAGAACATGGTCGGCAAGCTGTCGCGCATCATCGGCGAAGTGCGTCACGCTGCCGATGGCCTCGCCAGTGCTTCCGAGGAGGTCAGCGCCACCGCCCAATCGATGAGCCAGGCCACCAGCGAGCAGGCTGCCAGCGTCGAAGAAACCAGCGCCTCGATCGAACAGATGAGCGCCAGCATCAACCAGAACACCGACAACGCCAAGATCACCGACGGCATGGCCAGCAAGGCTGCACGCGAAGCCGGCGAAGGCGGTAAATCGGTTGATCAGACCGTCGCTGCCATGAAGAAGATCGCCCAGCGCATCGGCATCATCGACGACATCGCCTACCAGACCAACCTGCTGGCCCTCAACGCCGCCATCGAAGCCGCCCGGGCCGGCGAGCATGGCAAAGGCTTTGCCGTGGTCGCCGCCGAAGTGCGCAAACTGGCCGAACGCAGCCAGATCGCCGCGCAGGAGATCGGCGAACTGTCGACCAGCAGTGTCGATCTGGCCGAACGGGCCGGCGCCTTGCTCGGCGAGATGGTGCCGTCGATTACCAAGACCTCCGATCTGGTCCAGGAAATCAGCGCTGCCTCCGAGGAACAAGCCGCTGGCGTGGCGCAGATCAACATCGCCATGGTCCAGCTCAATCAGGTGACCCAGCAGAACGCTTCGAGCAGCGAGGAACTGGCCGCCACCGCCGAGGAAATGAGCAGCCAGGCCGAGCAGCTGCAAAACGCCATGAGCTTCTTCAAGCTGGAGTCCGAAGGCACCGAAACGGCGCCCATGGCGCGCCCGCGCACCCAGCTTCAGCGCCCTGCCCCGGCACGCGCCAAGCCCCGGGCCGCGCAGCCGGCACTGGAACTCAACGAAGCCGAATTCACCCACTTCTGAGGGCGCGACCATGAGTACCGCCGAGAAAATCCCGGCCAGCGATAGCCAGGACAACCAATACCTGACCTTCACCCTGGGCGACGAGCTGTTCGCCCTGGCGATCCCGGGCATCAAGGAAATCATCGAGTTCGGCCAGCTCACCGTGGTGCCGATGATGCCCGACTACGTGCGCGGCGTGATCAACCTGCGCGGCGCCGTGGTGCCGGTGGTCGACCTGGCGGCGCGCTTTGGCCAGCCGCGGTCGAAGATCAGCCGACGCAGTTGCACCGTGATCATCGAAGTGCAGGCCGAAGACGGCGAGCGCCAGGTGTTCGGCCTGCTGGTGGACGCGGTGTCGGCGGTGCTGGACATTCCCGCCGAGGCCATCGAGCCGCCGCCGAGTTTCGGCTCGCGCATCCGTACCGACTTCATCAGCGGCATGGCGCGCATCGATGGGCGGTTCGTCATCGCCCTCGATGTCGATCATGTGCTGAGCGTCGAGGACATGGCGGTGCTGTCGAATGTCACCGCAGACAGCGCCGCATGAACAGCGTCGCCCTGAAGGACAGGGAGTTCCAGCAGTTTCAGGCATGGCTGCACGCCACCGCCGGGATTCATATGAGCCCGGCGAAAAAAGCCCTGGTAGCAGGGCGCTTGTCCAAGCGCCTGCGTCATCACGAGATGAACAGCTACGGCGATTACTTTCGCCTGATCAGCAGCCAGGAAGGCGCCGCTGAATCGTTGATGGCGCTGGACATGCTGACCACCAACGAAACCTATTTTTTCCGCGAGCCCAAGCATTTCGACTTTCTGCGCGAGCAGGTGCTGCCCCACGCCTCCAGCACCCGGCCGCTGCGCATCTGGAGCGCCGCCTGTTCCAGCGGCGAAGAGCCCTACAGCCTGGCCATGACCCTGGCCGACGGCCTGGGCAATAGCCCTTGGGAAGTACTGGCCTCGGACATCAGCACCCAGGTACTCGACAAGGCCCGCGCCGGCCACTACCCCATGGAGCGTGCGCGCAACCTGCCCCACGACCTGCTCAGTCGCCATTGCCTCAAGGGCATCGGGCGCCAGGCCGGCACCTTGCTGGTGGAGCGGCGCCTGCGCGAGCGCGTGCAGTTTACCCGCATCAACCTCAACGAGCCGCTGCCGCGCCTGGGCGAATTCGACGTGATCATGCTGCGCAACGTGATGATCTACTTCGACATGGCCACCAAGCGCCAAGTGGTGCAACGCTTGTTGCCGCATCTGCGCCGCGGCGGGTACTTTCTGGTCAGCCACTCCGAGAGCCTCAACGGCGTGTGCGACAGCCTCGACGCCATCTCGCCCTCGATCTACCGCAAGCCATGATGAACAGGATCAAAGTCATGGTGGTCGACGATTCGGCTGTGGTCCGTCAGGTCATTCAGAGCATCCTCGAGGGCGAGCCGGATATCGAAGTCCTGGGCGCTGCCAGCGATCCGCTGTTCGCCCTGGATAAAATGGCCAAGCACTGGCCCGACGTGATCATCCTCGACATCGAAATGCCGCGCATGGATGGCCTGACGTTTTTGCGCAAACTGATGAGCGAGCGCCCCACTGCGGTGGTGATCTGCTCGTCGCTGACCGAAAAAGGCACCGAAACCGCGCTGCAAGCCATGGCCGCCGGGGCGGTCGAGGTCATCACCAAACCGCGCAGCGGCCTCAAGGATTTCCTCCAGCAAGCGGCGGCCGAGTTGCTCAGCGCAGTACGCGGTGCAGCCAAGGCCAATCTGCGCGTCTTGCAGGCCCGGCCGCGGCCCGCCGTGGCGCCCCCGCCGCGCTGCACGGCCGATGTAATCCTGCCGGCCAGTGGCCAGGCCATGGCACAGACCACCGAGCGCCTGGTCGCCATCGGCACCTCTACCGGCGGCACCCAGGCACTGGAGCAAGTGCTCACGCGCTTGCCGAGGGTGTGCCCGGGGCTGGTGATCGTCCAGCACATGCCGGAAAAATTCACCGCCTCCTTTGCCGAACGGCTCAACAGCCTGTGCGCCATCGAAGTGCGCGAAGCCCGCAACAACGACCGCGTGCTGCCGGGCCTGGCGCTGATCGCCCCTGGCGGCAAACACATGGTGCTCAAGCGCAGTGGGGCCTTCTATCACGTTCAGGTGCTGGACGGCCCCCACGTCAATCGCCATCGGCCCTCAGTGGACGTGCTGTTCCGCTCTGTGGCGCGCTTCGCCGGGCGCAACGCCACTGGCATCATCATGACCGGCATGGGCGACGACGGCGCCCGCGGGCTCAAGGAGATGTATGACGCCGGCGCCGAGACCTTCGCCCAGGATGAAGCCAGTTGCGTGGTGTTCGGCATGCCCCGCGAGGCGATCAAGCTGGGCGGCGTGAATCAGGTGGTGGCGCTGGACGATATCGCCGCGCGGGTGCTGGATAACGGCAAACGTCGATGAGGGGTTGCCCGTTGACGACACGCGCTATAGCCAAAGGCTTACACGACGCGGCGGTGTTTGGCTCTGTTGCTGACAGGGGCCAGGCAGTAATCTGAACCCATCAACAGCAACGCAGGCAGCGCTGCTGGATCAAGGACGATCGACCATGGCCCGGATGGCCACCGACAGGAAGTTGGAATGGTCTTGGGAAAACCCGCCTCGGCGGGTTTTTTATTGCCTGCGATTTGCCGTCGGGTTATTCGCGTCCAGCCAGCCACTGCTCCAGCTGCGCGCGGGTAAGGCCCATGCCGCCGATGCTCATGTTCGACAGATGCTGCAGATCATAACGGGTGTCCTCGATGAACTTGCTTTGCTGCTCTGGCGGTAGTGAGGTGATCGCATCTGCCAGCACCCCTTCCAGAGCCTCACCGTGTAGCTGTTCGCGGACAATGCGAGCGATCAGCGCCCTTCTCTGCTGGCGCTGCAAAACCCTTAGCGTATCGATGCCGACCAACTCCGCCACCGCACTGTAACGTCCATAGCTGCGGATATACGACCACACATAGAGGTCCGCCAGCGGGCCGATCTCGTTGAGTTCATACACCGCGATCATCGCGCTGGCGTAGTCCTCGGTGCTGATGTAGCCGAACGACAGCGGCACCAGGTTGTAGCGCACCAGCGGGATATTCGCGGCCATCCGTGAGGTGCGCTTGTTCACGTCGATAAAGCCCTGCAGGTAGGCCACATGCGCCAGCAGAAACAGGCTTTGCTCGAAAGGATCGCGGATCTGGGCGGCGGTGTTGGCGATGAGACGCAGCTGACCTTCGAGACGCGCCTTGCCCTCCCAAGGGATATAACTGCTGGACGCTATCCGCACGCCGTCAGCACGCAGATTGCCCGCCTCGCCGGGCGCGACCAGCCCCTCTGCCAACAGGTAATGCAGGGTGCGGATGTTGTCGCTGGTCGCCTCCAGCGAATGGATGTCGTCGACCAGATAGCGAATCGCCTCGCGGTGGTTGAGGATCATTACCCGCTCGATATCGAGCTTGCCGTCGGCGGCGATGCCTTCCAGCACCAGCTTCTTGGTGTCGAGATACGGCGGTAATTCGGCAATATTGCCGAATCATGTGATTCGGCAGGATTCAGCATGGATTTCGCCAAGCTATCTCCCGTTGAAGCTGCACGCCATATCCAGCCGCCTGCTACGAAATGGCCAGCCTTGCCAGCTTTCCCTGCCATAGGTATGGTGCCGACGTCGCTGCTCATCAGCGACCGGGCTTGGTAACCCGATTCGGAATTCTTCAGCGCTTGATCAATCTGCTGACCGCTCTGTCGTGTCTGCAAATTGCATTATGGCG
Organism: Gammaproteobacteria bacterium; assembly: GCA_903970465.1. Taxonomy (GTDB): domain Bacteria; phylum Pseudomonadota; class Gammaproteobacteria; order Pseudomonadales; family Pseudomonadaceae; genus Aquipseudomonas. The sequence goes on from CAJCIO010000164.1 coordinate 28,878, forward strand.
GCTGTACGCGGGAGGCTTCGGCCTGCCGGGGGGGTTCCGACCGGTTTACCAACCTGCGTACAGCTGCCACCTTTCGCTTGGTAACGAACGGTTGCGGCGCCTAAAAAAA
>CAJCIO010000165.1 GCA_903970465.1 Gammaproteobacteria bacterium
TCGCCGTTCGTTTATCACGCGGGTGATCGAGGAGCACGATCTGTCGATCGCGCAGAAGCTGGCGCACCACACCAATATCCAGACCACCGCGGCGTATGACATGCGTGATGACAACGAACGGCGCCGGGCGGTGGATCGGTATGAGCTGTGAATCTGCGCAATCTGTGCAAGCACGGTCGGCCTCTTCGCGAGCAAGCTTTGCTCCCACAGGCGTACATCCGTGGGAGTGCTTCGTTCTAGAGCCGTGTACCTGTGGGAGCAAGGCTTGCCCGCGAAGGGGCCGACGCTGACACTGCAGCAGTAACGGCCGGCTGCCAACCCCCGCCCAGCGCCTTGTAGATCGCCACGATGCCGTGATACAGCTCGATCTCGCCCTGGGCCTGGGCGTCTTCGGCGCTCAGGCGTTCACGTTCGGCATCCAGCAGCACCAGATAATCCACCCCGCCTTCGCGGTACTGGATCGACGCCAGGTTCGCCGCCGCACGACTCGATTCGCTCTGACGCATCAGCGAGACCAGCCTTTGCTGGCGCTTGCCATAGTCGCTGAAGGCGTTTTCCGTTTCTTCCAACGCCAGCAACACCTGCTGCTCATAGGTCGCCAGGGCGCCCTCGGCGTTGGCGTTGGCGCCGCGAATCCGAGCCCGCACGCTGCCCAGGTCGAAGGCCGCCCAGGTAATGCTCGGGCCCAGGCTCCAGGCGTTGGCGGCGCTGGCACCGATCTGCGAACCGCGCGCGGCGGTGAAGCCCAGAAAGCCGCTGAGGCTGACCCGTGGGAAGAGGTCGGCAGTGGCCACGCCGATATTGGCAGTGGCGGCGGCCAGCTTGCGCTCGGCGCTGCGCACATCAGGGCGACGCCGCAGCAGCTCGCCCGGATCACCGATCGGCAAGGCTTTGGCAATCGCCGGCAGTTGCTTGGGGCTCAGGTCCACGCTCAGGTGGTCCGGGCGCTCGCCCAGCAACGTAGCGATGCGATTACGCGCCCGAGCCTGATCGGCCTGCAGTTGCGGGATCGTCGCTTCCACTCCCGCCAACCGCGCATCGGCGCGCACCACATCGAGCTGATTGCCCACGCCGGCATCGCGCAGGCTCACGGTTATGGCCCGTGAATCCTGTTGGTTCTTCAGGTTTTCGGTAGCAATGTGCTCCCGCAGCTGGGCGCCGCGCAAATTGCCATAGGCGTCCACCAACTCGGCGATCATCGACACTTGCAGCTGTTGCAGATCGGCCTGGGCCACGTCTTCCTCGGCGTTGCTGGCTTCCAGTTGGCGCTGGATACGCCCGAACAGGTCGATCTCCCACGCCATGTCCAGGCCCAGGTCGTAGCGCTCGATATTGACCCGGTCGGTGGTCTGCCCCGGTACCTGAGCCTTGCCCAGATCGCTACTGGCGCGGCTGGTGACCACGGGCAGGTTGTCGTTGGCAACGTCGTCGCGAATCGCCCGCGCGGCTTTGAGCCGGGCGAAGGCCACACGCAGATCACGGTTGCCTTGTACCGACTGCGTGACCAACGCGTTGAGGGTCGGGTCGTCGAACTGCTGCCACCAGACGCTCTCGAAACGCGAATGGTCATAGTGGCTGGCATCGTTGGCAGCGACGACATTCGCCGCCGCCGTTTGCGGTGTCTTGTAGTCCGGGCCGACGGCACAGGCGGCCAGCGCCAGCACCATCAGGCTTGGGGCGAAGAATTTCAGGGCGTAGGCAGTCACATTGCGCACTCGCACGGGTTCAGGTTTCAAAGCGCTCATCAATGGCTCTCCTGCGGCAATGCGCGAGCGTGTTCCGCGCGGGCGGCCTTGCGGGCCTGGGCACGTTCGACATAACGACGGATCAGCACAAAGAACACCGGCGTCAGGAGCAGGCCGAAGAAGGTTACCCCGAGCATCCCGGAGAACACCGCCACGCCCATGGCATGCCGCATCTCGGCGCCAGCACCGGTAGAAATCACCAGTGGCACCACCCCCATGATGAAAGCGAAGGAGGTCATCAGGATCGGCCGTAGCCGCATCCGGCAGGCTTCCAGCACCGCTGCCAGCGGATCCAGGCCTTCCTCTTGCTTATCCTTGGCGAACTCGACGATCAGGATCGCGTTCTTGCACGCCAGACCCACCAGCACGATCAGGCCGATCTGGGTGAAGATGTTGTTGTCGCTACCCGACAGGATCACTCCGGTAATGGCCGACAGCAGGGTCATCGGTACGATCAGGATCACCGCCAGCGGCAGGCTCCAGCTCTCGTATTGCGCGGCCAGCACCAGGAACGCCAGCAGCACGCAGAGCGGGAACACGAACAGCGCGGTATTGCCCGAAAGGATTTGCTGGTAAGTGATCTCGGTCCACTCGTAGGTCATGCCGTTGGGCAGTTCCTGCCTGAGCAGTTTCTCGACCGCCGCCTGGGCCTGGCCGGAGCTATAACCCGGGGCTGCGGCGCCGCTGATTTCTGCGGTCACGAAGCCGTTGTAATGCATCACCCGGTCAGGCCCCGAAGTACTGTCCACCTTGATGAAGGTCGCCAGCGGGATCATCTCGCCCAGATTGTTGCGCACCTTCAGCTGACCGATCTGTTCGGGCTCCAGACGGAACTGTTGCTCGGCCTGGACGTTGACCTGGTAGGTGCGGCCAAAGCGATTGAAGTCGTTGGCGTACAGCGAGCCCAGGTAGACCTGCAGGGTGTCGAAGATATCGCTGATGGCCACCCCGTGGGTCTTGGCTTTTTCGCGATCGATGTTGGCATCTACTTGTGGAACGTTGACGGTGTAGCTGGTGAACAACCCGGCCAGCTCCGGCACGCTGCGACTCTTGGCGATGATGTTCTGGGTTTCCTTGAACAGTTCCTCGTAGCCGAGGTTGCCGCGGTCTTCGATCTGCAGGCGGAAACCGCCAATGGTCCCCAGGCCCATGACCGGCGGCGGCGGGAAGATCGCCATGTAGGCGTCCTGAATGGCTGCGTACTTGCCGTTCAGCGCACCCGCAATCGCGGCGGCCGAGAGGCTCGGGTCCTTGCGCTCGTCGAATGGCTTGAGGGTGACGAAAACGATGCCATTGTTGGGGCTGTTGGTGAAGCCATTGATCGACAGCCCCGGGAATGCGATGGCTGCCTCGACACCTGGTTGCTTGAGCGCGATGTCGGACATGCGCTTGATGACGTCCTCGGTGCGGTCCAGGCTCGAGGCATCCGGGAGTTGCGCGAAGGCGACCAGATACTGCTTGTCCTGGGGCGGCACGAAACCGGTGGGTGTCGTGGCAAAGCCGAGATAGGTCAGGCCCATCAAACCGACGTAGACGAAGAGCGCGATGCCGCTGCCGCGCACCACTCGACGTACCGCACCGACATAGCCATGGCTGGCCTTTTCGAACACCCGGTTGAAGGGACGGAAGAACCAGCCCAGCGTCGCATCGAGAAACTTCGAAAAGCGATCCTTGGGCGCATCGTGCCCTTTGAGCAACACCGCAGCCAGTGCCGGGGAGAGGGTCAACGAGTTGAACGCCGAGATGACCGTCGAGATGGCAATCGTCAAGGCGAACTGTTTGTAGAATTGACCGGTCAGCCCCGAGATGAACGCCGCCGGAATGAACACCGCGCACAGCACCAGGGCCGTGGCGATGATCGGCCCGGTAACTTCGCTCATCGCTTTGCGCGTCGCGGCCACGGGTTCGAGCCCCAGTTCGATATTGCGCTCGACGTTCTCCACCACGACGATGGCGTCGTCCACCACGATACCGATGGCCAGCACCAGGCCGAACAGCGAGAGTGCGTTCAGCGAAAAACCGAACAGGTGCATGACCGCGAAGGTGCCGATCAGCGAGACCGGAACCGCCACCAAGGGAATGATCGAGGCGCGCCAGGTCTGCAGGAACACGATGACGACAACGACCACCAGGATCAACGCTTCGAACAGGGTATGGACGACGGCCTCGATAGAACCGCGCACGAAAATCGTCGGGTCGTAGGCGATGGCGTAGTCCATGCCCTCTGGAAAGTTCTTCTTGAGTTCGGCCATTTTGGCGCGAACGTCATTGGATATCTGAATGGCGTTGGACCCAGGACGCTGGAAGATCGGAATCGCTACCGCAGGCTGATTGTTCAGCAGTGAGCGCAGGGCGTACTGGCTGGAGCCGAGTTCGATGCGGGCGATATCCCTGAGACGGGTGATTTCGCCGTCGGCGCCTGCGCGCACCACGATGTTTTCGAATTCCTCTTCGTTGACCAGGCGGCCCTGAGTGTTGATCGACATCTGGAAACTGGTCGCGTTGGGCGCGGGCGGCGCGCCGAGCTGGCCGGCAGCGACCTGGCGGTTCTGTTCACGAATGGCCGTGACGACATCGGTGGCGGTCAGGTTGCGCGAGGCAACCTTGTTTGGGTCAAGCCAGACACGCAGCGAGTACTCGCCCATGCCGAACAGCTGTACATCACCGATGCCGTTTAGGCTGGCCAGCTCATCCTTGATGTTGAGCGTCGCGTAGTTGGACAGATACAGCATGTCGTAGCGTTTGTCGGGGGAGGTCAGGTGGACCACCATGGTCAAGTCCGGCGAGGCCTTGTCGACGGTGATACCGATACGCGTCACTTCTTCAGGGAGCTTGGGTTCGGTGCGGGTCACGCGGTTCTGTACCTGCACCTGGGCGTTGTCCAGGTCGGTGCCCAGGGCGAAGGTGATAGTCAGGGTCAGCTTGCCGTCGGCAGTGGATTGCGAGGACATGTACAGCATGTGCTCGACGCCGGTGATGGCCTGTTCAAGCGGTGCGGCCACGGTTTCGCCGATGACCTTGGGGTTGGCACCGGGGAAGGTGGCGTGCACCACCACGGTCGGTGGTACCACTTCCGGGTATTCACTGATGGGCAGCTGAAACAACGAGATGCCGCCGGCGATGAGGATCACCAGCGACAGCACAGCGGCGAAGATCGGCCGCTTGATGAAAAATTGCGAGAAGTTCATCGGAATGCTTCCTTAACCGCGTGGCGAGGTAACAGCCGCCAGGCGGGGCGCCGGCGAATCGGTCTTGACGGTGTTGCGGGCTTCGAGGGCCTGTTGCTGCCGGGCGAGGGCGGCGAGGGTCGCGGCACTGGCCATGGGCACGTCCTGCGGGGTGACGGTAGAGCCCGGGCGTACCCGTTGCAGGCCGTTGACAACGATGCTGTCGCCTTTGGCCAAGCCGCTGCGCACGATGCGCAGGCCCTCGAGCTTGGGGCCCAGTTCGACAGAGCGGTAAGCGGCCTTGTTGTCCTTGTCCATCACCAGCACGAATTTCTTGCCCAGGTCGGTACCCACGGCTTCGTCCTTGATCAGCACGGCGTCGTAGGTCTTGCTGCCCACCAGTTTCAGGCGCGCGTAGAGGCCTGGGGTGTAGCTGCCGTCGCTGTTGTCGAACACGGCGCGGCCACGGATGGTGCCGGTGCGCGGATTGACCTGGTTGTCGACGAAGTCCATCTGACCCAGGTGCGGGTTGCCGTCTTCGTTGGACAGGCCCAGGTACACCGGGCTGGTCTGACTGCGCTGGCCGGCACGGGACAGCTGGTTGTATTTGAGGAACACGCGCTCGTCGGCGTCGAAGTAGGCGTACACCTTGTCGGTCGAGACCAGGGTGGTCAGCGGCGTCTGGTCGGCAGTGACGATGTTGCCGGCGGTGATGGCGGCGCGGCTGACGCGACCGCTGATGGGGGCGGTCACGCGGGTGAAGCTCAGGTTCAGGCGCGCCAGGTCAAGTTGCGCCTGAATGGCCGCGACGCCGGCACGGGCTTCCTGGGCGGTGGTGGTACGGGTTTCGGCCAGTTCGGCCGAAATCGCGTTGCTGGCTTTGAGCCGCTCGCCGCGCTGCGCTTCGTTGTCGGTCCGCGCGGCGGTGGCGCGAGCCTGGGTGACCTGGGCATCGAGGCGGTTGACCTCGGCCTGGAACGGACGCGGATCGATCTGGAACAACAGGTCGCCTTTTTTCACCAGCGCGCCTTCGGTAAAGGCCACCTTGTCGATCTGACCGGATACCCGCGGGCGCACTTCGACGGTTTCCGGCGCCTCGAGGCGACCGGTGAACTCGTCCCATTCGTTGATGGGCTGTTCCAGCACCTTGGCGACGCTGACCTGGGGTGCAGCTGGGGCCTGAGCAACCTCCGGCGCGCGACCGCAGGCAGTCATGACCACCAGGGCGATGGCCGCAAGAGGAAAACGCAAGTGATTGAGAGACTGTTCCATGTGTGCTGCCCACCGGTAAATTGAGAGTGGACGGATCATGGCGTCGATCATGACCATCGACGAATCGAATGGTTCGAAGATGAATATCACTGCGAATGATAAAGATCGGGAAAACGGGCGTGAAAACAGCTATTTACCAAGCTTGCTATCAATTAGGTTGATAACGATAGCGCAGTGTTCTGCTCGGGTATTCCACCTGATCGGGGGCAAGCGGCCTGCTGCGCTACCTGTAGTGAGGGGGCGCCCCCGAAAAACCACTGGAGATACCTCCGACGAGCGATTATCGTGGAAACACCAGTACACAATAATCATGGGAGCCTGGGGCCGCGACCGTCGGCCGCCAGCGCTGAAGGGGGAGCCGCTTGCTGGAAGTTCTTGGTATCACCGCACCCATCTTCTGCATTATCGGCATGGGCTACCTGGCCGCCCGTTTTTCCCTGTTGAGCCGCGAACAGATGCGCGGCCTTGGTACGTTCGTCATCACCTTCGCCATGCCGGCGCTGGTCATTCGCGCCCTGGCCCTGCGGCCGATCGCCGAAGTCCTCAATCCCCATTACCTGATTGCCTATGTACTCGCATCCCTGGGCTGCCTGGCGGTGGGCCTCACGGTGTTTCGCAAGGTGCACGGGCACAACCTCAGCAACAGTGCAATCGCGGCCATGGGGATGGGCACGTCCAACAGTGGCTTTATCGGCTATCCCATTGCCTTGATGGCGGTCGGACCGCAGGCCGGCGTCGCGCTGGCGCTCGGCATGATGGTCGAGAACCTGGTGATGATTCCGCTGGCATTAGCGCTCGCCGAGGCTGGCCATCAGGGCGGTGGTTCAACGCTGGCGGTGGTGCGCGAAACCTTCAAGCGCTTGTCGCGCAATCCACTGATCCTGGCGATTATCACCGGGGTGATTCTGTCGATCACCGAGGTCAAGTTGCCGGTGGTGCCGCTCAAGCTGATCGAAATGCTCTCGATGGCGTCGGCGCCCGTTGCGCTGTTCGTGATTGGCGGCGTGCTGTTCGGCACCAAGGTGCGCGGGCAAGTGGGGGAAATCCTGCAGATCGGCGCCGGCAAGTTGATCCTGCATCCGTTGCTGCTCAGCCTCGGCTTTCTGATACTGGCCGATGTGGAGCCGGCGATGATGACCGCGGGTCTGATCATGGCCAGCGCGCCGATGATGAGTGTTTATCCGATACTGGGGCAACGCTTCGGCCTGGAGGGTCGCTGTGCGGCCGCCCTGGTGATCACCACCCTGGCGTCCTTCATCACCATCAGCTTGCTGCTGATTTTCATCAAGCACTGAGGCTATCTGTAGTCAGGGCGCTCGCTCCCGACAGGGTATTTCAGACACGCAGTGGTCCGCTGACACGCCGTATCGAGAGCAAGCCCCCTCGCTGCAGGGTCAGTGTCGCGGCAGTTGCGCAACGAAATCCGCCCCGGGCATAGGCTTGGCATACAGGTAACCTTGCAGGTAATCGACGTTCTGCGCCGCCAGGTATTCGCCTTGCTCGGGCGTCTCGACGCCTTCGGCGACTATCTGCAACTGCAGCTTGTGGCACAGGTCGATGACGTTATCGAGGATGTGCCTCGACAGCGCTTCGACGCCGATCATGGCCACGAAACTCTGATCGATCTTCAAGCAATCGATTTTGAACGCCTGCAAATAGGAGTGGCTGGAGTGGCCGGTGCCGAAGTCATCCAGGGCGATCATCACGCCAATTTCATTCAGCTCGGCAAATAATCGTTGGGTGATGTCGCTAGGCTGAATCAGCTCACGCTCGGTCAGTTCCAGCACCAGCTTGATTCGGCCGATAGGAAATGCAGCGAGCAACTCGCGGCAGTCATCGAGCAGCGCCAGGTCCTGGCAGTGCGCTGCACTGATATTGAACGCCAGATGGAACTGCTCGCTCAGACGATCGGCCTGCGGGCCGAGCAGGGCGGCGGTCTGGCGCATCAACGAGCGGGTCATGGGGACGATTTTGCCGCAATCTTCGGCCAGCGGAATGAACAGATCAGGGCGTACCAGCCCCTCGCGCGGGTGTTGCCAGCGCATGAGGATCTCGGCGCCGATCCATTGTTTGTCCGTGCTACGCACCACGGGTTGGAAGTACGGTACGAACTCGCTCGCCAGCAGTGCTCGCTGCAGTTCCGCTGGCGGGGAGTGGGCGCGTTTGAGCAGCCAACGGCAGATCAGTCCGGCGAGGACGCCGAGGAACAGCAGGAGGGCCAGCAGCGCTGGATAGCGGCTGGCCATCAATTGCCAGGCGGACCCGGCTGCGAAGCCGGTATGCACGCTGATGGGATAGCGGGTCGACTGCACAGTGACCGGCGCCATGTCGAATTCTGGTAGCGCCTGCTCTTGTACCTGACCATCGGCAGAAAGCCAGCTCGGGCCTACCTGCAGGATCAGATCATTGTTGCGCCCCAGGGTGCGCAAGGTGTTGATCAAGTGAGTGCCGTCAAGGGCGGCAATGGCGCTCTGGTCGTGATGCTGCGAATCATCGCGGTGGGTGCGGTACAGCAACACGGCGCGGCCCGGGGTCACGCTGTTGCCACTGATCAGCGACACCCGACCGTCGACATAATCCGCTGCGTTAAGGCGCTCACTGAAGTCGCCGAACAGCGAGCTGCAATAGAGGCGGCCTTGGTCGGCGATGATGGTAGAGCGCACGTAGGGGCGCCGGGCGACTTGATCGCGCAACGCCAACTGCGCATCAGCGCAGGGCGTACCTGCCAGCGGTAGCAATTCTTCAGCAGCACCGGAAACATTGTCGAGAATTCGCTCGACCTGCTCGACGGTTTCACTGCCGATCAATTCACCGTCGTTGACCAGCGCCCGTTCGGCTTGCCAATAGGTGATCACCAGTCCCAACAGCACGGGCACAGCCCCCACCAGCCAGGGCAACAGGGCATTGGGGCGCTTGGACTTGTGGTTCAGGGGCATAGGCATACACCAGCAGCGAAACAGGGCAGGGCCGCGGAATTTGGCCATGGATTGGCTCGGTCTCGTCCGTGGCCCCGGTCAGACAGCTCGATGCATGATAGACACAAACAGGCAGGGTGGTTACTAGCAGGACTGCTAGCTAGTCGCAGGCGTGAATTTGTGCAGGCGTTCGCTGCAAGCAAGCACCTGCACGGCTGGCGGGCGGAGGAGTCAAATCTGTCGGGTCGAGCGGGGTTGGCGTGAGAGCCAATGGCACACGCCGGCGGTAATGACGCCCAACAGCAGCAGGGTGCCGAAAATCGGCAAGGCCTGCGCCTTGAAAGCCTCGGCTACTTTGTTCGGGGCATAGCCGCTGTGGATGTTGTAGCCGTATTGCGTGGACACTTGCACCGCATGATGATCGCCGTGATCGTCGAAGTCATAAGCGGATATACGCCCATCCGGATCGAGAAACAGCCCGTTGTGTTCGAGTAACACGGTGGCGCCGTTGCGGGCGTGGGTGAGATTCTCGCCTAAAACCTCAGCGTCGATCACCGCATTGACACTGATGTGCCCCTCGAACCGGCGGAACATCAACGAAGGATGGTCAGGCGTCGGCGCGCTGCTTTCACGCAAGACCAACCTGCTCGCCGACATCATTTCCGGGCTCAGGGGGCGATTGAACTCACCGATTTCGGTACCGCAAGAGAGTTTCTCGCTATCACCCATCACAATCGCCCGTACCGAGGGATAACCGACGACCAGCCGACGCATTGGTTCGAGGATGGCACTGCACTCCTGTCCTACAAGGCTGCTCGCTCGTGCGGTCGCGTCGTCGGCGCGTTCGAGGGTGCGGTCGATGTTGACGATGGCCCGTTGTCCAGCCGCAAGGCTGTCACGCATCAATGAGCGATCGACCTGCCAGTAGAGGATCAGCATGCCGCTGATGACCGGGATCAGCCCCACCAACACGGACAGCAACAGGGGTTTGAGTTTGAAGGATGATGCGGATCTGGCTTGCAGGCGGCGACGCTGGGTCATGGAGGCAATCCCTTGCTGATGATTGGCGGCTGCACCGGGAGGGCAGCGCGGAGGTTTCAGGCTAAGGAATCGCCGCGCCAAGGATCATTCTGCGAAGTAACAGCGCGTGTGGGCTTTTTCGTCCGTGCAGGTAGGAAAGTGGCTGACGTGGCGGCGCGGCACTCGCTCGCCTAACCTCCAGGTATTCGTGGGAATGCTGCCACACTGAGTGCAAACCCGGCGTCAGGCGAACATTCGAATGCATCCGAGCAGGAACCTTGTATGAAAATCAGAGCTGCAGTACTTCGCGAATCGGGCCTGTCGGCGCCGTTCGCGCAAAGCCGTCCCTTGCACATCACCGAGCTGGACCTGGCGCCACCGGGGCCAGGCGAAGTGAAGGTGAAGATGATTGCCGCCGGGTTGTGCCATTCCGATCTGTCGGTGATTACCGGTGTACGGCCCAGGCCGCTGCCCATGGCCTTGGGGCATGAGGCCAGTGCGCAGGTGGTGGAAGTCGGCGCCGGGGTACGCAACGTGCGGGTAGGGCAGACGGTGGTGCTGGTCTTCGTGCCCAGTTGCGGGCATTGCGTACCGTGCATGGAGGGTCGGCCGGCGTTGTGCGAACCCGGCGCCGAAGCCAATGGCAAGGGCGAAATGCTCGAGGGCGGCTATCGGCTCAGCGTGGCGGGCAGTCATGTCAGCCATCACTGCGGGGTCTCGGCGTTCGCTGATCACGCCGTGGTGAGTGCGCGGTCGTGCATCCCTATCGATGACAGCATCGATCCGGTGGAGGCCGCAGTTTTCGGTTGCGCGGTATTGACGGGGGTCGGCGCGGTGGTCAATACCGGCAAGGTCACACCGGGCGCGTCGGCATTGATCGTCGGCCTGGGTGGTGTGGGTTTGAGCGCCTTGCTGGGCGCCAAGGCGGCCGGTGCCAATCCGCTGATCGCGGTGGACGTGCAGGCCTCCAAGCTGGAGTTGGCGTTGTCCTTGGGGGCTACCGCTGCAGTCAACGCCCGGGACCCGGACGCGGTGGCGCAGATCCGCGAGCTGACCCGCGGCGGAGTGGATTTCGCCTTCGAATTCGCCGGTTCCGTGCCCGCCATGGAACTGGCTTACGGCGCTACCCGCCGCGGTGGCACCACGGTCACCGCCGGCTTGCCACGCCCTGATGATCGCTGGCCCCTGCAGCAGCTCAGCTTGACCGCTGAGGAGCGCACGGTGAAGGGCAGTTATATCGGTTCATGCATACCGGCCCGCGACGTGCCGCGCTACCTGGGTCTGTACCGCAGCGGCGCCTTGCCGGTGGATCGTCTGATCGGCCGCAAGCTGGCGCTGGAAGATATCAACGAAGGTTT
>CAJCIO010000166.1 GCA_903970465.1 Gammaproteobacteria bacterium
CTGCGCCACGCCCTGGAACGCGTGCCAACGGCGACATCGGTTGAAGATTACGAAGCCTTGCTGCCGTGGAACTGCTCACCCGCAACGCCTAGCTGAGCGCGCCACCCGTATTAAGTTCGGTGGGGTTTATGGAGCGCTTACAGTTCATCGATGCCGAAATGGAAAAGATGCGCTCTCAGCTACATGGATTGGTTGGCTACTATCTGGGCCAGATCGCTGTCAATACGTTCCCTGCCTATAATCCGGACTTCCAAACCGTCCCTCCGGAATGGGAAGAGACAAAGCCTGAGCACTTTTTTCAGTAGTCAATCGGTTGCACGCAACTGCAGGAGAGATTGTCAAATTGCACAATGATCTCTTCCGACTTGGCAAGATGAAATTCGCTCGCTGAGCATCCAGACAGGTACGCTCCAACTGCCAGACGCTTAGCAGAATCGGCCTGAAGCCACCACAATGTGATGCGGTGGCTTAACCAAAACTGCGATGCGCGTTTCCATGTGAGGACGGGTCAGGAATCTACGTTGGCATCTGCCAAGCGGCTGTTGCTTGAAAAGCTCGCACTCGCTTTATCGAATGCCCAGCTGTAAACCGTCGTGTATGGCAAGCTAGAGTGACGATCTAGGGAAATTTTGTCGAGTAAGGACGGGTTACATGATACGCGAGACTGACGTACACACCGGTCCCAATAGATCTCCGGCGAATTTCCGTAATTGGTAGTTCTGTCTCAATGCACTGAATTAGCTCATGCTAGAAGTTCCAGTGCGGGTGCTTGTTTCGGGGTGGCTCGTGAGTAGAGCTTTTTGTAAGCCTTCGCTATTCGTTCGTCTAATGCCTCAAGCAAGCTGTCAAACTTCGGAGGATGACTGTCAAAGTAAGGGTTGTTGCGCATGTAGTCGAGCATAGTGTTCATAAATTGTTTCTTGTGACTGTCCTCTACCTCAACGGAGATGATTGTCTTCGCCGCATCATAGTCTATTTCCAGCCAGCTAGGGTGTTCTGCTTTGACTTGATAAATCCAGTCGTCTGGAAATACGCTTTCTATTGCACCTCCAGGAACATATGTGTAATCTCTATCGGGGAGAAAGCCACCCCTAGTTCCTAGATATCCCTTCAGCTCCTTAGTAGCTTTAAGACCCGCATCGTCGCAGTCAAAGAGGGATACTGCAACCACTTCCTTTCGTATGAATTCGTAGTTAGCTCTTAAGAAACCAACCAGATTACTGCAACCTCCAAAACTGGTTACCCGCAAATCACAACTCTGCATGAAAAGCTTGCGTTCATGCTTGTGATTATAGCTTTCCATGGCGGCTTTTAGATACTCAACGTCTGTCTCGCCTTCTACGAATATATTTACTTCGGAAAGGCTGAAGTAATCTGAAAACTTAACGCCCAGCGCGCCTCTGATATCAGACGTTGCATCGTGGATAGTTTTATACGTTGTGATCGTGGTACTGTTTGCCTCAGGGCTGAATGTTATGCCTGCAATATTTAGTGGATCATTTGGTAAAAAGCTCAGACTATGTGTGGTTTTGACTACGGTTGAGGATTTGCCCAGTCGTCCCAATACCCGAGATGCCTTGTTTGCTAAGGCAGGGTGCATATAGGTTTCAGGTTCTTCGATCAGCCACACGATATGATTATCTGACTGTTGCTTTGTAACCCATTCTAGCGCTGAAAAAAGTACAGTTGACTGGACTCCCATTCCTTTAGAGTAGATTGAGGTCTTAGATCTGTCGTCTACTTCTAAATCAAGCGTGGCTATAAGGTTTTCCAGTGCATCCTCAGGATAGTCTAACGTGACGTTAACGTTTTCTACCCCTGACTGAAGGAGAGTGTCATTGATGCTAGAGCTCAAGGATTTTATACTGTTTTTTATTACTTCATGATATGGGCTAATAGCCTTGGCTATTTCTTTCTTAACAAGCGGCATTACGAAATCTGAATATATTTTTTCTACGGATTTTTCAGATGGGATTCTGTAACATTTAAAATAACTTAGTACTTTGTCTATGACATGGCGTTGTAGGTCTGAGTACTCCAGACGTCTTTTTAAGTTTTGTTTGACGCCTGGAAAAATTTGGTATACTGGTACTGGTCTGAAGACTAGGTTTAATGAAAAGCTGGTCGCGATATCATCTTGTTTTTCTTCATCCAAAAGCTTTTTCATTTTTATCAAGGCTTTGTGAATGTCGTTATCGAATGGGTCTGATAAGTCAAGTGAAAAGAAGCAGGTCAAACTTGTCTGAACACCGTCGTGGCCAAATGGGAGATCAGCTTCAGCAGAATATCCAACTTGATCAGTTCTGGCCGTGAAAAAATAGTACAGGGCCAGTAGTGTGTTAGATTTTCCGCTATTGTTCGGGCCTACAATCGTCATCCCATCTTGGAGGTTGATTGTTTGATCGCCGGTGATTGTGCGAAAGTTCTTAATTCTAAAACTTTTGATTTTCATAGGTGCTCCATCACTTTTCCCGATAATGGCACAGTGCCTGGGTTGCTGTCACTAGCGAGCTATGAGCAATCGGCTGTCCGGCACCTCTTGGTCAATGTCGATCACTTCCCCTCTGATCGTTTGCCTACTTGGCTCTTTCAAGTCGGGAGCGCTTTCATGGCCGTTGGGATTGTTCTCTTTTAGGGTCTGAATACATACCTTGAGGGGTTATGGGCAATTTTCGTCCACGCGCTGTGATCGTGGGGAGGTGGTTTTGGCAAGGGAATACGAATGGAGGCCATCGTTTTTTGGCCGTCTGCTCACGGGCCGCCGCCGCGGTCGTTGCGCTTGATAAACGTGCGTTTCGAATTGGACGTGAAGGACGAGAGGGTCGAGATCGATCTCGAAAGAGGTGATCACATCAGTGCTCGCCGAGGTATTCTCTGGGGTCGCCTGTCCTTCCTGGATGGGATGTTGAGGGGCCTACCCAAAACATCTGTGGCGAGGCTCAACGAAGAAATTGCAGGCGTGATGAGTTATCACCAGCGCCTTGTAGCCGAGAGGCTGGTGGAGGCCGAGCGACGCAGGCTCGTGCGAGTCGAACTCTTCAGGTCTGCGTATGCACGTCGTCACGACGTGGTTGGCCGTGGCAGACCGCCTGTTGAATGATTCGATAGGCGAAGGTTTAGCGTGTAGGCTGAATAATTGTGTTTACCTAAAATTTTGGTCAAATGTTCTGAGGGGCGCTCACGGTCAAAAATCAGGTGTGTGAGCTCCTGAATAGGTCTTCAAAATCTAGCTACCCTCAGGCAGACCTAAGCTGGGAGTACCCGCCAATCGGCTGAATAGCTAGCCTTTAGGGAATAGGCGCTTCGGAGCTCAGAACTACCAGGAGTTTCCTCGCAACCCCCGGCGGAGTACCAAGATGCGTGCTGCAAATCGAAGTGAAGCTGAAGTCATTGAAGAGCTTGTCGAACTGACAGCCCAGTCTGGTTACGTTCATGCGATTGCCGGGATCTGCTACCGAGACAATATGGTGTCCTTTCAGGGGGAGCATGAAGCTTCCGATCTCAGCCATATGTACGATCCTACTCGTCTTAATCGGAACGAAACTACCATGCTGTTGGGGCTGATGATGAGGCAGCCCCTTGATTTGACCGAGCCTGACACTACAACGCTCTTGAGTTATGTAACGCTTACTGATGGCCTGATGGAGGAGTTTCATCAGTCAATGAGTGGAGCGGCCATGGGGGAAATGATCAGCCACGTCGGCAACGCAGAAGGCATGGACGATTTCTGGCAGGGTGAAATGATGAAGGAGCCAATTTTCTATGGCGCCGAGTCCGCTTACAGCTTCCAGTACCGAGATTTCTTTGTGGAGAAGCATGCTGTCGATGACGACTGGCTTATCCGAGTGAAAGGTTTTTCCAGCGGGCAAGCGTGTCGGATCGCGAGAGCTATGTGTGATTTGATGGACTCCAGAGCGACGAAGGACACTCGGTCGAGTCTCGACTTGAAGGCAGGAGAAATACCACTAGAGTCGGTGGTGAGTTTTTATGAATTTACTGCGGCAGAGGTTGCTCAGCGTGCCAGTCAGGATCTCGCAGTGGTTGAGGCATTCTTCGACGTTTTTTCGTTTAGCGGCGACAATGCCGGCTTCAAAGAGGTGGGTGACTTCAACCAGGTGAATGCGACTCCGCTGCTTCCGACTGGAAGGGGCTCAGTACTGCTGTTTTCTCACTACGCAATTTATGAGGCGCTGTACGAGTCGCCTTTTTTCTGGATGAACCAAGACAAGGCTTACAAGCAGCAGGCGTCCGACAACCGTGGCGCGTTCACTGAGCGATTCTCTTACCGTCGTTTAGTTGCGGTGTTCGGTACGGCAAATGTCCACACCAACGTCAATTTGTACGAGGGGAAAAGGATCGTTGCTGAGGCTGATGTACTGGTTGTTTTCGGCGACCGGGTGATCATCGTCCAAGCCAAGTCCAAAAAGCTGACGTTGGCCGCCCGCAAGGGCAGCGATGGACAAATCAAGGCCGACTTTGCAGCTGCGATTCAGAAAGCCTACGACCAAGGGGCCGAATGTGCGACGGCGATTCTTTCAGGTAAGTGCCGGCTTGAAAATGATCGGGGCCAGACGGTCGATTTACCGGAAAACATCAGAGAAATCTATCCGCTCTGCGTGGTGTCGGATCACTACCCCGCGCTCGCCTTCCAGGCTAGTCAGTATCTGAAGTATTCGGCTGATGCGATCATCCGCCCTCCCTTTGTTATGGACATATTCTTTCTCGATGTCCTCGCTGAGATGCTGGACACGCCGTTGCGTTTCCTCAGCTACGTCCGCATGCGCATCGATGCGATCGAGAAGTTAATGATCAGTCATGAACTCGTCGCGCTTGCATATCACCTTCATTCCAATCTGTGGCTTCAAGACGAATTCAGCATGTTGATGTTGGATGATTCGATCGCAGCTGACCTTGATGTCGCCATGACCGTGAGGCGTGAAGGACTTGCAGGAAAGCGGGTTCCGGAGGGACTATTGACAAAAATGAATGGAACCTACTACGAGCGTCTGATCGAGCAGATCGAGCGCCGTCCAGTCCCGTCAACAATGGAGCTGGGATTCACTCTTTTGTCGATGGGGGAAGACACGTGCAGCGCCATTCATAAAGCCATAGATAGTCTTATCAAGCAGACGAAGCTTGATGGGAAGCGGCATGACTTCACTGCTGGTATGACGGGCGCAGGGAGCGGGATCTGTGTGCATTGCAATCCTGAGCCTAGCGAGGACGCCATTAAAGTCCTAGAAGTGCAGTGCGCCAAGCGAAAGTACGTTCAGCGAACTGCAAGTTGGTTTGGCGTGTCGGTTGGTTTGGAGGGGGAACTCCAATTCGGCGTAACGCTTGAGTTTCCTTGGGAGCGCTCACTAGCGATGGATGCCCTAACCCAAGGAATGAAGCCTCCTTCATCAGTAGCTCAAGGAATGAAAGCCATGGAGCGCGCGTTGATCCCAAGGAAATACGGGCGCAACGAACTCTGTCCCTGCGGAAGCGGTGTTAAGTACAAAAACTGCTGTCTCTAGACTGCGCGTAGCGTCGTCATGCTGAGGTCTGAATGCAGATCAACGTGGGCAGCCTCCCATCATCAGAACGGCCCGCCCTGTGTACAGCAATGCCCTGGGGCGGGCTCCGGAGCGGCATTTACATTGGTTTTTGCCACTCAGAGGTCGCGTGACGGTAGCGGGGGTTTTGAACCTTGGGACTGCCGAATTTTTCTTTGTCGATAACGAACGATTTGGCCATGAGGTCTCGAACACCACCGAGGCGCTCCATAGACGTCAGCTCTGCCGTGATGTCCTTTACGACGGTCGTGAACGCCTTGGTCGACTGCGACTTCATGAACTCAGGGGTGGACAGGGCAAACTCGCGATCCGGTAAGCCCGGAATGCCGGCCCATCCAGTCATGGTGTTAACCGCTTTGATCAGGAAGCTTCCTTGGATGCCTTGGGCAGAGGGCACGCCGTATTTGCGTTTCAGGTCGCCGCAAATCTTGTCAACATCGCCTATCAATTTGGTCACCAACCTGTTGCCGTCACCGATGCCCTTTTCATCGAACGCGACCCGTATTTCCTTCAGAGTCTGTCGGATGGTGACGAAATGGTCTTCGTTGCGAATCTGCTTGGCAGCCATGATCGCGTTCGGCACGCTGCCGGAGACCTGGGTCATCCAGGCTGAGAAAAGCGGCAGGTCGAGAGCTACAGTCTGCGCACCCCCGTGAGATTTGATTTCAGCGATGCTCGTCTGTGTTTTGCTGGAGAGGTTGGCCAGGAGGCGAGCCGTGAAGTCGTGACCGAAGAAGCCGCTTTTTTTCAGCCAGTGCAACTGATAGGCATGGCGTATCGGATGAATAAATGAGTCGGCCTTAAGGTGCTTAGCTGCCATGGAATAGTAGATGGACTTGTAGGCCAGCCAGTTCAGGGAAGCGATGAACATCTCCAGCTGCTTTGTGGCGCCGCCGAAATCTTCGGGCTTCTTCCTGGCAAAGTCTTGCTCGGTGAAGACGTGGCCATCGGAGCCTACGAGTTTCACTTCTTGCGACCAGCGTCCACATGTGTCGCCCACGTCTGCCAATTCGGCAAAGATTGCAGCGCTCAAGGCGCTGTACTTGCCATAGGCATCAGTGGCTTGGTGCCCGAGCATTCTCATGGTCAGGTAGTACACGCTGGAAGATTTATCCCAGGTGCAGACCATGTTCATTTTCAGCTGCTCCAGGAGACCTGCGAAGTCCTCATCGACGAACTCACCTCCGCGAATCTCGGGGCGGATCAGCGCGGCTTCCCGTTGTGCAACCTCGTCGACCGTCTGCAGTTCGAACTGGGTTGGGTCAACGAAGCGCAGGTACGGGAACTGCTTTTTCCGCGTTTCCCGGTGCTGAGGCTTGTAGTTGTCGATGCACAACAGGTCATCGTAGAAAAGAATGCCCTGGAGGAAATTCTCTACAGCGCACAGGTCTCCATTGATCGTGTCGGTGTTTTGTACCGTGACAGCTCCAGTGGCACGCTGGACAGCTGTGAGGGTGGCATTGTCTATAAGTGCGTAGGTCATGAGCTCGTTGCCCTGTCGTGTTGTGGTTACGATGATAACCACTCCTGGCCAGAAACTGAGCAGGCCGAAAAGCATCGGTGGCCGTTTCTATCACAAGGTTGATTCGCGCCAACTAGCGGATGTTGAGCGGGGGGGGGGCTCGTCGGCCCGTCATGCGGATGATTTCGCTCCGGCGGTCAAGAGAGCGCTTCGAGAAGCGCGTGAGGGTATCTGCTCCAACCCTAACTGCGACGCGTCCAGCGTCGACCATACTCAGGCCACACCGGCCATTCATTCGGCGACGATAGGGGTGAATGGCTGGAGACTGCCGCCTGAGGACTTCTCGGCGTCGAGTGCTGATCCAGGGCGTTGTCTGTGCGCCTCATCCTGAATGGCGCGCAACTGAAGCCGATCCGCGTATGAACCATTGATATCTCATAAATTTGAGTTTTTGAGATATCAGCTCATCCGGTGTACCCTCAAAACTCAAAACCAGCCAATTTTGAGTTACCCATGATCACGCGGCCGCCCCCCGTCGACCCCAACCCGATCGAAAAAATCGTCAAGGATCACCCCAGCCTGGCAGTCGACTACCTGCAGCTCTTCACTCCCACGGACCGCAAAGGCCGCTACCAGCACTACGACACCCTGCGCTTCAGAATCCCCAGACACCTCGATCACGGTCTTGCCTGGTCAGTGGTCAAGAGCGCGCGGCGCCTGCAACTCACCGACCTCGTCAAACTCGGCGTCCCAATGACGATGTGCAGGCTGCTGAACACAACCACGATCCAAAAGGCCGCTTCTGCGAGCGATCGCTATGCCTCCACCGCCGCACTGGAGTGGATGAGCCAGCAGATAGACGAGCAGGAACACATCAGCTACCTGCTCAACGACCTTATCGAAGACGAGGCCATCAGCAGCAGTCAACTGGAAGGCGCGGCCACCACCACAAAAGTCGCCAAGGACCTGCTCAAACGCCAACGTGCGCCTCGGACGCTCGACGAAAAAATGATCGTCGGCAATTTCAAGATGATGCAGGCCGCATGGCGGTTCAAGGACCGGCCGTTATCCGCCGGCCTGATTGCAGAGCTGCACTACATCGGCGTGGAGAATATCGACGACAGTCATTACCAACCCGGCGTGTTTCGCTCAGCCAGCGACGATATCGTGGTGGAAGATGGCGATGGCAATGTCGTACACACGCCGCCTCCGGGCATAGGCCTGGAGAAGCGCCTGCAGACCCTGGCAGATTGGTTGAACACCGATCATACGGACGCTGAAAGCGAGGCCTACCTCCACCCGCTGATCAAAGCCATTACCCTGCATTTCGCGATCGGCTATGAGCATCCGTTCCATGACGGTAACGGCCGTGTCGCTCGGTCACTGTTTTACTGGTACCTGTTCAAACACGATTTTGCCGCCTTCCGTTACATCGCGATCAGCACGCTGTTGAAGTCGGTGCCTGTTCAATACGGTAAAAGTTACCTGTACACCGAAACCGACGAGATGGACCTGACGTATTTCATCGATTACCAATGCACGGTAATCAACCGCGCCATCGGTACATTCAAAGCGACCTACGAAAAAACCCTTCAGGGCATGCAGGCGTTCAAGGCCTTTCTGTATCAATCAGGGCTGTACACCGAACTGAACGACAAACAAAAGACGGTCCTGCAAGTGGCACAAATGAATAAAGGCGAGGAATTTACCGCGACAACCGTCAAGGACAACCTAGGCTGCTCCTATAATACTGCCTCAGCGGTTTTGAACGGCCTGGTAGAGCACCAACTGTTCAACAAGCGCAAGGATGGCCGGGAATGGGTCTACTTCATGATCCCGGCGCAAAAACTCATCAAGGGCTGGAGCATATAGTTCTACAGCCGCTGTTATTTTGAGTCTACGCTCACCCCACGCAGTCCAACCCTGCAATGCCTGCCACGGCCAAACTGGAGACGCTCATGAAGACCATCACGGCTGGCGTGCTGGAAATCGCCTATCTGGAACTGGGCCCGCCCGAGGGGCAACCGGTGGTGCTGCTGCACGGATTCCCCTACGACATTCACAGCTATGACGAAGTAGCCCCGCCACTGGCCGCCGCAGGTAAGCGTTGCCTGATCCCTTACTTGCGCGGTTATGGCCAGACTCGTTTCCTGGATGCACAGACGATGAGATCCGGCCAACAAGCGGCGGTGGCGGCGGATTTATTAGCTTTTCTGGACGCGTTGAACATCGAACGCGCAGTGCTTGCGGGCTATGACTGGGGTGGCAGAGCGGCGTGTATCGTTGCGGCACTGTGGCCCGAACGGGTCAGTGGTTTGCTGAGTTGTGATGGTTACAGCATCCAGAATATTGCCGAGGCTTATAAGCCAGCCGCACCTGCGGCGGAACTGTTGTATTGGTATCAGTACTATCTGCATGGTGATCGCGGCTATCGTGGTCTGACGTTGAATCGCAACGCGTTCTGCCATTTGTTATGGAAGATGTGGTCGCCCACTTGGACATTTACCGAACAGTCCTTCGATACGACGGCGTTGTCCTTTGCCAATGAGGACTTCGTCGATGTGGTGACCCACTCCTATCGTCATCGATTCGGATTGGTGGCGGGCGATCCACGGTACGACCCCATCGAACTGCGACTGGCCCCGCAACCGCCAATCGCGGTGCCTGCCGTGGTGATCCACGGCGCAGACGACACCGTTGCCCCGCCTCCGGTCGATGATCCCGACAAAGGCCGCTTCACTGGCCCGTATCGGCGCCAGATCATACCGGGGGTGGGGCACAACGTGCCTCAGGAGGCGCCGCAGGCCTTCGCCTCCGCCATTCTGAGCCTGCCTGGCATGCACCTGTAGCGAGAGGCGTCCTGTCAGTCACATCATCTGCGGCTGGCAGACCAATCGGGAGCAAGCCCCCTGGCTACGGGAGATGGGCCCCGTATCAGCTCGGAAAGTCAGCCCCAGCGCTGATGTCCCTGACCCCTTCCAACTGCTCCAACCGACTGCGCCGATCCTTGAGCACCATATCGATTCCCCACGCCCCCAGCGGCAGGTGCCGAGGCGGGTTGTCCTGCTGGGTCAGCGCGATCATCGCCTCCCCCGCACGCACAGGATCACCGGCCTGGCTACCGCTGTTGGACTTGGTGGTTTCAAGACGCTTGCCGGCGGTCTCTTTATAGTCATCGATCTGGGTAGCCGTCTGGCGCAGCGAACGGCCGGCCCAGTCGGTACGAAATGGCCCCGGCTCGACGCACGTTACCTTGATGCCCAACGGCTCGACTTCGGCCAGCAGCGCATCGGAGAAGCCTTCGACGGCATGCTTCGATGCCGCGTAATACCCAGACCCAGGGAAGCCGATCAGGCCCGCCACCGAGGTGATGTTGATGATGTGCCCGCTGCGCTGCGCGCGCATGATCGGCAGCACCGCGCGGGTGATGGCGAACAGGCCGAAGACGTTGGCATCGAACTGGTCGCGGATTTCAGATTCAATGCCCTCTTCGATGGTGCTCTGGTAGCCGTAACCGGCGTTGTTGACCAGCACGTCGATGCGGCCAAAGTGTTCGTTGGCGGCGGCCACGGCCTGTTCGACCTGAGCACTGATGGCAACGTCCAGGTCCAGCGCGAGCACGCGGTCCTCGGCGCCTTTCGCCAGATCGGCAACCCGCGATTTATCCCGAGCAGTCGCAACCAGCCGCCAGCCGCGATCAACAATCAATTGCGCAAGGGCGCGGCCAAAGCCGGTGGAGCAGCCGGTGATAAACCAGACTGGCGTTTCGTTGGAATGGCTTGCCATGGTGCAGAGCTCCTTCAGTGAGAGACATGCCCCCACGCTTCTATTCACAAGCGCTGCCGGTCATGTTCAGAGGTGTTCGAGAGATACTCAGTTAGTCCCACGTGAAAGCGTAACGGTTCAACTGCACCGACAGTCGTGCCGTCTCACGCCCCCGGCAACTCCTCGATACTGACCTCCCTCATCCGGAACTTCTGTACCTTGCCCGTCACCGTCATGGGAAACGCCTCGACGAACTTGAAGTGCCGGGGAATCTTGTAGTGAGCAATGCGGTCCTTGGCCCACAGCCGTAACTCGTCATCGGTAACACTGTGGCTCGGATGAATGCGCGCCCAGGCCACCAGTTGTTCGCCATATTTGCTGTCCGGGATACCAACAATATGAATATCTGCGATAGCCGGATGGGCGAGGTAGAACTCTTCGACTTCCCGCGGATAGATATTTTCGCCACCGCGAATGACCATGTCCTTGATGCGCCCCACGATACTGACGAAACCCTGTTCGTCCATCGTCGCCAAGTCGCCCGTGTGTATCCAGCGGCTGCGGTCTATGCACTCGGCCGTCTCGGCGTCGTTGTTCCAGTAGCCGAGCATCACGCTGTAGCCACGGGTGCACAACTCACCGACCTGCCCGCGCGCAACGATGCGGCCGTCGCTGTCGACTATCTTGTTTTCAAGGTGCGGTTGCGTCCGGCCCACGGTAGTCACGCGATGTTCCACCGAATCTTGCGGGCCCGTCTGCAGGCACACCGGGCTGGTCTCGGTCATGCCGTAGGCTATCTGCACTTCTGCCATGTGCATCTCGCTCATTACCCGCTTCATCACTTCGATAGGACAAGTCGTTCCGGCCATGATGCCGGTTCTCAAACTGGACAGATCGTAGAGGTACCGCTCGGGATGATCCAGTTGCGCGATGAACATGGTCGGCACGCCGAACAGTACGGTGGCCCGTTCGCTGGCGACCCGTTGCAGTACCTTGAGTGGCTCGAACGCCGCGCACGGGTAGATCATCGCGCTGCCATGGGTCAGGCAACCGAGGTTGCCCATCACCATACCGAAACAATGATAAAGCGGCACCGGGATCACCACGCTGTCGAACTCGGTGAGGCCGAGACTCTCGCCAACCATGTAGCCATTATTGAGAATGTTGTAATGGCTGAGCGTCGCACCCTTCGGGAAGCCGGTAGTGCCGGAGGTGTACTGGATATTGATCGGGTCATCGAACTGCAACTGCGCTTGGCGCCGAGCCAGATGCTCGTCCGTTACATCAGCGGCCATGGCTTGAAGCGCCTGCCAACTGAGCAAGCCCTCGGGGGGGTGCTCGGCCAGGCTGACGATGCCTTTCAAGGCGGGCAGTTTTTCACTCGACAGGCGGCCAGGGGTGAACATGGCCAGTTCGGGAATGACCTGGGCGATCATGCTGTGGTAGTTGGAGGTCTTGAAACTTTCGGCGCAAATCAACCAATTGCAGGCGGATTGCGCGAGCACGAATTCGAACTCGCTGGTGCGATAGGCCGGATTGATATTGACCAGGATCGCGCCGATTTTCGCCGAAGCGAACTGGGTCAGGCACCACTCGAAGCAGTTCGGCGCCCAGATGCCGATGCGTTCACCGGCGCGCACGCCGAGTGCGATCAATGCACGTGCATGACTGTCGACCTGGACCTTCAACGCCGCCCATGACCAACGGATGTTCTGGTCCGGGACAAGCAGCGCCAGGCGCTGGGGGAATCGCGACACGGTGGCATCGAATGCGTCGCCGATGGTCTGGGCGAGCAGAGGCGGCAATGTGGAGCCTTGCGAGTAACTCGGAGGATTCATGGCGTTGCCTTTCTTGTCGTTGTTATACAGCCCACGGCTGTTATCAGCCGCCCCTGGCCCGCGTCACCCGAGACCCGGACGGTTTGCCCAGCGCATCGGTCAACCGCCGACTGACCGCGATCAGCCGCTCCAGATCAATCCCCGTCTCGATCCCCAAACCCTGCAGCAGATACAGCACATCTTCAGTGGCCACATTGCCCGTCGCCCCCTTGGCATAAGGGCAGCCACCCAGCCCGCCGATGGCGCTGTCGAACACGCCGATGCCTTCCTGCAGGCAGGCATAGATGTTTGCCAGCGCCTGGCCATAGGTGTCATGGAAATGCCCGGCGAGGGACGTACGGGGGATATCGCGGCTGAGCACCTCGATCAGGCGCCGCGCCTGGGCGGCGGTACCGACGCCAATGGTGTCCCCCAAGGAAATCTCATAGCAGCCCATTTCCCACAGAGCCTGGGACACATACCGCACCTGGGACGGCGCGACCTCACCTTCGTAGGGGCAGCCCAGCACGCAGGACACGTAGCCACGCACCTTTATACCCTCGGCCTTGGCACGAGCCATCAACGGCTCGAAGCGCTTCAAGCTTTCAGCGATGGAGCAATTGATGTTCTTTTGCGAGAACGATTCCGAGGCGGCGGCAAACACGGCCACCTGCGAAGCACCGGCCCCAATCGCTGCCTCTAGACCCTGCACGTTGGGGGTCAGGGCCACGTAGACCACCTGCGGCCGCCGCTGGATACCGGCGAACACCGCCGCGCTGTCGGCCATCTGAGGCACCCATTTGGGCGAGACGAAACTGCCGACCTCGATAAAGCCCACGCCGGCATCGCTGAGGCCATCGACCAGCGCGATCTTGTCGGCGGTGTTGATGGACGCCTGCTCATTCTGCAGCCCATCGCGCGGGCCGACTTCGACGATCCGTACCCGATCAGGCGGCGTCATGGGGGGCCTCCTGCAGTTCGGCGAGGACCGCACCTTCGCCAACCAGCTCGCCTTCGGCGCAGAAAATCGCGCTGACAGTGCCGGCTGTGGACGCGCGCAGGGTGTGCTCCATTTTCATCGCCTCGACCACAATCAAGGCATCACCGGCCTGCACCTGCTGGCCGGGCGACACCAGAATGCGCACGATGCTGCCGTTCATAGGCGCGGTCAGGCCCCCCTCGATGGCGGCGGCTCCGATGCTTTCAGCCAGTGGATCGACCGCGCGAATCTCCAATTGCTGGCCTTGCCAGACCACGAACAACACCTCGCCGCGGCGCCAGTAACGAACGCGGGGGGCATTAGCGAATGCTATCCGGCACAAGCGCGATGTCGCTTCACAGCGCAAATGCACCAGCGCCTCGCTCGGCCCGCCCAGCCGCCAGCCAGTGCGTTGGCGCCAAGGCGAGAACCGATCCTCAGCGGATACCCATAGCGGCTCACCTGCCAACCAGGCGCGCCCGGCCTCCGTCCAAAACTCATCCGTCAACTCAGGCCGCGCGGGCAGCAGCACCTCGGCATGGCGCTCGATAAAACCGGTATCCAACTCGGCTGCGGCAAATTGCGGGGTGGCAAGAATACGCTGCAAAAATCCCAGATTGGTTTTCACGCCGCCCACCGCCGTCTCGCCGAGCATGGCGAGCAAGCGCCGACGCGCATCTTCGCGGGTCTCGCCCCAGGCGATGACCTTGGCGATCATCGGATCGTAGAACGGCGAAATCGCGTCGCCCTCGACCACTCCGCTGTCGACCCGCCGCCCGATGCCCGGCGCTGCTTCCTGATACAGATCAAGCCGCCCGCTGGCCGGCAGAAAGCCGCCCTCCGGGTCCTCGGCATACAAACGCACTTCGATGGCGTGCCCCTGCAGGGGCACCTCGACCTGGGTCAGCGGCAGCGTTTCACCACGGGCAACGCGCAGCTGCCAGGCCACCAGATCGAGTCCGGTAATGGCTTCGGTCACCGGATGCTCGACCTGCAAACGGGTGTTCATTTCCATGAAGAAGAACGCGCCGCGCGCATCCAGCAAGAACTCCACGGTACCGGCCCCGACATAGCCGATTGCCTGAGCGGCACGCACCGCCGCTTCGCCCATCTGGCGACGTAACTCGGGGGACAGCCCAGGCGCGGGCGCCTCTTCGACTACTTTTTGGTGACGCCGCTGAATGGAACAATCTCGCTCGTGCAGGTACAGGCAATGGCCATGCTGATCGGCGAAGACCTGGATCTCGACATGCCGTGGCGCCAGCAGGTATTTCTCTACCAGCATCTGCTCATCGCCGAACGACGACAGCGCCTCGCGCTTGGCGGAGTCGAGGGCTTCGGCAAGGTCCGCCGGCTGCTCGGAGACTTTCATGCCTTTGCCACCGCCCCCCGCTGCGGCTTTGAGCAACACCGGATAGCCGATACGCTCGGCGGCCGCTTTGAAGGTCTCGAGATCCTGCGCCTCGCCGTGATAGCCGGGCACCAAAGGCACCCCAGCGTCTTCCATCAGGCGCTTGGCGGCGGACTTGCTGCCCATGGCGTCGATTGCCGACGCGGGCGGGCCGAGAAAAATCAGCCCCTCCTGCTCCAGGCGCCGGGCGAAGCCGGCATTCTCCGAAAGAAAACCATAACCAGGGTGCACCGCATCGGCGCCCGAGTCCTTGGCGGCAGCAATGATCTTGTCGATCACCAGGTAGCTGTCCACCGGCTTGGTACCGCCCAAGGCGATCGCCACATCGGCTTCACGCACATGCCGGGCGCCGACATCGGCATCGCTGTACACCGCTACAGTCTTGATCCCCAGTGCCTTGGCGGTGCGAATGACCCGGCAGGCGATTTCGCCACGGTTGGCAATCAACAAGGTGGCAATCATGGCGTTTCTCCATTCCACGCCGGGGCGCGTTTTTCCAGAAAGGCGCGCATGCCCTCCTGGCCTTCTGCACTGGTGCGCAGGCTGGCGATGGTCGTGGCGGTACGCGTTTTCAACTCCGCCGTCAGCTCACCGTCGCCGACATCGAGCAGCAGCGACTTGCACGCGCTCATGGCCGCCGGGCTGTTCTTCAACAGATTTCGCGTCCAGCCGCGCACCGCCATGTCGAGTTCGGCAGCCGGGTAGACCTCGACCAGCAACCCCAACTCGCGCGCCCGGTGGGCGTCAAAACGATCGGCGCTCAGGGCATAACGCCGTGCCGCCCGCTGACCGATGGCTTGCACCACATAGGGGCTGATCACCGCCGGGGCCAAGCCGAGGCGCACCTCGGACAGACTGAACAAGGCGTCGTCACTGCCGATGGCCATGTCGCAACAGCAGACCAGCCCCATGGCGCCGGCAAACGCGGCACCTTGTACGACGGCCAGGGTCGGCAGCGGGAATTGATGCAGGTGATCCATCAGGTTGCCGAGCTTTTGCGCTTCGAGCAGATTGTCGTTGTAGCTCAGGGTCGAGCTGGCCTGCATCCAAGCCAAGTCCGCGCCGGCGCTGAAGTGCTTGCCACGACCACGCAGCAGCAGGAATCGACTGGCCTCGTGGGCGGCCACCTGATCGAGCGCTGCCTGCAACTCGCTGATCATCTGCGCATTGAACGCGTTGTTTTTATCGGGTCGGTTCAGCCACAGCGTGGTGACGCCAGTGTCGGCAAAGACCAACTCGAGGGTCGAGAAATCGGGCATGGCCGAGTGCTCCGTGATGGGCGAAAAAATACGCGTTGAATTACATGCGAAACACGCCAAAGCGCGTATCGGCAATCGGGGCATTCAAGGCCGCCGACAGCCCCAGGGCCAAGGTCGCCCGAGTCTGTGCCGGGTCGATGACGCCGTCGTCCCACAGCCGCGCCGACGAGTAAAAGGCATGAGCCTGCTGCTCGTACTGCTCGACCATGGGCTGGCGCAGGCGCTGGGCATCTTCGTCGCTGAACTGCTCGCCAGCGCGCTGAGCCTGTTCCTGCTTGACCTGCACCAACACGCCCGCCGCCTGCTGCGCGCCCATCACGCCGATCTTCGCGTTCGGCCACATCCACAAGAAGCGCGGATCGTAGGCACGGCCGCACATGCCATAGTTGCCCGCGCCGAAGCTGCCGCCGATGATCACGGTAAACTTCGGCACCTGGGCGCAGGCCACCGCAGCCACCAGCTTGGCGCCGTGCTTGGCGATGCCGCCGGCTTCGTATTTTTGCCCGACCATGAAGCCGGTGATGTTCTGCAGGAACACCAGCGGGATCTTGCGCTGGCAGGCCAGCTCGATGAAGTGCGCACCTTTTTGCGCGGCCTCGGCGAAGAGCACGCCGTTGTTGGCCAGGATTGCCACCGGGTAGCCGTTGATATGGGCAAAGCCGCACACCAGCGTGACGCCGAACAGCGCCTTGAATTCGTCGAAGCTGGAGTCGTCGACGGTGCGCGCGATGACTTCGCGAATCTCCAGTGGCTGCTTGGGATCGGCAGGCACCAGGCCGTAGATTTCCTCGGCCGGGTAACGCGGCTCGATGGGTGCAATGCAGGCCAGCTCGCCGGCCTTTTTCCAGTTGAGATTGGCCACGCAGCGACGGGCGATGGCCAGGGCATGCTCGTCGTTTTCGGCGTAATGATCTGCTACCCCGGAGAGGCGACAGTGCACATCGGCACCGCCCAGATCCTCGGCGCTGACCACCTCGCCGGTTGCCGCCTTCACCAGCGGTGGGCCGGCGAGGAAGATGGTCGCCTGATTGCGCACCATGATGGTCTCGTCGCTCATCGCCGGCACGTAGGCGCCCCCAGCGGTGCAAGAGCCCAGTACCACGGCGATCTGGGGGATGCCCATGGCGCTCATGTTGGCCTGGTTGAAGAAGATCCGGCCGAAGTGCTCGCGGTCGGGGAACACTTCATCCTGGCGCGGCAGGTTGGCGCCGCCCGAGTCCACCAGATACAGACAGGGCAGGCGGTTCTGTTGGGCGATCGCCTGAGCGCGCAGATGCTTTTTGACGGTCAGCGGGTAATAGGTGCCGCCTTTGACCGTGGCGTCGTTGGCGATGATCATGCATTCCACGCCGGACACACTGCCGATCCCGGCGATCATGCCCGCTGCGGCGACCTTCTCGCCATATACCTCGTGGGCGGCCAGCAGGCCGATCTCGAGGAACGGCGAACCGGTGTCCAGCAGCAGATCGACGCGATCCCGGGGCAGCAATTTGCCACGACTGAGGTGGCGTTCCTGGGCAGTCTTTCCGCCGCCCTGGCCCACCTCGGCGATCAATTTTTTCAGCGATTGAAGGTGTTCAGCCATCGCGGCAGCATTGCTTTGATACGGCGCGGAGCGAACGTTGACCTGGGTTTTCAGAATGGCCATGGTGCGGTTCCTGGAGTGGGAAAACGTGCTCAGCGGGTTTCGTTGAACAGTTCGCGGCCAATCAGCATCCGCCGGATCTCACTGGTGCCCGCACCGATTTCATACAGCTTGGCATCGCGCCAGATGCGCCCCACCGAAAACTCGTTGATATAGCCGTTGCCGCCGAGAATCTGGATGGCCTCCCCGGCCAGCCAGGTGGCTTTTTCGGCGGTGTAGAGAATCACCCCGGCGCAGTCCTTGCGGACCTGCCGTACGTGACCTGACCCCATGGCATCCAGATGCTTGCCCACCGCGTACAGATAGGCGCGGCAGGCCTGCAGGGTGGTGTACATGTCCGCGACCTTGCCCTGGATCAGCTGGAATTCACCGATGCTCTGGCCGAACTGCTTGCGGTCGTGAAGGTACGGCACCACCACGTCCATCGCCGCCTGCATCAGGCCCAGCGGGCCCCCGGACAATACCGCACGTTCGTAGTCGAGCCCGCTCATCAACACGTTGACGCCTTGGCCAACCTGACCGAGGACGTTCTGCACCGGGACCTCGACATCCTGGAACACCAGCTCGCCGGTGTGGGAGCCTCGCATGCCGAGCTTGTCGAGCTTCTGCGCGACCGAAAAACCGGGTGTGTCCGTGTCCAGGATAAACGCCGTCATGCCCTTGGCACCGGCAGCGGGATCCGTTTTCGCGTAGACCACCAGCACGTCGCAATCCGGGCCGTTGGTTATCCACATCTTGGTGCCGTTGAGGAGGTAGCGATCACCTTTGAGCTCCGCGCGCAGGCGCATTGACACCACGTCGGAACCGGCGTTGGGCTCGCTCATGGCCAGGGCGCCGATGTGCTCACCGGAAATCAATTCAGGCAAAAACTGCAGTTTTTGCGCGTGGCTACCGTTGCGGTTGATCTGGTTCACGCACAGGTTGGAGTGGGCACCGTACGAGAGCCCGATACCACCGGCGCCTCGGGAGATTTCTTCCATGGCGACCATGTGCGCCAGGTAGCCCATGCCCGAGCCGCCGTACTCTTCGGGTACAGTCAGACCAAGCAGACCCATGTCGCCGAACTTGCGCCACAGGTCGCAGGGGAAGGTGTCAGTGCGATCGGCTTCTTGCGCCCGCGGGGTGATTTCGTCCGCAACGAAAGCGGCTACCGAATCGCGCAGCATGTTGATCTCTTCGCCGAGGAAGAAATCCAGTCCAGGTACCAGAGTCATATCCATTCCTTGCTTATTGTTATTGGGCGCACGGTGACTGATATGTTCGGGGCAAGCCCACTCGCTACAGCGAGGCTAGCGCAGTTCTACAGCGGTCCTCCGCAGTGTCCAGCTCGACCTGCATCTGCTCGATATCGAGCATCTGCTGTTGCAGCTGTTCACGTCGTTCGGTGATCTTTTCAAGGAACCGGTCCAGCTGCTTCTTGTTGCCGGACGGGTCGTACATGCCAATGAGTTCTTTGCATTCGGCCAGGGAGAAGCCGAT
>CAJCIO010000167.1 GCA_903970465.1 Gammaproteobacteria bacterium
CCAGATTCTTCGCGATGCAGGGATTACGGTGGTGGTCGGTGTATTGGCGGATGAGGCGGCTGAGGATATGGGCGCGTATCTGATGAAGCAGGCCGGGTTGCCCGCGGCCTGAGCAACACTTGATGACCGCGCACAGGCCCACCAGCGGCCAGGGCGAGTTGCCCGATTGGCTCATCAGCCATACGGCGACCATCGCCATCGGCCCGCCGACCGGCAGGTTAGCGCCGGTGTAGGCCAACGTCGAGCCGGAATACCGTACCTGAGTAGGGAAGGCTTTGGCGAAAGCCACTGGCTGGATGCCGCTCGACTGTCGTTGATTTCTCGTATCGATGAACGATCCAGTGCGGTGCTGCACTTTATCGACGAGGCGCATGGTTGGGGGTAGTCATCGTGGATTGGCCGGTAAGGGGTTGATCCTGATAGCCGCTTCGCGAGCAGAGTCCGCCCCAGGAGGTTGGCCGTATTGCAATTATGGGCGCGGGCTATGCCTGCGAAGAGGCACTTACAGCCCCTGACTCGTCCGGATCAGCTCATACGCCTTCTGCACCAACGGATTCACCGCGTTACGCCGCACCCACAGGTAATAGGTCACATCCGGCAGCCGCGGCAGTCCATCGCTTTCGCCCAGCACGCGCATGTCCGGGCCGACCATTTCCATGCTCCGCGCCGTCACTCCCAGCCCGGCTCGCACCGCCGCCTTGATGCCGATCAGGTTCGAGGCCAGATAGGCCTGGCGCCAAGGGATGTTGTGCGCTTCCAAGGCCTCCAGCGCCACCCGGCGAAAAATACTCGGCTCATCCACCACCACCAGCGGCAGCGGCTGCGAGGGGTCGTACTGATACTGCGCCGCGCAGATCCACCACACCGGCGAGGTGCGCAAGGCGAAGCCTTGCAGGGTCGGGTCGGTGCGGGTCGAGATGATCATGTCGACTTTGCCGCGGTGCAGATCGTCCATCAGAAACGGGCTGCGGCCGACGTCGATTTCCAACCGCAGGTTCGGCGCCGAGCGGGCGATGTGGCTAAGGATCGGCGGCAGGATGGTGTCGGCGATGTCGTGGGGCGAGCCGATGCGCAGCATGCCGCTGAGGCTGTTATCACGCAGGCGGTCAAGGATGTCGTCGTTGAGGGCGAGCATCTGCCGTGCGTGGCGTAGCAGTTGGCGGCCGGCATCGGTCAGTGCTTTCTGCCGGCCTTGTTTGTGGAACAGGCTGACGCCGACTTGCTGCTCCAGGCGCTGCATGTGCTGGGTCACGGACGATTGCGTGCGCCCCAGCTGTCGCCCGGCGGCGCCGAAACTGGCCTGGTCTGCCACGGCGACGAAGGTGCGCAGAAGCTCGAGTTCCAGGGTGGATTGGGTCATTGGCAGGGTCCGAGTGGGGCGATCTTGAGAGCCTCTTCGCGGGCAAGGCTTGCTCCCACAGGTGCACTGTAGGAGCAAGCCTTGCAAAGAAGTCAGCAACCCTTAAGCATTCGAGGATAAAGCATTAGAGATCATTATGTATTTAGATGTAAAGCTCCACCGTAATAAACCGGGAATCCAGCATTTACGAGGGCCAGCGCCCGTCAGATATAACCCGCTGACTTTTAAGTTATAACAATATGAGATATTTGAATTTCCTTCCGCCCGACCAAGTCCCTAGCATGCCCCACCATTGCGCCGCCTTTTGCGGCAGGGGAAGGGGTTCATCATGTCGTTACTGTTCAAGGCTCGTGCGCAAGTGTTGGGTGCTCTGGTCGCTGCCGCCACGCTGAGCGTCTGCGCGACGGCCCACGCGGATGCCACGCTGGACAAGATCCAGGAGCGCCACAAAGTGGTGGTCGGTGTGCTGCTCTCGGGCGGCCCGTTCGGCGCTATCGATCCAAGCACCCAGAAGCCGGTGGGCCTCAACGTCGACATGGCCAACGATCTCGCCCGCCAACTGGGCGTCGAGGTCGAACTGGTCTCGGTATTGCCCGCCAACCGCGTGCAGTTCCTGCAGCAGGGCAAGGTCGATCTGCTGATCGCCAACATGGAATGGACCGCCGAGCGCGACAAGATCCTCGGCCACGTCCCCACGCCGTTCTATACCGTGGGCGGTACTGCCCTGGTGCGCTCCGACAGCCCCTATCACACCTGGGCCGACCTCAAAGGCCAGCCGGTGTGCATTTCCCAGGGCAGCAGCTACATCCCGGCAATCACCCAACTGGGCGGCGAGCCCAAAGCCTTCAAAGGCTCCGCTGAATCGCTGCTGGCCTTTCGCGGCAGCAACTGCGTCGCCGCCGTGCACGACGCCACGCTGATCAATCCACTGCTGGCCCGTGGCGAGGAGTGGCAGGGCTATCGCGCGATCACCCCGGAACTTAATCCGGCCCCTTCGGTGATCTGGACCCGCCTTGGCGAAACCGACACCCAGGCGCGCCTCGACCCCATCGTCAAAGGCTGGCACCGCAGCGGTTGGCTGATCGAGCACGAGAGCAGCAACCACATCACCCCGGCCTCGCCAACGCTGGTCAAGCTGCATAAAGAGCTGAGCGCCGAAGGCGCCTGAATACTCCGACAAGGA
This sequence comes from Gammaproteobacteria bacterium, assembly GCA_903970465.1. Classification (GTDB taxonomy): domain Bacteria; phylum Pseudomonadota; class Gammaproteobacteria; order Pseudomonadales; family Pseudomonadaceae; genus Aquipseudomonas. Next base: position 2,544 of record CAJCIO010000167.1, read on the forward strand.
CCTGATGATGAAAACCCCAATCGCCGCCGCCCTCGCGGTGCTCTGCGGCCTCAGCCTGGGCGTCGCCCACGCCGATGCCACCCTTGACAAGATCCAGCAACGCCACCAGATCAGCGTGGGCGTGATGCTCACCGGCGCGCCGTTTGGCACCATCAACCCGCAGACCCGCGAACAGGAAGGCTACAACGTCGAGCTGGCCAAGGAGCTGGGCAAGCGCCTGGGCGTGGCCACCGAGACCGTCTCGGTGCTGGCGCCCAACCGCGTGCAGTTCTTGCAGCAGGGCAAGGTCGACGTGCTGATCGCCAACATGCAGTACACCGACGAGCGCGCGCAGATTCTCGATTATGTGCCGACCCCGTACGAACAGGTCGGCGGCGCGGCGATCATCCGCAAGGGTGCCGGCATCAAGGGCTGGGCCGACCTCAAGGGCAAGCCGGTGTGCGTGTCCCAAGGCAGCAACTTCATCGAGCCGCTGCAACAGCAGTACGGCGCGCAGATCAAGGCCTTCCGCAGTCAGTCCGAGTCGCTGCTGTCGCTGCGCGGCAATGGCTGCGTAGCCGCGGTGCATGTCAGCCCGACCATGCATGGCTTGCTGGATAACGCCGAATGGGCCGACTACGAAATCCCGCTGCCCACCGATCTGATCCCGTCCGACTCGGTGATCTGGGTACGCAAGGGCGAGCACGATACCCAGGCGCGCATCGACGACATCGTGCGTGACTGGCACCGCTCCGGCTGGCTGATCGAGCTGGGCAACCGCACCGGCATGCATCCCTCGGCGGCGCTGCTGGCCCTGCACGAGAAGTACAAGGACGCAGCGCCATTGCAGGCCGCCGCGCAATGAGCCTGTTCGCCACCCTGCAGGCGTTGCTCGGCGAGCGCTACGTGCAAGCCGATGACAGCAGCCTGACGGTCCTGAGCGACAAGCATCGCCAATACCACGGCCGCGTCGCCGCCATCGTCCACCCTGGCTCCACTGAAGAAGTCGCTGCCGTGGTCCGTGCCTGTGCGGCCTGGTCGGCGCCCGTAGTGGTGCAGGGCGGCAACACCGGTTTGATGGCCGGCGCGACCCCGGACGACAGCGGCCGCTCGGTACTGCTGTTGCTCGACCGCCTGAACCGCGTGCGCGACGTGGACACCGACAACGACACCCTCACCGTCGAAGCCGGTTGCATTCTCGCCAACGTGCAGACCGCCGCCCGCAACGTCGGGCGCCTGTTCCCCTTGAGCCTGGGCGCCGAAGGCAGCTGCACCATCGGTGGCAACCTTGGCACCAACGCCGGGGGCACCGGGGTGCTGCGCTATGGCAACACCCGCGAGCTGACGCTGGGCCTGGAAGTGGTCACCGCCGAAGGCGAGATCTGGCACGGCCTGCGCGGGCTGCGCAAAGACAATACCGGCTACGATCTGCGCGACCTGTACATTGGCAGCGAAGGCACCCTGGGCATCATCACCGCAGCAACGCTGAAGCTCTTTCCGCTGCCCGAATCGCGCTGCACCGCATTCGTCGCTTTCCCCACCTTGACCGCCGCCGTGGGCTTTCTGTCCCATGCGCGCGGCGGCTTCGGCGCCAGCCTGACCGCCTTCGAATTGCTCTCGGCAGCGTGCCTGACCCTGCTGCAACAACAGTTTCCCGAGTCGGTGCTGCCGTTCGGTGAGCGCGCGCAGCCTTGGTACGCCTTGATCGAACTGTCCCATCCGCAAGCCGAGGACAGTGCCCGCGCCCTGTTTGAAGCCGTGCTCGGCAGCGCGCTGGAAAGCCAATTGATCGAAGACGCGGTCATCGCCCAGAGCCTGGCCCAGAGCGAGGCCATGTGGCAGCTGCGCGAGAACATGAGTGAGGCCCAGGCCCGTGCCGGGCGCAACATGAAGCACGACATCTCGCTGCCGGTCTCGCGCATCAATGAGTTCGTCCAGCACACCGATGCTTTGCTGCAGCAGCAATTCCCGGGTGTACGCAACTTCACCTTCGGCCACCTGGGCGACGGCAACCTGCACTACAACGTCGCCCATCCGCTGGCCTCCAGTGTCGCCGAGCACATGGTGCATTACGCCGCGCTCAGCCAGCTCGTGCACGACAGCGCCCACGCCTTTGGCGGTTCGATCAGCGCCGAGCATGGCGTCGGCCAGCGCAAGCGCGACCTGCTGCCACGCTACAAAAGCCAGGTAGAGCTCAACCTGATGCGCCGCATCAAGCAGGCCCTCGACCCCCACAATCTGCTCAACCCCGGCAAAGTCCTGCCGCTGGAGGCCTCATGAGTCTGCAACTGTCCCAACGGGTGCAACGCGTCACGCTGTCGGCCAATGCGGCGGCCAAATCGCGGGTCACCGAATTGCGTGAAGCGGGTCGCGACATCCTCGACCTGACCACCGGCGAGCCGGATTTCGACACCCCCGAGCACATCAAGCAGGCGGCCTACGCGGCCATCGAGCGCGGCGCCACCAAATACACCGCGACGCCGGGCGTGAAA
>CAJCIO010000168.1 GCA_903970465.1 Gammaproteobacteria bacterium
AGACCAACGAGAAAGTCGGCTACGTGGTCATCGACGTCGATGCCGAGTACTCCGACCTGGCGCAGGAAAAACTGCAACAGGTCAACGGCACCATTCGTTGCCGCGTACTGTTCTGATTGCTGTGAAGCGCTGAAAGAGGGAGGCCCCACGTGGCCTCCTTTTTTTATTGGGTCAGTGATGGCCTCTTCGCGGGAAAGCCTTGCTCCCACCGAGTTGCTGTGGGAGCAAGGCTTGCCCGCGAAACGATTCCGGCCACACCGACAAATTCAGCCCGCATGCTAAAGTCATTCAATTTCGCGGGGAAATGACGCCTTGAACCCGACCACCTTCACCCCAGCCCCGGAACACCCGCCGGCCACCGCTTTTATCGGCCTGGCGCCCTTCTTGCGCATGAGCATCGCCGGCATCGATTTCAGCCTGCAGGCCGCCGAGATGCTCGACCTGGCGCAACTGCATCCTGAAGACCCCGAGTTGTGGCTGAATCTTTCCACCGCACTGCTGTGCATCAACGAGCAGGATCTGGGCCTGCAGATTCAGGCTCAAGCGCTGGCCATGCAACGGGTCTACCGCATCGCCCCGCAGCAACCCGCGCGCCTCAGGTTGCTGATGCTGATGGTCCCCGGCGAGCTGTCGGCCAACGTGCCACTGGACTGCCTGCTGGAAAACAGCGATATCGAGCTCATCTACTATTACGTCAGCCCCGACGTCCCTTTGACGGCGCCGATTCCCGAGCACGACGTGCTGCTGGTCGGCATCAGCGCCGCCGACAACACGTTCGAGGCCCTCGCCCAGCTCGTCGAACCCTTGGCAAACTGGCCGCGCCCGATCATCAATCCGCCCGGGCAAGTCCCTCGATCGGAGCGCCAGACCGCCAGCTTGCTGCTGCAGGGCGTACCCGGCCTGGTGATGTGCCCAGTGCAGCGCATCGCCCCGCAGACCTTGCAGGCCATCGCCAGCGGCGCCCTGGAACTGGCTGCCGTGACTCAAGGCGTCAATTTCCCGATCATCCTGCGCCCGGTCGGCACCCACGGCGGGCATGGCCTGGAGCGCATCGATTCGCCCAAGGCCATCCATGGCTATCTGGACCGCGTACAGGCCCCGGAGTACTTCCTCGCGCGCTTCGTCGACTACAGCAAAGCCGACGGCCTGTTCAGAAAAGCCCGGGTGTTTCTCATTGATGGCACACCTTATGCCTGCCATATGGCAACGTCAGAAAATTGGATGATTCACTACCTCAACGCGCGGATGTACGAAGACCCGCAGCGCAGAGCGGAAGAGGCGCGTTTCCTTGACGATTTTTCGGCGTTCGCGGCACGCCACGGCACCGCTTTGAAGGCGATTGCCGAGCGTACCGGACTTGATTACCTCGGCATCGATTGCGCCGAGACCCGTGACGGCGAGTTGTTGGTGTTCGAGATCGATCCGGCCATGGTGATCCATGCCATGGACCTGGAAAGCGTGTTCCCGAACAAGCAGTACCACATGCAAAAAGTAAAGAACGCCCTCCGGGACCTGCTCATGCGCCGCGCCGCAGATCATGCCAGGGGGATCACTACCTGATCTGGAAGCCCCCTTGGTTATGTCTACGAATCCGCGCAATGCCCTGAATTTTTCCGGCGGCCCTGGGGCCTTGCCGGAGAGTGTGCTGGCAGAGGTTCAACAGTCCATCGTCGAGGTGCCGGAAACCGGCCTGTCGATTCTGGGCATCAGCCATCGCTCCGACTGGTTCGCCGCCGTCGTCGACGAAGCCGAGCGCAATATCCGCACGCTGCTGGGGCTGTCCGAGAACTATCACGTACTGTTCCTGCAGGGCGGTGCCACTCAGCAATTCTCGATGGTGCCCATGACCTTGCTGCGTGGCAAGGAGCACCCTGCCGAGTACATCGATTCCGGCTACTGGAGCCGCAAGGTGATCGCCGAAGCGCGCCGTGAAGGCCCGGTCAAGACCATCTGGAGCGGCGAATCCTGCGGCTTCAATCTCTTGCCCACCGATGACGAACTGAGCTTCTCGGCTGATGCGCCCTATCTGCATTACGTCGCCAACGAAACGGTCGAAGGTCTGCAGTTTCATCGGGTGCTGGGCCGCGATGACGTGCCGCGTATCTGTGACATGTCTTCGGACTTTCTCTCCAAGCCCTGCGACGCCGAGAAGTTTTCGGTGATCTACGCCCATGCACAGAAAAACATCGGCCCGGCCGGCGTGACCGTGGTGCTGGTCAAGGATGAGATCGCCCAGCAGGCCTCGGATGACTTGCCGTCGTTCCTCAACTATCGCAAGCATATCGAGGCACGCTCGAACCTCAATACGCCGCCGGTGTTCGCCATTTACGTGGTGCTGCTGGTGACCCGCTGGCTGCTCAACGATGTCGGGGGCCTGGAGAAGATGGCGCAGATCAACCGCAGCAAGGCCGAACTGCTCTACAGCGCGCTGGACAATGCCGATGGGTTTTATCGCGGCTGGGCGGCGCGCGAGGATCGCTCGACCATGAACGTAGCGTTCAATCTGCCCAACGCGCAGTTGCAACAGGCGTTTTTTGAACAGAGCCGGGCGCTAGGATTTTCCGGGCTGGAAGGGCATCGGGCGATTGGCGGGATACGGGCTTCGATCTATAACGCGCTGTCGTTGCAGGCGGCGCAGAAGTTGACGGAGTTCATGGAGAGTTTCCATCGTCAGCATCGGTGATGTGTGCAGGCAGGGCAGGCCCTTTCGCGGGCAAGCCTTGCTCCCACCGTGGGAGCAGAGCTTGCTCGCGAAGGGGCCCGAAAGGCCACCCTCCATTACAGCAATTGCGCCAGAGCCAATTCAGCCGCCTCAAGCTCATGCTCGTTGAACACCTGCACCCCCTCACGGCGCAGCAGCGCCGCCGTCACCCCTTCGCCACTCACCCGCACGCCACTGAACGAGCCATCGTAGGTCTCGCGATTGCCACACGAAGGGCTGTTGGCCTTGAGGATGGCAATGCGAATGCCCTGCTCGCGCACCTGGCGCAAGGCGATCTCGGCGCCGCGTACAAAGGCTGCGGTGAAATCCTCACCTTGCACCGTCAACACCTGCGCCTCCCCGGCCAGCACCGCCGTGCCCTGGCCGCCAGGGATCTCGGCGGGCGGGCGCGGCGTCGGCAAACCGCCCGCCACCTCAGGACACAGACCCACAACCCGACCTTCGGCCTGCCAGGCCGCCAAGCGATCGAATGGCCCGCTGGAGCCGCCGTCATAACGCACCGGGTGGCCGAGCAAGCAACGACTGACGAGGATCTTGTGCATCTCAGAAGGGCTCGTTGGGGCGGCGTCGGAACCAGCCCGTGAGTGACAGCCGATCCCGCTCGGCCGGGAGGACTTCATGGGGCATGTCCCCGGACAGGAACACCACCAGGCAGCCACCAATGGGGGCGACATCGTGGGCGACATCGCCCTTGAGGTACAGGCGCAGTTCGCCGCCGTCCCCAGGCACCCAGGCGGTGTTGAGGTACAGCACCACCGAAACCATACGGCTGTCATCGTCGCGAAAACGGTCCAAGTGCCGACGATAGAACCCTCCCGGTGGATAGAGCGCAAAGTGGCATTCGAACTCTTCCAACCCCATGAACAGGCTACGGTTGAGCGCCTCGCGAAGGCTGTCCATGATCTGCAGATAGTCATCGCACGGCGCGGATTCGCCGGGTTCGATCCACTGGATGCGATCACCGCGGATGCCTTCACGCACCTCCTGGCTGACGCCGCGCCCCACGGCTGCGGGGGCCAACTCACCCGCCCGTGAACGTTTATGGCACTCAGCCGCCAGTTCCAGGGTCAGACTCTGGGGCAGGAAGAGGTTCTGCTGCGACCAGCCGCGCTCGGCCAGCTCATCGACAACGCGCAACAGAACAGGGGCATCAAGGGATATGGGCATGGGGCGCATAGTATCCACAAGCCCGCAAAACCGACAGCGCCACTTGGCTGCCGACGTTCTGCAAATGTTTCATGGGCATCGATTGCCTGCAAATCTCGACAAAGCCACGCCGGCCCAAGGACAATAGCGGCCTGCCGACAGGAGTCTTTATGCGTCGTTTGTATTTGTTGCTCATCATGTTCTGCACCATGCCCGCCTGGGCAGACAACCATGACCAGTTGTACAAGGTCGCCGGCTGGCCAGAACAACGCGCGCATTTCAACGACGCCCTTACCGCTGCCCAGCAGCGCTACAGCAACAGCCTGCCGCCCGCGGTGTTCCAGGCGTTGGTCAACAACAGCAACAAGCGCTTCGCCGCCCAGGCCATGGATAACCGCGCCGAAGGCAAATTGCGTCAGACGCTGGCCGATCCGGTGCCTGCCTTGACCTTCTTCGATTCGCCGCTGGGGCACAAGATCGTCGCCGCCGAGCTACTCGCCACCCGTAAGGATCAACTGGCCAAGAACGCTCAGGGCCTGCCGCACATCCAGGCCAGCGACGATCGCGTGCTGCTCATCGGCCATCTGGCCACCGCCCTGCCCGCCCGCGAAGCCGGCGCCGAAGTCAGCCTGGCCATCGCTGGCGTGGCCGCCGACAGCCTGAGCCAGATGATCCCTGGCCTGCTGGGTGCCGGCCAGGCGCAAGGCATGCTCGACGGCCAGCGGCAGCGATTGATGCAGCAGATCAGCAGCGAACTGCCCAACACCTTGCTGTACGTGTATCGCGACCTGAGCGATCTGGAGCTGGAAGAGTTCGTGACCTTTGCAGAGTCGGCTGAAGGCAAGGCTTATTACCAGGCCGCGCTGGCGGCGATTCGTGCAGGGCTGGCGGTGGGGCAAACGGGTACTGGCGGCTGATATTTGCAGAGTGTGCACCGGCCTCTTCGCGTTCATAATTCAATAGCCTGTGGGAGCAAGGCTTGCCCGCGAAGAGGCCGGTATTGCCAACATCAATGTCGTTGGTTCACCTACCGCCTAACGCATCTCCAAGAAACCGAAAATACGCCTCCCTGAACTGCGGCAACTCATTGGCCAGGTGATGCTTCGCCTGCGCCAGCATCAGCACCCGCGGCTGATCGAACTTGCTATTCAGCACCTTCAGGTTGTGCTGCCAATCCACCGTCATGTCGGCGTCACCCTGAACGATCAGCGGCGAGCGCTGAGACGCCGGGGCCGCTTCGATCCGCGTCACCCACTTCACCAGCGCCCCCACCCAGGCCGTTGGCAAGCGCAAGGGCTGCAGCGGGTCGGCCTGCAGAAACGGCATGAACGCCGGATCGTTGCTGTTCTCGCTGAAACGCCGATCGATGCCCGACACGAAAGGCTTGAGCAGCCGGTAGCTCAGCTTCGACCAACCCCAGGCGCGCGGCCGCACCAGTGGCGCCAACAAGATAGTCTGGCCTCCAATCGGCGTGTCCGAACCGCAGTGCAGCAGGTGATCGACTGCGATGGCGCCACCGGTGCTCTGCCCACACAGATGCCAAGGCTGAGGCAGTTGCAACTGCTCGGCCTCGACGAACAGCGCGTGCAACACCTGCTGGTAGTGGGCGAAGTCATCGATGCTCGCACGTGGCCCGCTGGACAAACCGTGCCCCGGCAGATCGCAGGCGATCACCGCGAAGTGCTGCTCCAGCGCCCAGTCGATCACATGCCGGTACAAACCCATGTGATCGTAGAAACCATGCAGCAAAAACACCGTCGCCACCGGCCGAGCGGGTAGCCACAGTTGCGTGACGATATCGAACGCCCCCACCGTCATCCGCCCGACCAGGCTCTCCACCGTATCGCCGCGATGAGCCAGGTCCAGGCCGTAGAATTGCTGGTAATTGCGCGCCTGGATCGACAGTGCGCTGCGCTCCAGCAATGGCTTGAGACGGTCGCGCAAGGCGTCGGGATCGAATGTAGCGGGGGGCATAGAAAGCTTCCAGAACGTAACGGACACTGTAGCGAGGGGGTTGCCCCCGATTCGGCGGCAAGCCCCCCGCGACAGGAATCAAGCGGTGTTTTGCGACGGGTCACGCCGCGAATCGCGCTTCATATCGCCGCCTGCCGCGCTCTCCTCGATCGCCAGTTGGATCGCCTTGCGTTTCTGCTGCTCGGAGCGTCGAGTGAAATACCAGACGATAAAGGTGAAGGTCGACACCACCAGCAATATCAAGCTGGCCACCGCGTTGATCTCCGGCTTCACGCCCAGGCGCACCGCCGAGAATACTTCCATCGGCAAGGTGGTCGAGCCCGGTCCGGAGACGAAGCTGGCCAGCACCAGGTCGTCGAGGGACAAGGCGAACGACATCATCGCCCCGGCGGCCAGCGACGGCGCGATCATCGGGATGGTGATCAACAGGAACACCTTCCAGGGCCGCGCGCCAAGGTCCATGGCGGCCTCTTCGATGGACAGGTCCAGCTCGCGCAGGCGTGACGACACCACCACCGCCACATAGGCGGTACAGAACGTGGTGTGGGCGATCCAGATGGTCATCAGCCCGCGCTCTTGCGGCCAGCCGATCCACTGGGCCATGGCCACGAACAGCAGCAACAATGATAACCCGGTGATCACATCAGGCATCACCAGCGGAGCCGTGACCATGCCACCGAACAACGTGCGCCCCTTGAAGTGCGGCACCCGCGTCAGCACGAAGGCCGCCAACGTGCCGAGGATGACCGCCGACACCGCCGTGCAGGCGGCGATCTGCAACGAACGACCCACCGAGGAGATCAACTGCGTGTTGTCGAGCAAACCGGTGTACCAGCTCACTGACCACCCGCCCCACACCGTCACCAGCCGCGAGGCGTTGAACGAGTAGATCACCAGGATCAGCATGGGCAGATAGATGAACAGCAGCCCCACTACCAGCATGAACCGCGAGAACTTGAAGCCTTTCATATCTTGCCCTCCAGTTCCTTGGCCTGACTGCGGTTGAACAACACGATCGGGATGATCAGAATCGCCAGCATCACCACCGCCAGCGCCGAAGCCACTGGCCAATCGCGGTTATTGAAGAACTCTTGCCACAGCACGCGGCCGATCATCAGGGTTTCCGGGCCGCCCAGCAGTTCGGGGATGACGAACTCGCCGACCACGGGAATGAACACCAACATGCAGCCGGCGATGATGCCGTTCTTGGACAGCGGCACGGTGATTTTCCAGAAACTGTTGAAGGTGCTCGAACCCAGGTCCGAGGCCGCCTCCAGCAAGCTCTGATCGTGTTTCACCAGGTTGGCGAACAGCGGCAGGATCATGAACGGCAGGTACGAATAGACAATGCCGATGTACACCGCCAGGTTGGTGTTGAGGATCTCTATCGGTTGGCTGGTGATGCCGGTCCACATCAAAAACCCGTTGAGCAAGCCGTTGTTGCTGAGGATGCCCATCCACGCGTAGACGCGAATGAGGATGGCGGTCCAGGTCGGCATCATGATCAACAGCAACAGGACCGTCTGGCTTTCCTTCTTGGCCGTCGACATGGCGTAGGCCATCGGATAGCCGATCAGCAGGCACAGCAGCGTACTGATAAAGGCCATCTTCAACGAGCCCAGATAGGCATCGATGTACAGATCGTCGCCGCTCAGCAGCAGGTAGTTGCCCATGTTGAGGGCGATCTGCAGCTTGTCGTCGAGGTAGGTGAGGATTTCGGTGTAAGGCGGAATCGCCACGTCGGCTTCGGCGAAGCTGATCTTCAGGACGATAAAGAACGGCAGCATGAAGAACAGGAACAGCCAGATGAACGGCACGCCGATGACAGCCTGACGCCCGTTGGGCAGCAGGCGGCCGAGGCGGCGCTTGAGTGTGGAGTGGTCTGTCATGAGCGCAGTACCACGCCGCTGTCATCCTCCCACCAGACGAACACTTCATCGTCCCACGTCGGGCGTGCACTCAGGCGCTCGGCGTTGGCGACGAACGATTGCACCAGCTTGCCGCAGGGCAATTGCACGTGGAACACCGAATGACCGCCCAGGTAGGCGATGTCGTGGACCTTGCCGCGCGACCAGTTGTATTCGTGGGCCGGCTGAGTGGTGGTGACCAGCAGTTTTTCCGGGCGAATGGCGTAGGTCACGCGCTTGTCCTGCACCGAGGTGCTGACGCCGTGGCCTACGTAGATGCTGCGTTCCAGCTCCAGGCTGGCGATCAGCGCGTGGCCTTCCATGTCCTCGATCACTTCGCCGTCGAACAGGTTGACGTTGCCGATGAATTCGCACACCAGGCGGCTGGTGGGGGTTTCATAGATATCGATGGGGCTGCCGATCTGCGCGATCCAGCCAAGGTGCATGATGGCGATACGCTGGGCCATGGTCATGGCCTCTTCCTGGTCGTGGGTCACCATCACGCAGGTCACGCCGACGCGCTCGATGATCTCGACCAGTTCGAGCTGCATCTGCGAACGCAGTTTTTTGTCCAGTGCGCCCATGGGCTCGTCGAGCAGCAGCAGTTTCGGACGCTTGGCCAGCGAACGGGCGAGGGCCACGCGCTGACGCTGCCCGCCAGACAATTGATGAGGCTTGCGTTTGGCGTACTGGCTCATCTGCACCAGCTTGAGCATCTCCGCGACCCGGGCGTCGATTTCGGCAGCGGAGATCTTGTCCTGCTTGAGGCCGAAAGCGATGTTCTGCGCCACGGTCATGTGCGGGAACAGCGCGTAGGACTGGAACATCATGTTGATCGGACGCTCGTACGGCGGCATGTCGGTGATATCGACACCGTCGAGGAAGATTCGCCCTTCAGTGGGCCGCTCGAACCCGGCGAGCATGCGCAGCAGCGTCGACTTGCCGGAGCCCGACCCCCCGAGCAAGGCGAATATCTCGCCTTTCTTGATTTCCAGGGAAACGTCGTCCACCGCGACCGTCTCATCGAACTTCTTCGTCACCCGATCGATCTTGACCAACACCTGCTTGGGTGTCCGGTCGCCTTCGAGGGCTTTCTTATAGGCACTGGAGGCAACGGCCATTAACGAGATTCTCCACAAAAAAGGGTGGCCTGCAGCCTTGGCGCAGGCCGATGACTATTACTTGCCGGTCTTGACCTTGGTCCAGCTACGGGTCATGACGCGTTGAATCTTGGGCGGCAACTCGGTGCTCACGTACATCTTGTCGAGCACGGCCTGGGCCGGGTACACGGTCGGATCGCTATGCACCTTGGCTTCCATGAAGTCGACTGACTTGGGCGTCGGGTTGGCATAGCCCACATAGTCACTGACCTTGGCGATCACCTCAGGTTGCAGGATGTAGTTGATGAAGGCGTGGGCCTCCTTGACGTTTTGCGAGTCCGCCGGGATGGCCAGCATGTCGAACCACAGCGCGCCGCCCTCTTTGGGAATGGCGTAGGCGATGTTGACGTTCTTGCCGGCCTCTTTGGCACGTGCGCGGGCCTGGAAAACATCGCCAGAGAACCCGGCGGCCACGCAGATATCACCATTGGCGAGGTCGGTGATGTATTTGGACGAGTTGAAGTAGGTCACGTACGGGCGCACGGCCAGCAGTTTGGCTTCGGCCTTCTTGTAGTCATCGGGGTTGGTGCTGTTAGGGTCCAGGCCCATGTAGTTGAGCACGGTGGGGATCATTTCATCCGCCGAATCGAGGAAGGCGACCCCGCACTTGGACAGCTTCTTGATGTTCTCCGGCTCGAACAGCACGGCCCAGGAATCGATGTGGTCGACGCCCAGGGCCTTTTTGACCTTGTCGACGTTATAGCCGATGCCGTTGGTGCCCCACAGATACGGCACGGCATATTGGTTGCCGGGGTCGTTGGCCTCGAGGCGCTTCATCAGTGCAGAATCGAGATTCTGCCAGTTGGGCAACTGCGAGCGGTCGAGCTTCTGGAACGCGCCCGCCTTGATCTGCTTGCCCAGGAAGTGGTTGGACGGCACCACTACGTCATAGCCGGTATGCCCGGCCAGCAGCTTGCCTTCGAGGGTTTCGTTGGAGTCGAACACATCCTGGATCGGCTTGATGCCCGTGGCCTTTTCAAAGTCGGCCAGGGTGGTCTCGCCAATGTAATCGGACCAATTATAAATATGCACGGTGGGCGCGGCCTGAGTGCTCAGGGCCAGCGTCAGACCGGCACTTGCCAGCAATGCCTTGCGAAATAAAGAAATAGCCAAGTGGGAGATCCTCTCAATGTGCTGTTGTCAGGCGCCATTCGGCCGGCCGAACTGCAAAATCGGCGTACCGTACATTTGAAAAACTCTTCCAGCAAAAAAAATTGCTTGTTTACCCTGAATGACCAGGCACCGAAGCGCCTGGCCATTGATCGAATCCGGCTTACTTACCGGTCTTGATTGCTGTCCAGGCGCGCGTCATCTCGCGCTGGGTAGCGGCAGGCAGGTCGGCGATGGCGTACAGCTTGGCTTGCACGTCGGCCGGCGGGTAGATGCCCTTGTCTTCGCGGATGTCTTCGTTGACCAGCGGGGTGGCCTTCTCGTTACCGTTCGGGTAGGAAACGGCGTTGGAGATTTCCGCCATGATTTCCGGCTGCAGCAGGAAGTTCATGAACTTGTAGGCGCCCTCGACGTTTTCGGCATCCTTGGGAATGGCGACCATGTCATAGAAGCTGCCAGCACCTTCTTTCGGAATGCTGTAGTCGATCTTGACTTTGCCACCGGCTTCGGCGGCGCGGGACTTGGCCTGGAAGATGTCACCCGAATAACCGACGGCTACGCAGATATTGCCGTTGGCCAGGTCCGAGATGTACTTGGAGGAGTGGAAATAGGCGACGTCCTTGCGAACGTTCTTGATGTAGAGGTTCTTGGCCTCTTCAATCTGCTTCTTGTCCTGGGAATCGGTCGGGTAGCCCAGGTACTTGAGCGCAATCGGCAGCATCTCGGTGGGCGAATCGAGGAAGCTGATACCGCAGCCCTTGAGCTTGTCGGCATATTCAGGCTTGAACAGCAGGTCCCAGGAATTGGTCGGTGCATTGTCGCCCAGCGCAGCCTTGACCTTCTCCGGGTTGTAGCCGATGCCGATGGTGCCCCACAGGTAAGGGAAGGCATGGGCGTTGTTCGGGTCACTGACCGACACGGCCTTGAGCAGATTCTTGTTGAGGTTGCCGTAGTTGGTCAGCTTGGACTTGTCCAGTTCAAGGTACACGCCGGCCTTGATCTGCTTGGCCAGGAAGTTGTTCGACGGCACGACGATGTCGTAACCGGATTTGCCGGCCAGCAACTTGGCTTCCAGGGTCTCGTTGCTGTCATATACGTCGTAGACAACCTTGATCCCTGTCGCCGCCTCGAATTTCTTGGTGGTGTCCGGAGCGATGTAATCGGACCAGTTGTAGACGTGCAGGACTTTATCGTCAGCGTGCGCAACACCAGCAACCACACCCAGCAGGGACATGGCGAGGAGGGACTTGCCAAATTTCTTCATGCGTAATGCTCCAGATTCTTTTAGGTCGATCACGTGTGTTCCAGCGGGGAGCCCCCAACAACCCTTGCGCCCCGCAGGCAAGCCTAGCATTTAGCCATTCACCGCTTCGAGCGTCAGATCGAGGCACTTGCGCGCCTTGTCCAGCAACTCGTCAATTTCAGCCTTGGTGATCACCAGCGACGGCGCGATGATCATCGTGTCACCGACAGCCCGCATGATCAGGCCGTTGTCGAAGCAGAACTGGCGGCAGATCATGCCGACGCCCGCGCCTTCGTATCGGGCTCGAGTGGCCTTGTCACGGACCAGCTCGATCGCCCCCAACAGCCCCAGGCCGCGGACCTCGCCTACCAACGGGTGGTCAGCAAGTTCGCGCAAACGCTTTTGCAAATAGGGTGCCGTTTCTTCTTTCACACGGGTGACTATTTGTTCGTCGCGCAGGATGCGGATGTTCTCCAGCGCTACGGCAGCGGCCACCGGATGCCCGGAATAAGTGAACCCGTGGTTGAAATCGCCGCCGTCGCTGATGACTTTGACCACCTTGTCGCGCACGATCACGCCGCCCATGGGGATGTAGCCCGAGGTCAGGCCCTTGGCGATGGTCATGAGGTCGGGTTGCAGATCGTAGTAGTCGCTGCCGAACCACTCGCCGGTGCGGCCGAAACCGCAGATGACTTCGTCGGCCACGAAGAGGATGTCGCACTTGGCGAGGATCTCCTTGATCTTCGGCCAGTAGCTGTCCGGCGGGATGATCACGCCGCCGGCGCCTTGGATCGGCTCGGCGATAAAGGCCGCGACGTTGCCTTCGCCGACCTCGAGGATTTTCTTTTCCAGCTCCTCGGCGGCCCAGATGCCGAAGGCCTCGGGAGTCATGTCGCCGCCTTCGCCGAACCAGTACGGCTGGGCGATATGGACGATGCCGGGGATCGGTAGATCGCCCTGCTCATGCATGCCCACCATGCCGCCCAGGCTGGCGCCGGCCACGGTGGAGCCGTGATAACCGTTGATGCGGCTGATGATGACTTTTTTCTGCGGCTGACCCTTGAGCGCCCAGTAATGGCGAACCAGGCGCAGCACGGTATCGTTGCCTTCGGAACCGGAGCCGGTGAAGAACACATGGCTCATGCCGGCCGGTGCCAGGTCGGCGACCACTTTGGCCAGCTCCAGCACAGGTGGGTGAGCGGTCTGGAAAAACAGGTTGTAGTACGGCAGCTCGCGCATTTGTCTGGCGGCCACATCGGCCAACTCGTCACGGCCGTAGCCGATAGCAACGCACCAGAGCCCGGACATGCCGTCGAGAATCTTGTGGCCTTCGCTGTCCCAGAGATGCACGCCCTTGGCCTTGGTGATGATCCGAGGGCCTTTTTCCTTGAGCTGCTGGTAGTCGCTGAAGGGCGCCAGATGGTGCTCGCTGCTGAGCTCTTGCCACTGACGGGTTTGCGGATTGCTGTTGACGCTCATTGCAGGCTCCTTGTGAAAGGCCCGCCAGCCAAGGCGGGCCCGCTGCGATCAGACGGCGAACAGCAGGAACTCGCGTTCCCACGAACTGATCACGCGCTTGAAGTTTTCGTGCTCGGCGCGCTTGGCGGCGACGTAGCCAATGATGAATTTACGCCCGAGGTACTTCTCGATGGTCTTGCTGTTTTCCATGCGCTCCAGAGCGTCTTCAATGGTCAACGGCAGGCGCAGGTTACGCCGCTCGTAGCCACGGCCATGCACCGGCGCGCTCGGGTTGAGGCCTTCGACCATGCCGATGTAGCCACACAGCAAGCTGGCCGCAATGGCCAGGTAGGGGTTGGCATCGGCGCCCGGCAGGCGGTTTTCGACTCGCCGGTTCTGCGGCACTGCATCCGGTACGCGCAGGCCCACGGTGCGGTTTTCCACGCCCCATTCGACGTTGACCGGCGCCGAGGTGTCGGGCAGGAAGCGGCGGAACGAGTTGACGTTGGGGGCGAACAGCGGCAGCAGCTCGGAGATGAAGCGCTGCAATCCACCGATGTGGTGCATGAACAGCTCGCTCATGCTGCCGTCTTCATTGGAGAAGATGTTCTTGCCGGTTTTGATGTCGATGATGCTCTGGTGCAGGTGCATGGCACTGCCGGGCTCGCCGGTCATGGGCTTGGCCATGAAGGTGGCGGCGACGTTGTGTTTGAGCGCAGCCTCGCGCATGGTGCGCTTGAACACCAGTATCTGGTCGGCCAGCGCCAGGGCATTGCCGTGACGGAAGTTGATCTCCATCTGCGCCGTGCCGTCTTCGTGAATCAGGGTGTCGAGGTCCAGATGCTGCAGTTCGCACCAATCGTAGACATCCTCGAACAGCGGATCGAATTCGTTGGCGGCTTCGATGGAGAACGACTGGCGGCCCGTCTCAGGGCGCCCTGAGCGGCCAATAGGGGGCTGCAGGGGGAAGTCCGGATCGTCGCAGCGCTTGGTCAGGTAGAACTCCATTTCCGGCGCGACGATGGGCTGCCAGCCTCGGTCGGTATAGAGCTTGAGGACCTTCTTGAGCACGTTGCGCGGCGACAGCTCGATGGGGTTGCCCTGCTTGTCGTACGTGTCGTGGATCACCTGCGCCGTCGGCTCGATGGCCCAAGGCACGAGAAACACCGCGTTCTCGTCAGGGCGGCAGATCATGTCGATGTCGGCCGGGTCGAGCAATTCATAGTAGATGTCGTCTTCGACGTAATCACCGGTGACCGTCTGCAGCAGGACGCTTTCCGGCAAGCGCATGCCTTTTTCGGCGATGAACTTGTTGGTCGGCGATATCTTGCCGCGGGCGATCCCGGTCAGGTCGCTGACCAGACATTCAACTTCGGTAATCTTGTGCTGTTTCAACCAATCGGTGAGCTGGTCGAGGTTGGCGCTCATAAAGACCTCAGGACTTCAAGAAGCCCGGCCAGGGGCGGCGCGGGCGCTATTTGACGCGAGTGCGTCGCTGGGTGCTGCAATACTTCGTGTACGACTCAAGGCTATTGGCCCTGCGCTGAAAAATACGTCATTACCGCGCGTTTTGTGTGACCAGCTGTTGCATGAACAGTGCAAAACCCAGGCCCGAGGCCGCCACAGCACGGCTGCGCACAGCTCTGGCACGGGCCACGCGGATGCGCGGGGATAGGGTAGTATGGTCTGCGGCACGAATATTCGCCGCGCCCGTCATGCAGACTTGGCCAATGCAGCGATAGGGTTCTAGAGTGAACGTGGCGGGCTTGAGCGGGCTGTCAATTATTTCGGCCGCAACGACGGTCGATGGCCGTGCCCAAGCGCGTCGCCGGGCTAAACGCGATGCCGTTCGCCAATAGCGATCGAACACGGCGTGATGGTAGAAAGAATTGAACTGCAGAGTGCAACCGTTGACGCCGTTCGACGGCCGATGCGACATGGTATCCCCCGTTATTCTTGCTGTTATGGGTTGCCGCCGAGCTTAGCCTTGTTCATTTTTTTCCACAACACCCCGGTTACAAATGTAAATGGCCCTGCTCGGTATGCGAGTCATATCGTTGCAAAATGCGTCATCCGCGCCCTGAATTGCGGCAAAATCGGCTATTCAGCGCTTTTTTAGGGCAAAAGTGGGCTTGCTTGACTTCAACAGTCCTTTCGGATTGACTGAACCAGCCGTAGCCCAATGATTGATATTTTTAACAACAAAGGTGTTGCATCATGTCGGTACCCCCGCGTGCCGTTCAGCTGAATGAAGCGAACGCATTCCTTAAGGAACATCCTGAGGTTCTGTACGTCGACCTTCTGATTGCAGATATGAATGGTGTGGTGCGCGGCAAGCGCATTGAACGCACCAGTCTCCACAAGGTTTACGAGAAAGGCATCAATCTGCCGGCCTCCCTCTTCGCGCTGGACATCAATGGCTCCACGGTCGAAAGCACTGGCCTGGGCCTGGATATCGGCGATGCTGACCGCATCTGCTATCCGATCCCTGACACCCTGTCCAACGAGCCTTGGCAGAAGCGCCCTACCGCGCAACTGTTGATGACCATGCACGAGCTAGAGGGCGAGCCCTTCTTTGCCGACCCGCGTGAAGTGCTGCGCCAGGTAGTGGCCAAGTTCGATGAAATGGGCCTGACCATCTGCGCTGCATTCGAGCTGGAGTTCTACCTGATCGACCAGGAGAACGTGAACGGCCGTCCACAGCCGCCTCGCTCGCCGATCTCCGGCAAGCGCCCGCATTCGACTCAGGTGTACCTGATCGATGACCTCGACGAGTACGTCGATTGCCTCCAGGACATCCTCGAAGGTGCCAAGGAGCAAGGCATTCCAGCTGACGCCATCGTCAAGGAAAGCGCCCCGGCACAGTTCGAAGTCAACCTGCATCACGTGGCCGACCCGATCAAGGCCTGTGACTATGCGGTGCTGCTCAAGCGGTTGATCAAGAACATCGCCTATGACCATGAGATGGACACCACCTTCATGGCCAAGCCTTACCCGGGCCAGGCGGGCAACGGCCTGCACGTGCACATTTCGATTCTGGACAAAGAAGGGAAGAACATCTTCACCAGTGAGGATCCCGAGCAGAACGCCGCATTGCGTCACGCGATCGGCGGTGTGCTCGAGACCCTCCCGGCGCAAATGGCCTTCCTGTGCCCGAACGTCAACTCGTACCGGCGCTTCGGCTCGCAGTTCTACGTGCCCAACTCGCCTTGCTGGGGCCTGGACAACCGCACCGTGGCCATCCGCGTACCGACGGGTAGCGCTGATGCCGTGCGTATCGAGCACCGCGTGGCGGGCGCCGACGCTAACCCGTACCTGCTGATGGCAGGCGTGCTGGCAGGCATACACCACGGCCTGACCAACAAGATCGAGCCCAACGCGCCGGTCGAAGGCAACTCGTACGAACAGAACGAGCAAAGCCTGCCCAACAACTTGCGTGATGCGCTGCGCGAGCTGGACGACAGCGAAGTGATGGCGCGCTATATCGATCCGAAGTACATCGATATCTTCGTCGCCTGCAAGGAAAGCGAGCTGGAGGAATTCGAGCACTCCATCTCCGACCTCGAGTACAACTGGTACCTGCATACGGTGTAACCACGCACCGACCTCTGTAGCGAAGGGGCTGCCCCCGATAGACTCTTCCCAGCCATTCCAAAGATGGTTGGGTTGACGTCGTCGGAGGCAAGCCACCTCACTGCAGAGGGGTTCCCGTTCGGTGGAAAGGTCCTACAGTGACCGGCGACCGAGCCGCCTCTCTCACCCCCCCTGGGCTTTTACGATGCGTCCATCTCACCTGATGGAAACGCCTCATGTCCAACACCCTCCCCCCCGCAAACCTGCAGCTGGGCGTCTTCTTCGACGGCACCGGCAACCACCTCGCCAACGCCCATAACGACGATGCCAGCAACATCGCCAAGCTGTTCGCGCGTTACCCCGATGCGCCCGAGCACCACCAACTGCGCCTGTACATCGAAGGTATCGGTACCGCTGAGGACGAAGAATCTTCGCTTTTCGCGATGGCGACAGGCAAAGGCAGCCTGGGCTGGGAGGCCGCCATCGACAGAGCCCACAAAGGCATTGCCGAGCTACTGCGAGGCTGGGTCAGCCAACACCCAAGCCAACGGATCGACAGCCTGAGTGTCGACCTTTTCGGTTTCAGCCGTGGCGCCGCCTGCGCCCGGCATTTCGCCAACGACCTGTGCGCTGGCACCGAGGGTGCACTGGGGCAAGCGCTGCATAGTTGCAAGATCATTGCCCCGGCACTGCACAGCACGCCCTTGCGAATCGGCTTCATGGGCCTGTTCGACACGGTCGCGGCAATTAAGGGGCCCGGGCGTCAGCCGTGCCTGAAGCTGCGCGATGACATGGCCCGGCGCATCGTGCATCTGGTGGCCGCCGATGAGTATCGGCACAACTTTGCGCTGTCGAGTGCCGGCGTCTATGACCTGCCCATGCCCGGCGCCCATGCCGATATCGGCGGTGGCTATCCGCCGCTGATGGAAGAGCGGCTCATCCTGACTCGCCCCGATGGCAGTTGCATTGCGCCCCAACGCCCGGTCGACAGCGCGCCCAGCTACGTGCGCACCGCAACACTGCTCGACGCCATGCCGACCCATTCGCCCGACTATGGTTTTGACCTGCAGCTACGGACCTGGACCACAAACAAATACAGCAGCACTCGCGGTGACCGCGTCGATGAAGTCCAGGTGCACGCCGCTCTCGAAGGCCGGCGCAGTGTGCGCAACGATCTTTCTCGGCTGTGCCTGCAAGCCATGCACCAGTTGGCGGTCGCTGCAGGCGTGCCCTTCGAGCCGCTGGCGCAGCCCGCCTACCCTGAAGAGCTGCAGCCCATCGTCGCCAAACTGCTGGCTCATGCCAACAGTCGCAGCCCGGCGCCCGACCTCAGCGCCAGCGAACAGGCATTGCTGTACCGCCGCTACATTCATCATTCGCACCACTGGGGCGCCTCGGTGCTGGGGCAAACCAGCGATCTGGATGCCGTGTTCGTTCAGCGACCGGCCCCGAAGGGAAAGCGCCGAATCCTTCCGGCTTGACGCTACAATGCAGCCGCCATGCCCAGGAGAGCCGTCATGAATCGCCCCGCTACCCCCCGCAAGCCTCGCGCCCGCAGCCAGGCGCGGATCGAGTCGATATTGGAGGCGGCTCGCGTCTTGCTGGCCAGCGAAGGGGTCGCCTGCCTGTCGATCTACAGCGTGGCGGAGCGCGCGCAGATACCGCCCTCATCGGTGTATCACTTCTTCGCCAGCGTGCCCGCGCTGCTCGAAGCGCTGACTGCCGAAATCCACGCGGCCTTTCGCGCCTGCCTGCAGGCACCGATCGATCATCAGGCACTGGGCACCTGGCGGGATCTGTCACGAGTGGTGGAGCAGCGCATGCTGGCGATCTACAGCCAGGACTCTGCAGCACGGCAATTGATTCTGGCGCAGCACGGGCTCAGCGAGGTGATGCAGGCCGATCGGCAGCATGATCTCGAGCTGGGCGCCCTGATGCAGCAGCTGTTCAATCGACATTTCGAACTGCCACGGCTTTGCGACGACGTTGACGTGTTCGCGTTGGCAATGGAATTGGGGGATCGGGTGTACGCGCGCTCGATGCAGTTGCACGGCGAAATCACCCCACGCATGGCCGAGGAAGGGATGCGGGTGTTCGAGGCGTATCTGGGATTGTATCTGCCGCCGTATCTGCCTAAGCGGGCTTGAAGATGATGGCGCGGCAGAAGGCCCCTTCGCGAGCAAGCTTTGCTCCTACAGTGGTAAGCCTTACACCCGTGGCAACAGCAATGCCCCCACAGCGGTAAGCCTTACACCCGTGGCAACAGCAATGCCCCCACAGCGGTCAGCCTTACACCCGTGGCAACAGCGATGCTCCCACAGTGATGTGTCTTACACCTGTGGGAGCAAGGCTTGCCCGCGAAGAGGCCAGCAACATCACCACATCATCACAATTTGGCGATAGACACTTCAGTCGACTTCACGAACGCGATCACTTCGCTGCCGACGACCAGCTCCAGCTCTTTCACCGAGCGAGTGGTGATCACCGACGTCACGATGCCCGATGCGGTCTGGACGTCGATTTCGGACAGTACGTCGCCTTCGACGATTTCCTTGATGGTGCCTTTGAACTGGTTACGGACGTTGATTGCCTTGATAGTCATGAGCGTATTTCCTGTATTGGAGGTGTGGATCAATAAGCCCAACGCAATTGCGTAGGCAGGGGCGAAGGGGGTTCGGGTTCAGGCGGGCTGCCGGGCAACGACAACACGCGTTTAAGCACTTCAGCTTCCAGCGCCGCCAGGGCATAAGCGCCCCGAGCGCGAGGGCGCGGCAGGTCGACCAGCAGATCGAGGCCGATTTCACCCTCCTCGATCAAGATCACTCGGTCGGCCACGGCCACGGCTTCACTGACGTCATGGGTGACCAGCAGCACGGTAAAACCATGCTCCTGCCACAGACGCTCGATCAACTGCTGCATTTCAATACGGGTCAGGGCATCCAGCGCACCCAGCGGCTCATCGAGCAACAACAGGCGCGGCTTGTGGATCAGGGCACGGGCCAAGGCCACTCGCTGCTTCTGGCCACCGGACAGCCCCGCAGGCCACTCGTTGGCACGATCGCTCAGGCCCACCGCTTCCAGCGCTTGCAGCGCCTTGGGCCGCCAGTCGCCCTTGAGGCCCAGGCCCACGTTGTCGATGACCTTCTTCCAGGGCAGCAAACGCGCTTCCTGAAACATCAATCGGGTGTCTTCGCGAGCATCGCTCAGCGGCGCCTGACCGGCCAGTAGCTCGCCTTCGGTCGGCTGGTCGAGCCCGGCCAGCAAGCGCAACAAGGTGCTCTTGCCGCAACCGCTGCGCCCGACGATGGCCACGAATTGCCCAGCCGGAATACGCAGCTCGATATCCTTGAGCACCTCGCGCGGACCAAACGACTTGCGCAACTTGCGCACCGCCAGGGGAATACCCTTGAGCAATTGCGTGGAATGTTCGGCGAGAACGGTCATGCCGCACCTCCCTTGACTTGATAAGCCGGATGCCAGCGCAGCCACACCCGTTCCAGACCGCGAGCCGCCAGATCAGCCAGCTTGCCGAGGATGGCGTACATGACGATCGCCAGCACCACCACGTCGGTCTGCAGAAATTCCCGTGCATTCATCGCCAGGTAACCGATGCCCGAACTGGCCGAGATGGTTTCGGCCACGATCAGCGTCAACCACATGAAGCCCAGCGCGAAACGCACCCCCACCAGAATCGATGGCAGCGCCCCCGGCAGGATCACCTGACGGAACAGGCTGAAGCCGGACAGCCCGTAGCTGCGTGACATCTCCACCAGCGCCGGATCGACGTTGCGGATACCGTGGTAGGTATTGAGGTAGATCGGAAACACCGTGCCCAAGGCGACCAAAAATATTTTCGCCGACTCGTCAATGCCGAACCACAGGATCACCAGCGGGATCAACGCCAGGTGGGGGACGTTACGAATCATCTGCACCGAACTGTCGAGGAGGCGCTCGCCCCACTTCGATAGCCCGGTGATAAAACCCAGCGCGAGGCCGATGCTGCCGCCGATCACAAAGCCGACACCGGCGCGGTAACCGCTGATTGCCAGATGGGTCCAGATTTCACCGCTGCGCACCAGCGCTACGCCGGCTTCGATGACCGCGCTGGGGGCCGGCAGGATGCGTGTCGACAACCAGCCGACACTGACCGCCAGTTGCCAGCTGCCGAGCAGCAATATCGGCAGGATCCAGGGCGCCACTCGGTGCACCCAGGGATGAACAGGCTTGCTCATTATCTATTCCTCAGCCTTGCGCCGCGGTAGCGGTAGCAGGTGCGTAATCGTTGGCAACCACTTCACCGGCCGCCGTGACCGGACGACCACCCGAGGGCAGCTCGGGGCGTGCAACGTCGATATGAGGGAACAGCAACTCGGCAACGCGGTAGGACTCTTCCAGGTGCGGATAGCCGGAGAAGATGAACGTGTCGATGCCCAGCGCCGCGTATTCCTTGACCCGCGCCGCCACGGTCGGGCCATCGCCCACCAGGGCCGTACCGGCACCGGTACGTACCAAGCCGACGCCGGCCCACAGATTGGGGCTGACCTCCAGTTTGGTGCGGTCGCCGCCGTGCAGGGCGGCCATGCGCTGCTGGCCGACGGAATCGTAACGGGCAAGGGATTTCTGCGCCCGCGCGATGGTTGCATCATCGACGTGGGAGATCAGCTTGTCGGCGGCTCGCCACGCTTCTTCGGTGGTCTCACGCACGATCACGTGCAAACGAATGCCGAAGCGCACGGTGCGGCCCTGACGCGCGGCCTTTTCCCGTACCTGGGCGATCTTTTCGGCAACGGCGGCCGGTGGCTCGCCCCAGGTCAGGTACATCTCGACTTGCTCGGCCGCGAGGTCTTGGGCAGCGTCCGAAGAGCCACCGAAGTACAACGGTGGCCGCGGCTGCTGCACCGGTTGATAGAGCAGCTTGGCGCCTTTGACGGTGATGTGCTTGCCATCGTAGTCGACGGTTTCGCCTTCGAGCACGCGGCGCCAAATGCGGGTGAATTCCACCGAGGCTTCGTAGCGTTCTTCGTGGGTCAGGAACAGGCCATCACCGGACAGTTCTTCAGGGTCGCCGCCGGTGACCAGGTTGAACAGTGCGCGGCCGTTGGACAGGCGATCCAGGGTCGCCGCCTGACGCGCAGCCACGGTGGGCGAGATGATCCCGGGACGCAGCGCCACCAGGAACTTCAAGCGCTGAGTCACCGGAATCAGCGAGGCGGCCACCAGCCAGGAATCTTCGCACGAGCGGCCGGTGGGGATCAGCACACCACCAAAGCCGAGGCGATCGGCCGCTTGAGCGATCTGTTGCAGGTAACCATGGTCGACGGCGCGAGCGCCTTCGGCGGTACCCAGATAATGACCGTCGCCGTGGGTGGGCAGGAACCAGAAAATGTTGAGGCTCATTGAAGTTGTCTCCTTATAGATGGGCTCAAGCCGGAACCTGCTCCGGCGCAGGCATTACTGTCCGGCAGCCGCCACGCCAACCGGCGGCGTCCACACCACGTCCTTGATCACCAAGGGCTGGGGAATCAGTTTGAGCTGGTAGAAGGTATCGGCGATCTTCTGCTGCGCCTCGACTACCGCCGGCGTCAGGTACTGGGCACCGAAGCCCTGGCGCTTGACCGAGGTCAAGGTGATGTCCTTCGGCAGGCCGAGCAGCGGGGCGACCTCGTCGGTCACCTGCTCTGGATTGGCCTTGGACCATTCGCCGGTCTTGCGCACTTCATCCACCAGCGCCTCGATCACTTTCGGGTGATCCTTGGCGAAGGGTCGGGTGGCCAGGTAGAACTGATTGTTGTCCACCAGGCCAGTGCCATCCTTGAGGGTGTGCGCTTGCAGTTGCTTCTCGGCGGCCGCCTGGTAGGGGTCCCAGATGACCCAGGCATCCACGGCACCCTTCTCGAACGCCGCGCGAGCATCGGCAGGCGCCAGATACACGGTTTGAATATCGGTGTATTTCAGGCCGGCATCTTCCAGTGCACGCACCAGCAGGTAGTGGACGTTGGAGCCTTTGTTGAGGGCGACCTTCTTGCCTTTCAGGTCGGCAACCGATTTAACGGGGGAATCCTTGGGCACCAGGATGGCTTCGCTGGTCGGCGCGGGCGGCTCGTTGGCGACGTAGACCAGATCGGCCTTGGCCGCCTGAGCGAACACGGGCGGGGTTTCGCCGGTCACGCCGAAATCGATCGAGCCGACATTGAGGCCCTCGAGCAACTGCGGGCCACCAGGAAACTCGGTCCACTTGACGTCCACACCTTGTTCCGCCAGACGCTTCTCCAGGGTGCCGCGGGCCTTGAGCAACACCAGGGTGCCGTATTTCTGGTAGCCGATACGCACGGTTTCGGCCTGGGCCTCGGTGATAGCGCCCATCGCCACCGTTGCGGCAAACAGTGCGACCAGACCACGACGCAACAAGACTTTACGCATTTTGCTTTCCTTCAGGTGTAGAGGTCCGGTCGCCGCAAAACAGTCGCGACGAGTACATCAATCAATAGCTGTAAGAGCTGTGGCGGTTCAGATGCTCCAGCGAGCACTGAGCAGACGGTCGTTGAGCACACCAGGATCGACGGGTTTCGGGCGGCTGGCGATGGTCTGATGAAACTCAGTGAGTACCGCTTCAAAGCGTTCTGCCAGGCGTTCGTCCAACTGCGCGGCAGCGTTGCCCTGGCCGTAGGTGATCTGGGTGTCGTCGGCGAAAATCCCCTGCAGGGTTTCCTGGGCCTTGAGCGCCGACAGTACCGGCTTGAGCGCATAGTCGACGGCCAGCAGGTGAGCGATGCTGCCACCGGTGGCGATCGGCAACACGACCTTGCCGCTCAGAGCTCGCTCGGGTAGCAGGTCGAGCAACGTCTTGAGGGCACCGGAGTAGGCCGCCTTGTAGATCGGCGTAGCGACGATCACGCCGTCGGCCTTCTCGACCAGTTGCAGGAAATTCAGCACCTGGGGACTGTCGAAACGCGCGTGCAGCAGGTCTTCTGCGTTGAAATCGCGTACTTGAAAGGTCACCACTTCGACGCCCTTGCCTTGCAAGGCGTGCTTGGCTCGCTCGAGCAATACGCCGGAGCGGGAACGCTGACTTGGGCTACCACCGATCGCTACAACCAACATCGCTAGGCTTCCTTCAAATTGCTGCGGTTCTGTGAACACGCTGTGATGGAAGAAACCTTAACAGCAGAAGTTATATATCCATAAATCATATTTATTCATTTGGTTATTCTTTAAGGCTATATACAAGCTTCAAGCACTGCTTCGGCTAAAAGCGGAATAAAAAAAGGGCGCCGAAGCGCCCTGAAGACCCTACCTGTCAACGGTTCGGTTGCGGCGTCAACCGCAAGTACGGTTTGACGGCGCGATAGCCTTTAGGGAAGCGCTTGGCGATTTCGGCCTCGTCTTTGAGCGATGGCACGATGACTACTTCATCGCCGTCCTGCCAGTTGGCCGGAGTCGCCACCTTGTGGCTGTCGGTCAGCTGCAGCGAATCGATGACGCGCAGAATTTCATTGAAGTTGCGCCCGGTGCTGGCCGGGTAGGTGATGATCAGACGCACCTTTTTGTTCGGATCGATCACGAACAGCGAGCGGACGGTCAGCGTCTCGCTGGCATTGGGGTGGATCAGGTCATAGAGCTCGGACACCTTGCGATCGGCGTCGGCCAGGATCGGAAAGTTGACCACGGTGTTCTGGGTTTCGTTGATGTCCTTGATCCAGCCGTGGTGCGACTCCACCGGATCGACGGACAGGGCGATGGCCTTGACGCCCCGTTTGGCGAATTCGTCCTTGAGCTTGGCGGTGAGGCCCAACTCGGTGGTGCACACGGGGGTGTAATCGGCAGGATGAGAGAACAGCACGCCCCACTGGTCGCCCAGCCACTCGTGGAACTGGATCGGGCCAACGCTTGAGGCTTGCTGGAAGTCGGGGGCGATGTCGCCAAGGCGGATGGTCATGAACGTGGCTCCTGAGTGGGTGGAGACACTGTGCCTCGCGGCCGCGCGGTTTAAAAGGAATGGATAGTGCCTTGGATATTCCTGAAAAACATAAGTGAGGACCGATGCCTTAATTCCTGTGGGGTGGGCTCTGCGCGTGAACGTCCGCCACCCCGCTGGCATATCTGAGCCCACGCGGTGGATCCACTGGCGCTGTCGCGGGCAAAGCCCTTTCCCGCACGCGACCTTTACCGTCAGCCAGAAATGAAAAAACCCGCCAGGAGCACGCTCCGGGCGGGTTTTTCGCTACGCGCTACGACTTAGAAGAAGTTGTAGGTGTAGTTGAAGATCAGACGAGTTTGGTTTTGCTTCTGGCTCATGCCAGCCTTCTCGTTGCTGTTGAAGTAGCCTTGACGCAGGGTAGTACCGAAACCTTTGAGAGGGCCGGACTGTACGACGTAGTCCACACGCAGGTCGGTTTCGTGCTCCGAGCCAGTACCGTTGGTAGCACCGATACGCTCGCGAGCGTCTTTACCGGACAGGTAGGCCGCGGAGGCTTTCAAGCCAGGAACGCCCAGACGAGCGAAGTCATAGCTGTACTGACCGAAGGTGGTGTTCTCGCCCGCTTTGTTGAAGCCGCTGACCAGGGAGTCAGTGAACGAGTAGAAGCTGACGCCGCCGTTACCGGTAGCAAAGGCAGAGGTAGTGCCTTTACCTTCGGTCATGCTGCCGGAGTTCATGTACGAGAAGCCGCCACTGTCCGAAATACGCTGGTGACCGACCATGATCGAATGGCCACCGATGGTGTAGGTGAACATCGCAATGCCCATGGTGTTGTCGATCTCACCATCAGCACGCTGGTAGCCACCGTTGCCGTTGAAGCCGTAGCCCGCTTTGTGGTCGGCGTTCGCGCCATCGGATGTCGTGTTGAACCAGCGCAGGTCAGTCTTGAAAGACTGGTCCTTGTCGATCTGGTAAACGTGCAGCAAGCCCAGGAAGTTCTGCTTGTAGAAGTCTTCCAGGTTGGCGTAGTAGTACTGCAGGGTCAGGTCTTTAGTGACTTTCCAGTCACCACCAGCAAAGGTGAACTTGTTGCTGTCGCGGTACGCGCCGTTGACGCTCATGCCTGCGTAGTTGCTGGAAGCACGGGCACGTTGCTGACCAAGCTGACCGGCGGTCAGGGTCAGGTTGTCGATGTCCTTGGAGGTGATTTGGCCACCCGAGAACATCTGTGGTGCCACGCGACCATCGTTGGCCACGAGGATTGGCAGGTTAGGTGCCAGGGCATTACCCAGTTTCAGCTCGGTTTTCGAGATTTTGACCTTGGCGTTGGCGCCAGCACCGCTGAACGCGTCGTCTGCGTCGCCAGCCTTGCCAGGGAAGAAGCTGTTGTTGGCAGTGTGCTTGTTATCGCCGCCC
>CAJCIO010000169.1 GCA_903970465.1 Gammaproteobacteria bacterium
GATGCCCTGGGCGCGACCGTCGGCGGCGCGCATGTCGGGACATTCGGCGATGTCGGCACGCTGAGCTTTTATCCCGCGCACCATATCACGATGGGCGAAGGCGGCGCCGTCTTCACCAACAACAACATGCTGGACAAGGTCTTGGAATCGTTCCGCGATTGGGGGCGCGACTGCTATTGCGCACCGGGCAAGGACAACACCTGCGGCAAGCGTTTTTGCTGGAAGTTGGGCAACCTGCCGCAGGGTTACGACCACAAATACACCTACTCGCACCTGGGCTACAACCTCAAGATCACCGACATGCAAGCCGCTTGCGCCTTGGCGCAGATGGACAAGCTGCCGTCCTTCATCGAGGCCCGCAAACGCAACTTCGCCTACCTCAAGGAAAAGCTGGCGCGTTGCCAGGAGTTTCTGGTGCTGCCAGAGGCCACCGAAGGCAGCGAGCCATCCTGGTTCGGGTTCCCGATCAGCCTCAAGGAAGGGACCGCGTTCAACCGTCTCGACCTGCTGACCTACCTGGACGACCACAAGGTCGGCACGCGTCTGCTGTTCGCCGGCAACCTGCTGCGCCAGCCGTACATGATCGGCCGTGAATACCGCGTGTCGGGCACCTTGACCAACACTGATCGGATCATGAACCAGACGTTCTGGGTCGGCGTATGGCCGGGCCTGACCCCCGAGATGCTCGACTACGTGGTCGATCGCATCGAAACCTTCTTCGGCATCCAACAGCCTTGACGCCCGCCGGGCACCGCCAACCGGGCCCGGGCATTCGCGCCGCAACCGACAAAAACAGTATCGGGAGACATCATGCAGAAAAAGTACAGTGACTGGGTCAGCGGCTGGCTGGCCGAAGCCGGCTACACCCACTGCTTCTTCGTGGCCGGCGGCAACATCATGCATCTGCTCGAAAGCCTCAGCCACCAAATGACCTGCATCCCCACGGTGCATGAAGTCGCGGCCGGCATCGCCGCCGAGTACTTCAACGCCACCTCGGCGGACGGCAGCAAGGCACTGGCACTGGTGACGGCCGGCCCAGGCCTGACCAACATCGTCACCGCGCTGGCCGGCGCCTATCTCGAAAGCCGCGAGCTGCTCGTGCTCGGCGGCCAGGTCAAGACCGCCGACCTCAGCCACGGCCACCTGCGCCAACGCGGCATCCAGGAAATCGACGGTGTCGCCATCGCCCGCCCTGTCACAGTAGCCGCCGAACGCCTGGACACCCAAGTGTCGCGCCAGGCCTTCCTGGCCCTGTGCAGCGCTACCGAGCGCGGCCGCCCTGGCCCTGTGTTCATCGAACTTCCACTGGACGTGCAAGGCCGACTGATGAGCGCCGAAGAACTACCCACCAGCGCCGCCAGCGCCATCACCGGCAAGGACCTGCCCATACCGCCCGGGGTGCGCAGCGCCGCCAACTCGCTGGACCAAGTGCTCGCCCTGCTTGGCGATGCACAACGCCCGGCCGTGCTGATCGGTGGAGGTGTCAGCCGTGAAGCCGCCGCCGCGCTGACAGACGTCGCCGAGCGCTATTCATTGCCGCTGTTCACCACCTGGAACGGCCTGGACCGCGTCCCCGCAGACCACCCCTGCTACTTCGGCCGGCCGAACACCTGGGGCCAACGCTACGCCAACTTGCTGCTGCAACAGGCTGACCTGATCATTGCCTTGGGCACGCGCCTGGGCCTGCAGCAAACCGGCTTCAACTGGCAGGAGTTCGGCCGCGCAGGCAAGGTCGTACAGGTCGATATCGACGTCGCCGAGCTGACCAAGGGTCACCCACGCGTCGACCTGCCGATCTGCGCCGACGTCAATCCATGGCTAAAGTCCCTGGCCGGCAAAATCGAGGGCCAGTGGAGTGACTGGCACGGCTACTGCCGTCAGGTGCAAGCGACGGTGCCGCTGATCGAAAACAACACCACCCACGACGGCTATCAATCGCCCTTCAAGCTGGTCGAACACCTGTCGACCTTGCTCACCAGCGATGACGTGATCGTCCCGTGCAGCAGCGGCGGCGCCTTCACGGTGATGATGCAGGTGTTCGCGCAGAAAGCCGGCCAACGGGTGGTCACCAACAAGGGCCTGGCGTCCATGGGCTACGGCCTGAGCGGTGCTATCGGCGCGGCGTTCGCCAACCCCGAGCGCCGGGTGATACTGGTGGAAGGCGACGGCGGTTTTGCGCAGAACCTGCAGGAAATCGGCACCGTTGGCATCAACCGCCTGAACGTGAAGATCTTCATTTTCGACGACTCGGGCTACGCCTCGATTCGCTCGACACAACGCAGCTATTTTGGTGGGCGCTATGTGGGGTGCGACCTGGAGACAGGCCTGGGGCTGCCGAACTGGGCGGCGTTGTTTGCGGCTTATGGGATTCCGGTGGTGCGGGTCGAACCTGGGTTTGAGGGTTCGGCAGACTTCACTGCGCAGCTAGAGAGTGAAGGGCCGGGGGCGTTTATCGTGAAGATGGATCCGGAGCAGACGTATTTTCCGAAGATCACCAGTCGAGTGACAACGACGGGGATGGCGTCGAATCCGTTGCATCAGATGACGCC
>CAJCIO010000170.1 GCA_903970465.1 Gammaproteobacteria bacterium
AACACCTACCTGTAGGAGCAAAGCTTGCTCGCGAAGAGGCCGCTACAGTCGAACGATCCATCAGATCGAGACGAAGAAAAAGCTCACCACAATGCCCAGCCCCACAAACCACACCAGCGAGCGCAGTGCAGGCAGATCAGCCAGATAGAAGATGATGTACAGCAGCCGACTGGTGATGTACGCCACCGCCAGCACGTCCATCGTGGTTTGCGCGGCATTGCCGACGATATCGGCAATGATCACCGCTGCGGCGAACGCTGGTATCGCTTCAAAACTATTGAGCTGGGCAGCGTGAGCACGCTTGGGCAAACCCTGCAGGTTCTCGAGAAATTTGCGCGGGTCGTGATTATTGCCCAGCTTGAATTTGCCACCGCCGTATTTGGCGATTCCCGAACAAACGATCGGCAACACAATCGCAATCAATACACACCAGAAGGCGACAGTCATCGGGATTTCCTTGTCTGTAGTTGGATAATCAAAGTTTCATGACCAGCATGCCCGCCAGCACCAGAGCACAGGCCAAGAGGCGCGGGCCACCGAAAGGTTCGCGCAAGTATCGCATGCCGAACAGTACCACCAGAATCACACTGACTTCGCGCAACGCCGCCGCTTCGGCTACCGACCCCAGCGCCATGGCCCACAGCACCAGCGCGTAGCTGGCCAAGACGCACAGGCCCACGGCCACGCCCAGACGCCACTGAGTCTGCCAGAAGTGCCGAAACGCCGAGCGCCGCTGCACCACGGCAAACAGCGGAAACGGCCACGCACTGATCAAAGTCAGCCAGCCGAGGTAATCCAACGTGTGTCCCCAGCGGGCCAGCGCCTGGCCGTCGAGCCAGGTGTAACAACC
This sequence comes from Gammaproteobacteria bacterium, assembly GCA_903970465.1. GTDB lineage: Bacteria > Pseudomonadota > Gammaproteobacteria > Pseudomonadales > Pseudomonadaceae > Aquipseudomonas. The sequence continues at coordinate 851 of CAJCIO010000170.1, forward strand.
GATGCTCAGGCCGATCAGCCCCACCACCGGCAGCAGCTTCCACGGCAAGCGATCGCCACCGCCGCCCTGCCACAGCAGCGCCGCCATGCCGCAAGGGATCAGCAAGATACCGATCACCTGCCGATGCGTCAGCGGTTCGGCGGCGAACAGCAGGGTCAGCCCCAGCACTACCACTGGTGACAGGCCGCGCATCAACGGGTACACCAGGCCCAGGTCGCCGACGCGATAGGCCTTGATCAATAGATAGCGGTAAAGCAGCTCGAAACCGGCCGATGCGAGCATCCAGGGCCAGATCTCGGCAGGGGGGATTTGCACGAAGGGCATCAGCAGCAATGCACAGACCAGCGCCACGGCATCCATGCTCGCAATCACCAGTACCCGCTCGGCACTGAACTTGACCAAGGTGTTCCATGTCGCATGAAGGACGGCGGCAATCAGTACAAGCGTTGTCGCGAGCACGCAATGTTCCTTATTGTTGTGTGAGCGGATGAGGCGTTCCTGAGGTCGCCGGTTTATACCGGCCCGATATACTAGGCCTTAACTCAGTAGCGCTTCGCAACAATTCCAATAAGTCCTTCGCCCTGTTCGGGCAGTCGGCATGCGCACACCTGATCGAACCAAGTTCGTTCGAACCAACCACAGGGATCACTCCGCATGCCACTCGCTTTGTATGCACTGGCCATTGCCGCGTTCGGCATCGGCACTACGGAATTCGTCATCATGGGGCTGTTGCCTCAAGTCTCGGCCGACCTGGGCGTCAGCATTCCCAGTGCCGGGCTATTGATCACCGGCTACGCCTTGGGCGTGGTTTTCGGTGCACCGATCCTGGCTGTCGCCACCGCCAATATGCCGCGCAAGGCCACGCTGCTGGGCATGACCGGGATGTTCATCCTGGGTAACGTGCTGTGCGCCATCGCCCCCAATTACATTTCGTTGATGGCGGCGCGGGTGGTCACGGCGCTGTGCCACGGCGCCTTCTTCGGTATCGGTTCAGTGGTGGCGGCCGGGTTGGTGGCGCCGAACAAGCGGGCACAGGCGATCGCCTTGATGTTCACCGGCTTGACCCTCGCCAGTGTGCTCGGCGTGCCGTTGGGGACTGCCTTGGGCCAAGTCGCCGGCTGGCGCGCGACCTTCTGGGCGGTGTCGGCCATCGGCATCGTTGCGCTTATCGCTCAGGCTATCTGGCTGCCACGCTTCATTACCATGGAGCGCGGCAACCTGATGAGCGAGTTCAAGGTGCTGGGCAAGCCCAACGTGCTATTGCCGCTGACCATGAGCGTGATGGCGTCGACCAGTTTGTTCAGCGTGTTCACGTATATCGCGCCGATTCTGACCGACGTCACCGGTATCAGCCCGCATGCCGTGACCATCATGCTGTTGCTGTTCGGCGTAGGCCTCACCGGTGGCAGCTTGCTGGGTGGCCGCTTGGCCGACACCAAATTGCTGCCGGCGCTGATTGCCATGGCGATTGCCGTGGTGGTGGTCATGGTGCTGTTTACTCAGACCAGCCGTTCTGTGATCCCGGCGGCGATTTCGTTGGTGCTGTGGGGCGTAGCGGCGTTCGCGCTGTGTCCGATCCTGCAACTGCTGATCATCGACCAGGCGGTGGATGCGCCCAATCTGGGTTCGACCCTTAACCAGAGCGCCTTCAATCTCGGCAACGCGCTGGGCGCCGGCCTCGGCGGAGCGGTGGTGGCCAGCGGTGCGAATCTGGCGCAACTGCCTTGGGTGGGCGCTGCGAGCGGCTTGATGACATTGCTGACGGCGGCGTATTTCATCTATCGCCAGCCGCATTGGGCTGCCGAAGCGACGACGGCGCCTTGAGCCTGTAGCGACAGGCGCGCAGCGTTGCACCTGGGGGAACTTGCAGGGGCACGCCTGGCGCCTTCGCGGGCAAGCCTTGCTCCCACAGGTGTATGACTCAAGGCCGACTTGCACGGTGGGAGCAAGGCTTGCCCGCGAAAGCATTGGCCGCGTCACCCCAATTGGCGCGCCCGTTCCGGCCAGTAGCACCCCCCCCATTCGCGGGCAGACCCCGCCCCCACAAAGGTCGCGGCTGACCCACTGCCCGACCAGATGTGCTTTCATACGCTTTTCTGCAACTGTTACAGGATGTCTGATGCTTGAGCTTGTCGCTGCGTTTATCTGTTTGACCACCCTGCTGACTTACGTGAATTTCCGCTTTATCGGCCTGCCACCCACCATTGGCGTGATGGTCACGGCCATGCTGTTTTCATTGATTCTGCAGGTGTTGAGTTTTCTCGGCTTCCCCGGGCTGGAAGACCAGGTACGAGCCTTGATCGGCCAGATCGACTTTGGTGATCTGCTGATGAACTGGATGCTGTCGTTCCTGCTGTTCGCCGGTGCCCTGCACGTCAACCTAGCCGACCTTAAAAGCTATCGCTGGCCGATCGGCTTGCTGGCGACGTTCGGCGTACTCATCGCCACTTTCGTGATCGGCACCCTGGCGTTCTGGATTTTCGGGCTGTTCGGCTGGCACGTGAGCTTCCTGTATTGCCTGCTGTTCGGCGCGCTGATCTCGCCCACCGACCCCATCGCGGTGCTTGGCGTGCTGCGTACGGCAAATGCCTCCAAACCACTGAAGACCACCATCGTCGGTGAATCGCTGTTCAACGACGGTACTGCGGTGGTGGTGTTCACCGTGCTGCTAGGCATCGCGCAGCTCGGCGAGACGCCCACGGTGAGCGCCACAGTGATGTTGTTCGTGCACGAAGCCGTGGGCGGCGTGGTGTTCGGCGGCCTGATCGGTTATGTGGTGTATCGCATGATCAAGAGTATCGAGCAGTATCAGGTCGAGGTAATGCTGACCCTGGCACTGGTGATCGGCGGTTCCGCCATGTCCGCCGAGCTGCACGTGTCAGCGCCGATCGCAATGGTGGTCGCGGGCCTGATCATCGGCAACCTGGGGCGCAACCTGGCGATGAACGACATGACCCGTCGTTACATGGACGGTTTCTGGGAGCTGCTGGACGACATCCTCAACGCCTTGCTGTTCGCCCTGATCGGCATGGAACTGCTGCTATTGCCGTTCTCGTGGCTGCACCTGAGTGCGGCGGGCTTGCTGGCAGTGGCCATTTTGCTGTCGCGCTGGCTCACCGTGGCCCCGGCCATTGCCCTGCTGCGCCGGTGGCGCACGGTGCCGCGCGGGACTATCCGGGTACTGACCTGGGGTGGGTTGCGCGGCGGGGTGTCGGTTGCACTGGCGCTGGCCCTGCCGCTGGGCCCGGAGCGCGATCTGGTGTTGAGTATTACGTACATTGTGGTGCTGTCGTCGATTCTGCTGCAGGGTTTGACGATCGGGCCGCTGGTGAAGTCGGTTACGCGGGAGCCGACGTCACCGGACCCTACCTCCCATTGATCATACCGATACCTTCGCGGGCAGCGCCCGCTCGTGCATGAGTACCCCCAGCCAATGTGCGAGCGAGCGCTGCTCGCGAAGGCGCCCGCATAGGCACCCTCACTCACCCTGCTCGAACTGATCCTTTATGTAGCGAATTTCCGTACGCCCGTGCGGCGCCGGCAAGCCATCTTCACCGAGGTTGACGAACACCAGCTTGTCGACCGTGAGGATGCTCTTGCGGGTGATCTTGTTGCGTACCTCGCAGGTCAGGGTGATGGAGGTGCGGCCAAATTCGCTGGCAGTGATCCCCAGTTCGATGATGTCGCCCTGGCGCGAGGCACTGACGAAGTTGATCTCTGAAATGTACTTGGTCACCACCCGCTGATTGCCCAGCTGGACAATGGCGTAGATGGCCGCTTCTTCGTCGATCCAGCGCAACAGACTGCCGCCGAACAGGGTGCCATTGGGGTTGAGGTCTTCGGGCTTGACCCATTTGCGCGTGTGGAAATTCATGCTCGCTCCTGACTGTTCGACTGGAAGGCCATTATCATCGCAGACACAGCGGCGTGACTCTATATGGCGTTTGTCTATGGGGATGATATAGCCGGCGCTGGCCTCTTCGCGGGCAAGCCTTGCTCCCACAATGGCGGGCCGTAGATCTGTGGGAGCAAGGCTTGCCCGCGAAGAGGCCAGCCGAGGCCACCCACCACCCGGCAGGATTCGCACATAACCCTTGGGAAGCACCGCCAGCCCATATATAATCCCTCTCGCTTCACTTCGACGGCCCTCTCTTCAACCGGGTCGTTCCCGCCACCTGTCCGAGGGGCGCTGCAGCAGGTCTATCCTGTCAGGCTCGGATGGGGCGTTGATCGCCGGATTCGCCGGCACAAACGCACAACGGCGCCCATTCGCACACTACGAATGGAGGCTCTCTATGAGCGCTGTAATCACGCCTGCAGATTTTTCCGACTACAAAGTTGCCGACATGTCCCTCGCTGCCTGGGGCCGTCGTGAAACCATCATCGCCGAATCGGAAATGCCCGCACTGATGGGCCTGCGCCGCAAATACGCCGGTGAGCAACCGCTCAAGGGCGCGAAAATCCTCGGCTGCATCCACATGACCATCCAGACCGCCGTGCTGATCGAAACCCTGGTTGCCCTGGGTGCCGAAGTGCGCTGGTCGTCGTGCAACATTTTCTCCACCCAGGATCAGGCCGCTGCCGCTATTGCTGCCGCGGGCATCGCTGTCTACGCCTGGAAAGGCGAGACCGAAGAAGAGTACGAGTGGTGCCTGGAGCAAACCATCCTCAAGGATGGCGCGCCTTGGGACGCCAACATGATCCTCGACGACGGCGGCGACCTGACTGAGCTGCTGCACAAAAAATACCCGGCCATCCTTGACCGCGTGCACGGCGTCACCGAAGAAACCACCACTGGCGTGCACCGTCTGCTGGACATGCTGGCCAAGGGCGAGCTGAAAATCCCGGCCATCAACGTCAACGACTCGGTGACCAAGAGCAAGAACGACAACAAATACGGTTGCCGTCATAGCCTCAACGACGCCATCAAGCGCGGTACCGACCACCTGCTGTCGGGCAAGCAAGCCCTGGTGATCGGCTACGGTGACGTGGGCAAGGGCTCGGCCCAGTCGCTGCGTCAGGAAGGCATGATCGTCAAGGTCACTGAAGTCGACCCGATCTGCGCCATGCAAGCCTGCATGGACGGTTTCGAACTGGTGTCGCCGTTCATCGACGGTATCAACGACGGTTCCGAGGCCAGCATCGACAAGGCCCTGCTGGGCAAGATCGACCTGATCGTCACCACCACCGGTAACGTCAATGTCTGCGACTCGAACATGCTTAAGGCCCTGAAAAAGCGTGCCGTGGTCTGCAACATCGGTCACTTCGACAACGAAATCGACACCGCCTTCATGCGCAAGAACTGGGCATGGGAAGAGGTCAAGCCGCAGGTGCACAAGATCCACCGCACCGGCGCTGGCGCGTTCGACGCACAGAACGACGACTACCTGATCCTGCTTGCCGAAGGCCGTCTGGTTAACCTGGGCAACGCCACGGGCCACCCAAGCCGCATCATGGACGGTTCGTTCGCCAACCAGGTACTGGCGCAGATCTTCCTGTTCGATCAGAAGTACGCCGACCTCAGCCCAGCGCAAAAAGCCGAGCGTCTGACCGTTGAAGTATTGCCGAAGAAACTCGACGAAGAAGTGGCCCTGGAAATGGTTCGCGGCTTCGGCGGCGTGGTCACCAAACTGACCAAGCAACAGGCTGACTACATCGGCGTCGACGCCGAAGGCCCGTTCAAGCCGCACGCCTACCGTTACTAAAAGCAGCGGCAAGTTGTTCGCTGCAAGCGGCAAGTGAAGGCGGACCGCGCCTTGAGCTTGCAGCTTGCAGCCTGCTCCTTGAAGCTTAAAAAGTCCCTCTTGCAGCTTGAAGCTTGCAACTAAGGAACGACCATGTCCCAGGAACGCCGCTTCAGCTTCGAGTTCTTCCCTACCAAGACCGACGCTGGACACGAAAAACTGCTGACCGTTGCCCGTCAACTGGCCAGCTACAACCCCGATTTCTTCTCCTGCACCTACGGTGCCGGGGGCTCCACTCGCGATCGTACCCTGAACACCGTGCTGCAACTGGAGCACGAAGTGAAGGTACCGGCCGCGCCGCACTTGTCGTGCGTGGGCGACAGCAAGGCTGATTTGCGCAGCCTGCTGGGCCAATATCAGGATGCCGGCATCAAGCGCATCGTTGCGCTGCGTGGCGACCTGCCTTCTGGCATGGGCATGGCCAGCGGCGAGCTGCGTCACGCCAACGATCTGGTCGAATTCATTCGCGCCGAAACCGCCGAGCACTTCCATATCGAAGTCGCTGCCTATCCGGAGATGCACCCGCAAGCGCGCAACTTCGAAGACGATCTGCAGAACTTCGTGCGCAAGGCCAATGCCGGCGCCGACAGCGCGATCACCCAGTATTTCTTCAATGCCGACAGCTACTTCTACTTCGTCGAGCGCGTGCAGAAACTGGGCGTGAACATCCCGATCGTGCCGGGCATCATGCCGATCACCAACTACAGCAAGCTGGCGCGCTTCTCCGACGCCTGCGGTGCTGAAATCCCGCGCTGGATCCGCAAGCAACTGGAAGCCTACGGCGACGACGCCAGCAGCATTCAGGCGTTCGGCGAGCACGTCATCACAGAGATGTGCGAACAACTGCTGCAAGGCGGCGCACCGGGGCTGCACTTCTACACCCTCAACCAGGCCGAGCCGAGCCTGGCGGTGTGGAACAACCTCAAGCTGCCACGCTGATAGATTGCACTTGGCTTGCTGGCCTCTTCGCGAGCAAGCTCTGCTCCCACACAGTCATAGGCTTGGGGGAGCAAGGCTTGCCCGCGAAGAAGCTGGTACTCACCGGCACATCATCGTACGCCACGAAATCTTTGCGCTTCAGGCACTTGCCGCGCAAAGCCTCTAGCCAGCGCCCGCCGCGCGTCGTAATCTCCACGACATGCCTGCATACGCCCTCCTACTGTCTGCTCTGCTGATCACTTGCCTGAGCCTTCGCGCCCAAGGCGAAAGCCTGCGTATTGTCACCGAGCCCTGGGCACCCTACGTCTATCTGCAGGACGGAAAACCCACCGGCATCGATTACGAGATCACCGCACTGGTGTTCAAACGCTTGGGCATCGATGTGGAGTGGCAATTTCTACCGTGGCGCCGCTGCCTGATGATGCTCGATGAAGGCAAAGCCGATGGCGCGCTGGATATTTTCGAGTCCACCGAGCGCGATAGCCGACTGCTGTATCCCGCCGAACCGCTATCCCAAGTGGAATTCGTGCTGTTCCAGGCCAAGGCCCGACCGCATGTGTTCGCCAGCCTGAACGACCTCAAAGGGCTGAAAATCGGCACCTCCCCGGGCTTTATCTACGACCAGGATTTTCGTGATTCGCACCTGTTCGAGCGCGAGACCGCACCGACGCTTGAGGCCAATTTCGGCAAGCTGTTGCTGGGGCGCGTCGACATGGTGATTACCGATCGCCGGGTTGGCCGCTATGCCGTCAAGGCACTCGGCCTGCAGGATCAACTCGAGGAACTGCCGATCATGGTCAGTCGCGATCCGCAGTACCTGGCGGTCCGCCGTAACGCCGGCATGGACCTGCTGGTGCAGCGTTTTGCCGCCGAACTGCGCCGTTTCAAGCAAGAGCCGGCCTACGCCGAACTGATCACTCGCTACGCCAATATCGTCCCGATGCCCGCCCAGACACCTGCCAGCGCCCGCCAATCCGGGACGAAAACTGACAAACCTGGGGAATTCTCCGACAAAAGTGCAGCCGTTGAGCAGTAGGAAAGCAGCGCAAAGGGATTGCTCTGTTATACTCGGGCCTTCCCGCCAGGCTTACGCCCGGACGCTCGACCTCGCAAAAGGCTCCTGAATCGCTCTCCACCTCGGCTTCTCGCCAGGTAAGGCGGCCTTGGAACGCGCATTGGAGGCCCAGCAGGACCGGACGCGACCGCGCCAGAGAGCCCCCGTCGCGCCAGGCACGATTATCCCTCGGGCACAGCCCTCACTTAGACAGGATTACTCATGTCCTTTGCTTCCCTCGGTCTCTCCGAGGCTCTAGTCCGCGCCATCGAGGCAGCGGGCTATACCCAGCCCACTCCGGTGCAACAGCGGGCCATTCCCGCCGTGTTGCAAGGTCGCGACCTGATGGTGGCAGCACAGACAGGTACAGGTAAGACAGGTGGTTTTGCCCTGCCGATCCTCGAACGTCTGTTCCCCAACGGTCACCCTGACAAGTCCCAGCGTCACGGCCCGCGCCAACCGCGCGTACTGGTCCTGACCCCGACGCGCGAACTCGCCGCTCAGGTCCACGACAGCTTCAAACTCTACGCCCGCGACCTCAAGTTCGTCAGCGCCGTGATCTTCGGCGGTGTCGGCATGAACCCGCAGGTGCAGGCCATGGCCCGTGGCGTCGACGTGCTGGTCGCCTGCCCGGGTCGCCTGCTGGACCTGGCTGGCCAGGGCAGCGTCGATCTTTCCCATGTTGAAATCCTCGTCCTCGACGAAGCCGACCGCATGCTCGACATGGGCTTTGTCCATGACGTGAAAAAGGTCCTTGCACGACTCCCGGCCAAGCGTCAGAACCTGCTGTTCTCGGCCACGTTCTCCAACGACATCACCGCTTTGGCGGGCAAGTTGTTGCATAACCCCGAGCGCATCGAAGTCACCCCGCCGAACACCACGGTCGAGCGTATCGAACAACGTGTGTTCCGCCTGGCGGCCAGCCACAAGCGCGCGCTGCTCGCCCACCTGATTACCAAAGGTGCCTGGGAGCAAGTGCTGGTGTTCACCCGCACCAAGCATGGCGCCAACCGTTTGGCCGAATACCTGGACAAACACGGCCTGAGCGCCGTGGCCATCCACGGTAACAAGAGCCAGAACGCGCGCACCAAAGCCTTGGCCGACTTCAAGGCAGGCGAAGTCCGCATCCTCGTGGCCACCGACATCGCCGCCCGCGGCCTGGATATCGATCAGTTGCCCCACGTGGTCAACTTCGAACTGCCCAACGTCGATGAAGACTACGTGCACCGTATCGGCCGTACTGGCCGTGCCGGTCGCTCGGGCGAGGCCATCTCGCTGGTCGCGCCAGACGAAGAAAAACTGCTGAAAAGCATCGAACGCATGACCAAGCAGAAAATCGCCGACGGCGACCTGATGGGCTTCGATGCCAGCACTGTCGAGGCTGAAAAGCCCGAAGTTCGTGAGCGTCCACAAGCCAACAAGCCGCGCAATGCCCCCCGTGCTCCGCGCGAAGGCACAGCAGCCAACGGCGCCAACAACAATGCTGGCGGCGGTCGTAAAGACAAAGGCAAGGATAAAGGCAAGGAAAAGCCCGCCGGGGCGCGTTCTGAACGCCAACCCCGTGACTCGAAGCCTCGTCAGGCCCAGCAGCCTGCACAAGCCGCTGCTCCACGAGCACCGGCTGACCGTGCACCGGACGAGTTCCGCGACGATGAAGTCGACAACTTCGGCAACCGTGCCGACTACGTGAGTCCTTACCAGGGCAAAAAAGACCAGAACCGTGGTCGTCGCCCAGGCGCTCCGGCTGCCGCCACTGGTGCTGCACCGGCTGCACGTCAAGGTCGTCCGAGCGCGCCGCGCACTGGCGCCCCGGCTGGCGGCGAAGGTGCCAAGCGCACCGGCGGCGGTCCACGTAATGGCAGCGGCGGCGCCCGTAGCGGTGGGGCTGGCAATGCGGGCGGTGCTCGCAATGGCCAGGCCCGTCGTGAAGGCGGAGGTGGCGGTCGTGACCGTCGTCCGGCGCGCGATGAGCAGCCGATGGTCGCCCGCGAAGAACCGGCGGTAAGAAATCCCAGCGGCACTGCGCCGAAGATCGTGCACAAGGAATCGAAGATCGATCGTTTCCCCACGCCCGAGCAACTGGAAGATTTGCCGAGCCGTCCGCGTGGCGAAAAGCCTGCGCTGCTGACACGTAACCGCGAAGGCTGAGGCCAGAGCTTCACGGGCCCCATCCCGGGCAGAGCCCGTTCCCACACTTGACACTGTGGGATCAGCTCCCTTCACAGGTGTGACCTTCACCACTGTGGGAGCAACGCTTGCTTGCGAAGAGGCCCGTACTGCAGGCACAAAAAAACGCCGCACCCCTTGCTCAGGAGTGCGGCGTTTTTTTATGTCAGCGAATGATTACTTCGCTTTGACGCCTTCAAAGCTGAAATCCAGAGTCAGTTCGTTGGACGCCGGGCCCAGGTCCATCATCTTGCCGAAGTCCTGGCGGTTGATGGTAGTGGTACCGTTGAAGCCAGCACGGTAGCCGCCCCATGGATCCTTGCCTTCACCGTTGAAAGTCGCCTTGATCAC
>CAJCIO010000171.1 GCA_903970465.1 Gammaproteobacteria bacterium
ACCTCGGCCATTGAGGGCGAAACCCTGAACGTCAGTTCGGTGCGCTCCTCCCTGGCTCGTCGCCTGGGCCTGGACGATACCGGCGTGGTCGACCTGCGCAGCGAAAGCATGGCCGAGCTGATGCTGGAGGCAACCCGCCAGCCCGACTTGCAGTTGACGATGCACCGACTGCTGCACTGGCACGAACTAATCTTCGCCGCGGACACCCGTCTGGCCAGCCACGCCATCCATATAGGGCAGCCAAGGGGCAGCGAACCGATGCAAGTGGTCTCGGGACGACTGGATCGCCCGCTGGTGCACTTCGAAGCACCGCCACGCCAGGGCCTTGAACAACAGCTAGAGGATTTCCTCGACTGGTTCGCCCGCAGCCGCAACGATGCCGACCTCGACCCCCTGCTCAGAGCCGGCATCGCGCATTTCTGGTTCGTCACGCTGCACCCCTTCGACGACGGCAACGGCCGGTTGACGCGAGCCATCACCGACCTGGCGCTGACCCAGGCCGATCCGTTGGCGATTCGCTTTTATGCCATGTCGGCCAGCATCCTGGCGGATCGGCAGGGCTATTACCGGATACTGGAAAGCAGCCAGAAGGCCTCTCCGGATATCAGCGCCTGGCTGGAGTGGTTTCTGCGCACGTTGCTGGACAGCCTGGAACAGGCTCACACTCGGATCAATCGGTTGCTGGTCAACACGCGCTTCTGGCAGCGGCATCGCGCGCACGCCCTGAGCGCGGAACAGACCAAGGTACTCAATCGCCTGCTGGACGGCGGGCCGAAAGGTTTCGAGGAAGGCATCAACGCCAGCCAATACCAAGCCGTGGCCAAGGTGTCGAAAGCCACCGCCACCCGCCACCTCAGCGACCTCTTGGAAAAAGGCTGCCTGCTGCGCCTGCCCGGCGGCGGACGCAGCACTCGTTACCGGCTGGCGCCAGCCTAAGGGTTCTGCACCACCACGGTCTTCTCCTGCAACCGATAGCCCACCTCGCGTTTGTCCAGCGCGTATTTGGCCAGCACCTTCTCGCAATAACTGGTGCGCGGCAAAAACGCTCCGGCGCCATTCACGAAGCGGCTCATGTCCTCGTTGGTTTCGCAGGACGCCAGCGTGCGCCCCTGCAACTGGCCGGCCGCCTGAGCAGACCGCAGTGCGCCCATGGGCGTCCAGTCGGAGACGATCAACGCACCGGCAGGCGCCGTCACTTCGTACTGCTCGACAAACTGTTGCGCCGAACGATCGCGCAGGTAGGGCACCATGAAATAGTGAATGTCGTTGCGGTACGGTAGCGCCTCGGTATGCACCGGCAGCTTGATCAGGCCACCGTCATACAGCACCCAGGCGAACAACAAGGCGGCCGGGCAGGTAAACACCGACAGATTGAGCAGGGTCGCACTGGCACGACGCTCCGGCAGCAGCTCCTTCAAGCGCATCACCCCCAGGATCGCTGCCAAGGCAATGCCCGGCAAAAAGAAGGTGAAGCGGTCGGTGACGTTGTAGGGTGCCGCGAAGATGAAGTTCAGCAGCACCGCCGCCCACAGCACGCGCTGGCGACGGTCCTTGGGCATCATCACCAGGCCCAGCAACTGCGGTCCCATCAGCGACAGCAGCAAGATCATCACCGAGTTTTTCTCGTGCCACATTTCGTCAAAGCGAAACATGCTGCCTTCCCAGTTGACGTCGACCTTGCTGGCCTCCGCGCCGGTCAGGTAATGGCGCACGATCTCGATCAGGTTCATGCCCGAGCCCAGGTCGTGGAGCATGCCCGGATAGGCACTGAAAAAGCCAATGGCAAAGCCCGGAACGGTCATCAGGGTGCGGCCGCGATACTGCATCAGCAAGTGCACGTACAGGGGCAACAACACGATAAAGGTCAACTGATGAATGCTACCGGCCATGCCGGTCAGCAGGCCGATGATGCCCAGGCGCGCGTAGTCGCTGACCTTGAGGCGCAGGTCGAACGCCACGCCGTAGGCCAGCAGCACGAACAGCATGTGAAAGATGTAAACCTCAGCCTTGGTCGAGATCCAGAACACGCCATGGGCGGTCACCGTCACCGCCCCCGCCAGCAAGGCCAGGTTGCGCGACGCCCCCAGGCTGCGGCTCAACCAGAAGATCGACGCCGCCACCGGAATCAGCAGTATGGAATTGAGCAGGCTCAGCAACTGCGAAGAGCCGAACACCTTGTAGAAGACGGTATTGAAAAACTGGTACAGCGGGTGATCGAGCGGGCCCAGCGACTGGGCGAAGTACTGCCCGGTGGTGGCATCGGCCAGGAACATGCCGTTGTCCATCCACTGGATCGGCCCGCTGGACGCGAGGAAGCTTGCGAGAATCACTGCCGCCAGCAATAACAGGGGCACGGGCCCCGAAAAATACCTGCTCTTATCTGGGACCATCACGGCCTCCTCCAACGATTGATGATCACGATTGCTGCAACTGCGCCGTCGTCTTGAACCTGAACAACATCAACGCCCCGATCGCTACGGCGAACCACAGCGTCGCCAGCCGAATCAGCACGGTGGCCGCCACCGCGTCGGCGCCGCTCATGCCTTTCCACATCAGCAGCGCGACCATCACCGCCTCGGCACCGCCCAGCCCGCCGGGCATGAAACTGATCGCCCCCGCCAGCATCGCCAGGGCGTACACAAACACCGCGAAGGCCAGCGGCACATCGGCGCCCATCCATTGCAGCACCCAATGAAAGGCCACGGCCTCGGCGCTCCAGGCCACCACGCTGAGGCAGGTCACGCCCAGCAGAATGCTCAGGCGATGGCAGCGTTGCGCTTCCAGCAAAATTTCCAGCAGGTGCTGCAAGGTGGTCGCCAGCTTGCCCGCGCTCATCGCCAGCAGCGGCTTGACCGACTCCAGCAGTCGACGCTGCGACAGCACCGCGAAGCCCACCAGCACCAGGCCGACGCCGACGAAAATCATCGGCCGCGCATCCGGGTACAACGTCAGCCCGAACAGGGTCAACAGCACGACGGCAAACAGGTCCGACAACCGCTCGCTGAAGAACGCCGCAAAGCTCTTCGGATAGGGCACGCCCCAACTTTTTAGCAACACCCCACGCAGCGCCTCACCGGCCTTGCCCGGCGTGGTGGTGAGCGCGAAGCCCGCCAGATAAATGCGCAGGCTGGGGCGCCAGGGAATCTTGTGGCCCATCACGCCCAGGTAGATCTGCCAACGCCCGAAGCGCAGCAGGTAGTTGATCGACGACATCAGCAGCGCGATGAAAATACCGCCGAGCCCGACCTTGCCCACCGCCGCACTGACCGCCGCCCAGCCACCCCACAGGGAAAACGCCAGATAACCGATCGCCGAGCCGACCACCGAGAGCAGCACCGCTCGATAGCGCCACCCCGACAGGTAGGACGCCTGGGTCATAGCTTGAGCCTCTTGAACACCGGCTGCGGGATGGCACGGATGATCAGCATGATCAGCGCCCAGAAGCCGGGGGTATAAAGGGTCGCGACCTTGCTGGTGATGCCGGCGACGATGCGCTTGGCGACCTCGGCCGGGCGCGCCACCAGCAGTGCCGGCAACGCCAGACCCTGGGTCATAGGCGTATCGACGAAGCCCGGCTTGATGGTGATCACATGCACGCCAACCTTATACAGCCGCGCGCGCAGGCCCTCACAGAACGTCGACACCGCCGCCTTGGCGGTACCGTACAGATAGTTCGAGGGCCGCCCGCGATCACCGGCCACCGAGGAGATCACCGCCAGGGTGCCGCAGCGCTGAATTTCCAGCTGGTTGGCAATGATGGTCAGCAGCGCGATCACCGAGGTGCCGTTGTTGGCGAACTCCTGCAGGGCCACTTGCACGTCACGCTCGCAGGCCTGCTGATCGGGCAAGGTGCCGTGGGCCACCAGGGCGATGTCGATCTGCCCGAGCGCGGCCATGCAGTCGGCCAGCATCTGCGGGTGAGCGCTGTAATCGGTGGCGTCCATCAGATGCTGGTGGATGGTCCCGGCGCCACGCGCGGCCAGATCGGCGGCGGTCTGCTGGAGCTTGTCGGCACTGCGCGCCACCAAAAAAAACTCACTGCCCTCGCCAGCCCAGAGGCGCGCACACGACGCCGCGATGGCGGAGGTAGCGCCGATGATCAGGACCTTTTTCATAAGATGACTCTCTTCCAGAAACGGGACATCAAAGTGGGGTCGCGCAGCGCTTCGAGGCGCTCCCACGCGGGGTAGGCATGCCGAAAATCACTGCCGCTCATGTGCGCGTCCTTGGCTGGATACAAACGCCCGCCGGCCTGCCGGACGATGGCATCCAGACGCGGAAACAGCTGCTGTTCAAGGGCATCGGACTGGGGAAAATCCAGCGCCAGCGAGGTGCCGGCCATGGGAAACGACAGCAGCCCGGGCGACGGTATATCGCCGCAGCGCTTGAGCACCGCCAGGAACGAGCCCTGCCCCGCAGCCGCGATCGCCGCCAGCAGCTCGGCCATGCCATCGCGCGCGTTGGCTTCGGGAATGACGCACTGATACTGCTGGAAACCCTTGCGCCCGTAGATGCGGTTCCAGTTCAGCAGCCGGTCCAGCGGATAGAAGAACGGCTCGTAGGCGCTGCGTCGTTGCGTGCGCTGTTGCGGATGTACGCGCCAATACAGCGAGTTGAACGCGCGCAGCGACAGGTTGTTGATCAGCGACACCGGTGGCGTCAGCGGCACCTGCAGACGCGTGCGACTACCGACCTCCAAAGACCCGTAACGGGCATGGTCGCCGACGATGAACACACCGCGTCCGGTGTCCTTGCCCTTGGCCAAACAATCGATCCAGGCGACGCTGTATTCGTGCGCCTCATCGAGCTCATTGGACAACGCGAAGAATTCGTCGAGGTTGGCGAAGCGCACCACGGTGGTGTCGATCTGACTGGCCTTGATCGGCATCAACCGCAGCCTGGCCCAACTCACCAGACCGGTCAGGCCGAGGCCACCCAGGGTGGCGGCGAACAACTCGGCGTTCTCCTCCAGCGAACACTGCAACGGTGCTTCGCCGTGGCGCAGCAGGCCGAAGCTCGCCACGTGATGGGCGAAGGTGCCGCGGCGATGGTGATTCTTGCCATGCACATCATTGGCGATGGCGCCGCCGACGGTGGCGAACTGGGTGCCGGGCGTCACCGGCAAAAACCAGCCGCGCGGAATGGCCAGCGCCAGCAGTTCGGCGAGGGTCATGCCGGCTTCCACCAAGACTTCGCCCTGGCTCCAGTCCGCCTCGATCAGGCGATCGAGGGAGCGCATCTGCAGCACCTCGTCACTGGATGCCAGGCAGCTGTCGCCATAGCTGCGACCATTGCCGTACGGCAGAGTCATGCGGTGTTGCGCCACGACCCGCTCGAGCTGCGCGGGCAGTTCGTCACGCCAACTGACGCTATGGCCACGTTGCGGCAGCAGCGGGAAGCGCCCCCAGGAATACAGGTCGGCGCTCATGCTGCGATCCAGAAAACCAGGCACAGCATGGCGCCGATCACTTGGCTGATACGGTCGCGGATGGCGAACACCACCGGGTCGTCGTTCATGAGGCCGCGGTGGGTGAGCATCCACACCCGGGTGATCCAGAACAGCAGCATCGGGCACGCCAGCCAGATCACGTGGGGCAAGGTGTATTGCGCGGCGGTGGTGGTGTCGTGGATATACAGCGCCAGCACCAACACCGCCAGATAGCCGGATGACGCACCGAGCGAGGCGATCATGTCCAGATCGCCCGGAAAGTATCCGCGGCCGCGGGTCTGCCCGAGCACATCACGAGAGCGTGCATCGCGCAGTTCGGCATAGCGCTTGACCAGCGCCAGACTGAGGAACATGAACATCGAAAACGCCAGAATCCAGAACGTCAGCGGCACGCTGAAGGCGGCGACCCCGGCGAGGATTCGTGCGGTGTAGAGCATCGCCAAGGCGATCACGTCGAATGTCATCTGCCGCTTTAGGTAGAGCGAGTAGCCCAACGTCAGCACATAGTAGGCCGCCAGCACGCCGCTGAACTGCCAGGGCAGCCACAGCGCCGAACCGACAAAAGAGGCGATCAGCAGCAACGGCACTCCCACCAGCCCGGACTGAATCGACAACCGGCCACTGGCGAACGGACGTTTGCACTTGCTCTTGTGATGACGATCGTCGGCCAGGTCGAGCAGGTCATTGAGCAGGTAGACACTGGAAGCGCACAACCCAAAAAACAGGAATGCGAGTAACCCGTTGAACACTTGATCGGGGCGATTGATCTGGTGCGCGGCCAGCAGCGGCACGAAGATCAGCGCGTTCTTCATCCATTGATGAATGCGCAGCCCCTTGAGCCATACCTTGACCCCGCTCGGATTGGAGCGGATCACCTCTTCGACGTTGCCATAGGCCTTGGCGCGGCTTTCGACGCCGACCTCGGGGTTGACCACGATGGCCTGGCGCGAAGCCTGCCAGATCGACAGGTCGTCCTGAGAATTACCCATATAGTCGAAACCGCCTTCGCCATAACTGGCGACCAGCAGATCACGCTTGCGGTACGCGCTGAGGTTGCGCTTGGCGTCGCTGGCATACACCTCGTCGAACACCCCGAGGTGATCGGCGATGCGCTCGGCCAGACTGTGATGGCTGGCGGTGGCCAGGACCACCATGCGCCCGGCCGCGCGCGCAGCATCGATACGCTCCAGCACGACCGGATCGTAAGGCAGCACTGTGACGTCCACGTCGGTGGCCAGGGCCAACCCTTCCTTGAGCGCCGCTTTGCCTTTCAGCAACCACAGCACCATATTGAAAACTTGCGTCGGCTGCGCGCGCACGAACGCCATGGCGGTTTCCAGAAGTAAATCGGAACGTAATAAAGTGCCGTCCAGATCGACAACTAACGGTGGCAGCACCTCGATAACTTTTCCATGAACACTGGCCATGTCTATTTACTCCTGCGACTTGCTCGCGACTATAACCAGTATTTTAAAAAAACAACTTCAATTAAATTAATTCGAGTGTGCGCACTCGGCGACGGTTTGACGCCAGAAAAGAAAGTTAGATAGCCAGTTGCCATTGCAGGGCGTCAAAAAATATCGATAGTGGCGCTTCGCCAACAAAGCGCTGGTCAAAAACCGCCCATGTGTTGATATCCCGGCGCAAAAAGGTACCTTGGGCAGGCTTTGCTTCCCGTGCCCGATTTTTTTGCCGCGAGTCCGCCCGCCATGTCCACTGCTCATCTCGACGGCATCGACCGTCAACTCATCGCCGCCCTGCAGGTCAACGCCCGTGAAAGCATCGCCGTGCTGGCCCGCAAGCTGGGCATCGCGCGCACCACGGTAACCGCGCGCCTGGCCCGCCTTGAAAGCAGCGGCGCCATTACCGGCTACGGCGTACGCCTGAGCCAGCGCCTGGTGGATGGCGGCCTGCAAGCCTATGTGGGGATCACCGTGCAGCCGCGCTCCGGCAAGGAAGTGGTCAAGCGCCTGACGGCCATGGCCGAGGTACAGCAGCTGTGCACGGTGAGTGGCGAGTTCGACTATGTAGCGTGGCTGCGCAGCGACTCGCCGGAGCAGCTGGATCAGTTGCTGGATCAGATCGGCAGCGTCGAAGGGGTGGAGAAAACCACCACCTCGATCATCCTCAGCAGCAAGATCGACCGCGGCACCCCGGTTTGAACCCCATCACAGAGCGCGCTGCACAGGGATCAAAAGCATGCAAAGTGACCATAGCAACAACCATAACGACCGATAACCCATCAAAAAGACACCAATCTGCATCTTAATACCGGGCCCCACCCTCTCTAGAATGACTGGCTTCTATACTCTCCACGTCCAGCCCTTCCCCCCGAGGCCATCATGCGCACACCGAACCGCCACCCTGCCGACGGCAAAAAGCCCATCACGGTCTACGGTCCGGACTTTCCCTTCGCCTTCGACGACTGGATCGAGCACCCGGACGGCCTGGGCGTCTTGCCCAGCGAGAGCCATGGCGCCGAAGTAGCGATCGTCGGTGCCGGTATCGCCGGCATGGTGGCGGCCTACGAACTAATGAAACTGGGCCTCAAGCCCGTCATCTACGAGGCCTCGAAAATGGGCGGGCGCCTGCGCTCCCAGACGTTCGAAGGCACCGACGGGATCATCGCCGAGCTGGGCGGCATGCGCTTTCCGGTGTCGTCCACCGCGTTCTATCACTACGTCGACAAGCTCGGCCTCGAGACCAAGCCCTTCCCCAACCCGCTGACGGGCGCCTCTGGCAGCACCGTGGTCGACCTCGAAGGCCAGACCTACTACGCCGAAAAACTGGCGGATCTGCCCGCGCTGTTCCAGGAAGTGGCCGATGCCTGGGCCGACGCCCTCGAAGACGGCGCGCGCTTCGGCGATATCCAGCAGGCCATTCGCGACCGCGACGTACCGCGCCTCAAGGCCCTGTGGAACGCTTTGGTACCGCTGTGGGACGACCGCACCTTCTATGACTTCGTCGCTACGTCCAAGGCCTTCGCCAAGCTGTCTTTCCAGCACCGCGAGATATTTGGCCAGGTGGGGTTCGGCACCGGCGGCTGGGATTCGGACTTCCCCAACTCGATGCTCGAGATCTTCCGCGTGGTGATGACCAACTGCGATGACCACCAGCACCTGGTGGTCGGTGGCGTGTCCCAGGTGCCCCTGGGCATCTGGCGGCACGTGCCAGAGCGCTGCGTGCACTGGCCTGCGGGCACCAGCCTCAGCGGCCTGCACCGCGGTGCGACCCGCAGCGGCGTGAAGAAGATCGCCCGGGCCAGCGACGGCCGCTTCAGCGTCACCGACAACTGGGGCGACGAGCGCCAGTATGCCGCCGTGCTGGTCACCTGCCAGAGCTGGCTGCTGACCACGCAGATAGATGTCGAAGAGTCGCTGTTCTCGCAAAAGATGTGGATGGCCCTGGACCGCACCCGCTATATGCAGGCGTCGAAGACCTTCGTCATGGTCGATCGGCCGTTCTGGAAGGACAAGGACCCGGAAACCGGCCGCGACCTGATGAGCATGACCCTGACCGACCGCCTGACCCGCGGCACGTATCTGTTCGATAACGGCACGTTCGCCAACGGCGACGACAAGCCGGGGGTGATCTGCCTGTCGTACTCATGGATGAGCGATGCCCTGAAAATGCTCCCTCATCCAGTGGAAAAACGCGTCAAGCTGGCCCTTGATGCACTAAAGAAGATCTACCCCAAGGTCGACATCGCCGGCCACGTGATTGGCGACCCGATCACTATCTCCTGGGAGGCCGACCCGCATTTCCTCGGAGCCTTCAAGGGCGCGCTGCCTGGCCACTACCGCTACAACCAGCGGATGTACGGGCACTTCATGCAGCAGAACATGGCCGACGAACACCGCGGCATCTTCATCGCCGGCGACGACGTATCCTGGACCCCAGCCTGGGTCGAAGGCGCTGTGCAGACCTCGCTGAACGCGGTATGGGGCATCATGAAGCACTTCGGCGGCCACTCGCTGCCCAGCAATCCCGGCCCTGGCGATGTATTCGACGAGATCGGGCCGATTGCCTTGCCGGATTAATCTGCGCCAGCCATGCGGACCCCTTCGCCGCCGACGCGCAACCTTGCTTTCACAGTGCAAACCGAACCTGAGTCGTACACCTGTGGGAGCAAAGCTTGCTTGCGAAGAGGCCCGCAAACCCACTGCCACCCCTGAGGATAACTCACCATGCGCCTGGCCCTCTACCAATGCCACCCCCTGCCACTGGACACCGAGGCCAACCTGCAGCGCCTCGAGCAGCAAGCCAGCGCCTGCGCCGCAGCAGGCGCAAACCTGCTGATCACCCCGGAAATGTTCCTCAGCGGCTACAACATCGGCGCCGAGGCCGTCGCCCGTCTGGCCGAACCCGCCGACGGCCGCAGCGCCCAGCGCATCGCCGCCATCGCCCGCCAACACGACATCGCCATCCTCTATGGCTACCCGGAGCGCGCCACCGACGGCCGACTGTTCAATGCCGTGCAACTCATTGACCGCCATGGCCAGCGGCTGGGCAACTACCGCAAGACCCACTTGTTTGGCGAACTGGACAAGGCCATGTTCAGCCCCGGCGCTACCCCTGGCGCCCTGCTCAGCCTGGACGGCTGGACCCTCGGGCTGCTGATCTGCTACGACCTGGAGTTCCCGGAAAATACCCGCCAACTGGCGCAGGCCGGGGCCGAGCTGATCCTGGTACCGACCGCCAACATGCTGCCCTACCAGTTCGTCGCGCAAATCACAGTGCGCAGCAGAGCCTTCGAAAATCAATGCGTGGTGGCGTATGCCAACTATGCTGGCAGCGAGGGGGCCATCGAGTATTGCGGACTCAGCAGTGTCGCCGCCCCCGACGGCAGCGTTCTCGGGGAAGCCGGCACTCAGGAATCGGTAGTGATAGCAGACATAGAGCGCCCAGCGTTTGACACAGCCCGCCAGTTCAATCGGTATCTGGAAGATCTGCGGCCCGACACGTACCGGCTTCCCGTCAGCAAATAGTCAAAAATTCGCCACCAAGCATTTCAAAATTTGCTTCCGTCGTTTTTTTGGCGACGGAAAGCGCGTATCAAATCTGCGATAAATTTTCCGTCACAGCCCACCTAAACCGCCTAGACCCATTGAATACTGGGGCTTGGGCGTATCTGAAGGCAAAATGCGACCAAAACGCCACCATCCCCCTCAAAAAACCAGCACAATGCCAGCGTCAAGTTTTAATTCCTTTATAAAACAGGTACTTAGCTGAAAAACACCCGCAAAATCGCCACCTACAATTTTTTTTGACGATTGCGATTGACAGCCCACCCCCGCGAGGACGATATATCACCCATCCACGGCGACTCCTAGATGAGAGCCCGACGTGGCCGCAGCTGAGTCATCAGAATTCGGCGCATCACCAGCACCGTACTCGACACTGAAAATTTGTAGCGGACTGCTCGCCCCATGATTCGATTCCCGGTTATTTCGGGCGTGCGGGAGAGTTTTGTCTGTTATTAAAGTTGCCGTCATTGACGCGCAACTTGGCGGTAGCGTTTTTGTAACAGAAAGTGCAACAAGAGTTACCCACAACGGTAACTTTCAGAACCCAAGAAAGTTGGGAATGGGCGGTAGCTTTGCCAATTGAAAAGTTGAACTTGGCGTCACGGACTACCTGAGCCACATCCTTCAATTAACACCACAGAGTTTTACCGCCATGTCGCACTTGCTGAACATTGACGACGCAACCGCCAAACGCCTGGTCGCCGACATGGACTCTCAGGGCCACGGGATGATCGAAGGCGCCCTGAGCAGCGACGCCCTGGCCGAGTTGCGCGCCTACGTCGACACCCAGGCTGCGCGTCACAACAACCAGTATTTCGCCTACCACGGCTACCAGGCACTGGAAGGCAGCGCGCTGGCCGCGCTGGGCAAATCCCCGGACTTCGTCGCCAGCCTCGGCCGCCTGCACCAGTTGGCCACCGGCCATGCACCCGCCAGCCGCCAAGTGTTCCCGGTGCTGCGCTGCGTACAGGGCGGGTCGGGATTGAAGGAATCCAACGCCTACCACTACGACGCCACGCTGATCACCATGCTGATCCCGATCTTCACCCCTACTGAAGGCGAGCAGCGCGGTGACCTGGTGATGTTCCCCAACCTGCGCCGGGTGCGTGGCAGCGTGCTGTTCAACATCGTTGAAAAGGCGGTGCTGCAGAACACATTCACCCGCCGCCTGCTGACCTGGGGTATCCAGCAGCAGTGGTTCAGGCCCACCACCCTGCGCATCGTGCCGGGCAACGTGTACCTGTTCTGGGGTTACCGCTCGCTGCACGCCAACGAGCCCTGCAGCCCGCAATTCTGCCGCGCGACCGCACTCATGCATTACGGCGACCCGCACGCCGGCAGCCTGGCCACCCGTTTGATCTTGAAGTTGAACCAGCACCGGGCGCGCAAGGCAGTGGCCCGAACCAAAACCACTGTGTCCTGACCTGAACGGCCCTGCCCCCCCAGTGAAGCTCACCACAGCGCAAGGCTTGCGCGAGGAAGGTTGCATGATCAACGTCACCAAGTCCTACATGGGCAACATCAAGAAATTCAAGGCGTACGTCGATTCGATCTACGCCTCGCGGTGGCTCACCAACCATGGCCCGCTCAGCTGCGAGCTTGAAGAGCGCCTCAAGGACTACCTGGGCGTACGGCACATCATCCTCACCAACAATGGCACCCTGGCACTGCAGATCGCCTACCGCGCTCTTGGCCTGAGTGGCAGCGCGATCACCACACCGTTCAGTTTCATCGCCACCAGCAGCACCCTGCAGTGGGAAAACATCCGCCCGGTGTTCGCCGACATCGATCCGCACACCTGGAACCTCGACCCCGCGCAGATCAGCCGCCACCTGTGCGCCGACACCAGCGCCATCGTCGCCACCCACGTGTTCGGCAACCCCTGCGCGGTAGAGCGCATCGAACAGGTCGCCCGCGCGCACAACCTCAAGGTGGTGTACGACGGCGCCCATGCCTTCGCCGCCCGCCATGCCGGGCAATCGGTGCTCAACTGGGGCGACGCTACCACCCTGAGCTTCCACGCCACCAAGCTGTTCCACACCATCGAAGGCGGTGCCATCGTCACCAACGATGCCGATGTGGCCGAGCGGGCGCGACTGATGGGCAACTTCGGCATCGCCGACTTCGAGACCATCGAAGGCCTGGGCATCAACGCCAAGCTCAATGAATTCTCGGCGGCCATGGGCCTGTGCATCCTCGACGACATGGACATCATCCTCGAACAACGCGCCGACATCGCCTACCGCTACACCCAGGCGCTGGGCGGCCACATGGACCTGCAGCAAGCCAGCGAACTGAGCGAGGTCAACCACAGCTACTTTCCTGTAGCCCTGCGCGACAACGCCCACATGCTCAGTGCCCGTGCCGCCTTGCAGGCCCATGACATCAACCCGCGACGCTACTTCTATCCGTCGCTCGACACCGTCGACTACCTGCAACCGCAAGCCCCGCAGCCTCATTCACAAAACCTCAGCCAACGCATCCTGTGCCTGCCGATCTACCCGGGGCTGCCCCGCGAAGTCCAGGACCGCATCGTTGAAACCCTGCTCAGCGAAAGCGAGCCCGCCAGTGCCCACGCCACCCTGGCCAAAGTTGTTTAACGGACGTTCTCAGGTAGTTCCAATGAGCAAAAAGCTTTCAGTCGTCCAGAACACACTGCTGAGCTACGCCGGCCAGGCGTACGCGCTGCTGGTCGGCATTTTGATCATGCCGTTCTACCTCGTTCATCTGGGCGCCGAGGTGTACGGCCTGATCGGTTTCTATGCCGTGCTACAGGCCTGGCTGATGCTGTTGGACGTGGGCCTGTCGCCCTCCCTGGTACGACAGATCGCGCACCACCAGAGCCAGGCGCAGGAAGGCCAGCGCGACGGCGGATGGCTGATGCGCTCGTTCGAAGTGATCTTTTTACCGCTGACCCTCATCACCTGCCTGGCGGTGTGGTTGATCAGCCCCTGGCTGGCCGAGCATTGGCTCAATGCCCAGGCGCTGGACACCGGCACCCTGGTCAAATGCATCACCCTGATGGGCGTCATGGTTGCCTTGCGCTTGTATGCCACGCTCTACAAGAGCGGCCTGCAAGGCCTGGAAATGCACGCCTGGCTCAACGGCGCCAACGTAGTGATCGCCACCCTGCGCTACTTCGGTGGTTTGTTTCTGGTGGCAGAAGTCTCGCAGAACGCGCTGGTGTTCTTCGAATTCCAGTTGATGGTGGCAGTGGTCGAAACCCTGATTTTCGCCTTCAAGGCCTACGAGCGATTGCCCGCACCTCACTGGCTGAGCGGCTTCAACTGGGCGCTGGTCAAGCCGATCGTGCCGTTCGCGCTGAGCATCAGCGGCACCTCGATCCTGTGGATCATCCTTACCCAGCTCGACAAGATGCTGCTGTCCGAGCAACTGCTGCTGACCGAATACGGCTACTTCTCGCTGGTGGCGCTGATGACCACCGGCATCCTGATGCTGATCAACCCGATGGTGCAAACCCTGCTGCCGCGCATGACCGTGCTGATGGCCGAAGGTCGCGAGCACGACATGCAGCTGCTGTACCTGGGCGCGAGCCGCCTGGCCTGCACCTTTCTGTTCCCGTTGGCGGCGATCATCGCTCTGCACTCTGGCGACCTCATCTACGCCTGGAGCGGTGACCGCGCTGCCGCCGCCTGGTGCCAGCCGATCCTGCTCTGGTACGCGCTGGGCACGGCGATCATGTCGGTCAGCGCTTTTCAGTACCACTTGCAGTACGCCCACGGCCAGTTCCGCCTGCATGTCTGGTACTCGCTGGCGTCCGCGGTGGTCACCGTGCCGGTGATGTTCTTCGCGGTACAGCACCAAGGCGCACTCGGCGCCGCAGTCGCCTGGTTCGTGCTGCGCCTGGTGTCGTTCGCCATCTGGCCGCAGATCGTTCACCACAACCTGGCCCGCGACATCCACGGCACCTGGCTGCACGACATCCTGCGCATCAGCCTGATGACCGCCATCGGCGTGCTGGTCACTCAACCCCTGTTCAACGCCATCGCTGGCGAAGACCGCATCAGCATCCTCGTGGGCCTGGCCGTCAGCGGCTTGCTGACCCTGATGCTGGTGGCCGGCAGCCACAAGCCGCTGGTCACCAGGATTCTTCTCATGCTGAGCAAACCGAGCACCGGACAATGAGCACCAGAACCGAACAACACATCCGTCAGCACTGGGCACCGGCCCACGCGCCGCTGTTGAGCATCCTGTGCCCGGCATACAACCAGAAAGCCTACATCGCCCAGACGCTGGACAGCTTCCTGGCTCAGCAGACGAGCTTCGCGTTCGAAATCCTGGTCAACGACGACGCCTCCACCGATGGCACCGCGGCCATCATCGCCGACTACGCGCAGCGCTACCCCAATATCATCCGGCCGATCCTGCACGCCCAGAACCAATACCAGCAAGGCAAGCTGTTCTTCCCCGACCTGTTCAACCGGGCGCAGGGCAAGTACCTGGCCTACTGCGACGGCGACGACTACTGGACCGACCCGCTCAAGTTGCAAAAGCAGGTGGACTTCCTCGAAGCCAACCCCGACTACGTGATCACCTACCACGACGCGCTGATCACCGATGAAAAAGGCTCCCACGGCGTGCAACTGACCGGTGAATGGCAGCGCGATGCGAACCGCATGGAGCTGCTGCGCGGCCGGCGGATCTCGACCCTGACTACCTGCTTTCGCAACGTGCTCCACGAACTCCCCCGCGAACTCGAACAAGCGCCGCTGCTGGACGTGTGCTGGTGGTCGATGCTCGGCGCCCACGGCAAGGGCAAGTACATGCCCGAGATCGCCCCCGGCGCCTATCGCGTGCACAACGGCGGGCTGTTCTCGATGCGCGCCGGCAAGCAGAAGTTGCACATGTCGCTGCAGACGTACGCATGCCTGGCCAACTACTACCAGCGCCAGGGCGATCAGCCGTTGTACGAGTACTACCTGGTGCAAGTGTTCGGCCTGTCGCTGTCGGCGATCTCGCCGCTGCAGAAGCTCAACGCGCTGCTGCTGGTGGCCCGCAACGTCAGCGCCAATCTGTTCAAGCGCCTGACCCTGTCGGCTTCGAGGGGTTAAGCGCCATGTTCAGCAAGGTTTTGGTCCTCTGCATCGGCAACATCTGCCGCAGCCCCATGGCGGCAGAGCTGTTGCGTCAGCGTTCAGCGGTGCAAGTGGCGTCGGCCGGATTGCGCGCCTGCATCGGTCAGGACATGGACCCCTACGCCCAGGCGGTATTGCACGACGCCAAGGTCGAGGTTCACAAGCACCACGCCCGCCAGGTCGACGCCGACATGCTGCATTGGGCCGAACTGATCCTGCTGATGGATGAGCGCCAGATGCAGGCAGTCGTCGAGATCGCTCCAGAAGTGCGCGGCAAGAGTTTTCTGATTGGCAAATGGCAAGGCCTGGAAATCGCCGATCCGTACCGGCGGCCCAAAAAGGCCTTTCAACACACCTACGATCATCTCTCGCGCTGCGTCGATGACTGGTTGCCGCATCTAAGTCACGAGGAAGATAAAAAATGACAGCAATGAGCCGCTCCAACGTCGACTACTACCAGGATACCCAGGTCGACATGGCGACCCTCCTGCGCACCCTGTTCGACCACAAAGGCATGATCGCCTCGATCGTCGGCGTGTTCACCGTGCTGGGGCTGGTGTATGCCGTGCTCGCGCAGCCGATCTACCAGGCCAACGCGATGATCCAGATCGAACCAAAAAAGGTCGGCCTGGACGCTACCCCGCAGGTCAGCAGCAAACCGACATCGGTCTCCGAAGCGGTCACCGAAATCGAGCTGATCAAGTCGCGCACCGTGCTCGGCAAAGTGGTTTCCGACCTCAAGCTCGACGTAGTCGCACGCCCGCGTTACTTCCCGGTGTTCGGTCAGTGGCTGGCACGCCAGTTCAAGCCCACCAACGACAAGCCAGTGGCGGCGCCGCTGTTCGGCCTCGGTGCCTTCGCCTGGGGCGGCGAAAAACTCGACGTCTACTCGCTCGATGTGCCCGACTCGCTGCTCGGCAAACGCCTGGTGCTGACCGCCGGCACCGACGGCACCTACACCCTGGTCGACAGCACCGGCGCCCAGTTGCTGCAAGGCAAGGTCGGGGAAATGAGCAGCGGCAACGGCGTGTCCATTCAAGTCGAAGCGCTGCAGGCCCGCCCCGGCACCGAGTTTCGCCTGGCGCGCAATCGCGAACTGACCACCGCGCTGGACTATCAGGATCGCCTCAAGGTCTCCGAAGCCGGCAAGGACTCGGGCATCATCTACCTGGCTATCCAGGACGCCGACCCGGATCAGGCCAAACGCGTCCTCAACGAAGTCAGCCGTCGCTACGTGCGCCAGAACGTCGAGCGCAGTTCCGCCGAAGCGGCCCAGCGCCTGGAGTTCCTGCGCTCGCAACTGCCACTGGTGCGCAAGGAACTGGAAAAAGCCGAGGACGCCCTGCACGCCTTCCAGATGCGCACCCGGTCGGTGGACGTAAGCCTCGAAACCAAGGCCGTGCTCGACCAGTCCGTGGCCTACGACACGCAGCTCTCGGAACTGCGCCTCAAACGTACCGACCTTGACCGCCTGTACACCCGTCAGCATCCGGCTTCCATCGCCCTGTCCAACCAGATCGGCCAGGTCGAAGGCCTCAAGGCCTCGCTGCAAAACAAGATCAAGGCCCTGCCTGAAACCCAGCAGGAACTGCTGCGCTTGACCCGCGACATGCAGGTCAGCAGCCAGACCTACACCCTGGTGCTGAACAAGAGCCAGGAGCAGGACATCATCCGCGCCGGCAACATCGGTAACGTGCGCATCATCGACAACGCCGACGTCAACGTCGAAGAGCCGGTCAAGCCGATGCGCGCGCTGATCGTCGCCATCGCCATGCTCCTCGGTGCCCTGCTGGCCATTGCAATCGTCTTTCTGCGCCAGGCGTTTTACCGCGGCGTCGAGAACCCCGACGTGATCGAGAACCTGGGCATGCCGGTGTATGCCTCGCTGCCGATGTCGCGCTTGCAGGAGCGCCTGAAAAAGGGTCGCAAGAGCGCCCCGGGCGAATCGAAGCTGCTCAGCGTCGCCGCACCTACGGAGCTGGCCATTGAAGCGCTGCGCAGCCTGCGCACCAGCCTGCACTTCGCCATGCTCGAGTCGCGCAACAACATCCTGATGATCACCAGCCCGACGCCGGGCGTGGGCAAGTCGTTCGTCTGCGCCAACCTCGCGGTGATCATCGCCCAGACCGGCAAGAAGGTCCTGCTGATCGACGCCGACATGCGCAAGGGCTACCTGCACAAGTCATTCGGCCTGTCACCGGCGCCGGCTCATGGTCTGTCCGATGCCTTGGCCAACCGCGTGACCACCCAAGAGGTGATCAACGCCACCAGCGTCGACAACCTCGACCTGATCGCGTGCGGCTTCGCGGCGCCGAACCCGTCCGAGCTGCTGATGCACGACAACTTCAACAAGTTGCTGCGCGAACTGACCCCGCACTACGACCTGGTGATCATCGACACCCCGCCGATCATGGCCGTGACCGATGCCTCGCTGGTCGGCCGCCAGGCAGGCACCACCCTGCTGGTGGCGCGCTTTGGCCAGAGCTCGGTCAAGGAGATCGAAACCTCCAAGCGGCGTCTGGCGCAGAACGGCGTGCTGATCAAGGGCGCGATCTTCAACGCCACCATCCGCAAGGCTTCCACCGCCGACTACGACTGCGCGGCTTACGGCTACGACTACAGCCCAGCCAAGAAGTGACTCGACTGACCGGCGCAGACCAGGGATGCAACCGATGACCAAGACCATTGCCATGATGCAGCCGTACTGGTTCCCCTACCTGGGGTACTTCCAGCTGATCGCCGCCGCGGACATTTTCGTGCTCGGTGACGACCTGCAGTACATCAAGGATGGCTGGATCAATCGCAATCGCATCCTGGCCGCCGGAGAGGCCCGACTGGTCAGCCTTCCGCTGAAAAAGGCGGCACATGGCCTGCATATCGATCAGCGGCAGACAAGCGACGAATTCGCCCAGACGAACGGCAAACTTATTAAGACTTTGGCCCTGAACTACTCGAGGGCGCCGCACTCCGATGTCATCTTGCCACTATTGGAAAAGATTATGCGGTATCCTGAACGCAACCTGGCCCGAGCCCTTGAGTATTCGATCCGCGAACTGTGCGCTTACCTGCGCATAGACACGCCGATCCTGCGCGCCTCGGAACTGGCCATCGGCGCTGTCGAGGACAAGCAGGACCGCGTCATCAAGACCATGAAAAAGCTGGGTGGGGAGCGCTTCCTCAACCCGATTGGCGGCCTCGACTTGTACGAGGACGAGCGATTCAAGCGCAACGGTATCGAACTGCGGTTCCACCGCATGTCGGCACTGAGCTATCCGCAATTCAAGGGCCCGTTCGTGCCCAACCTGTCGATTATCGACGTGTTGATGTTCAACACAGTGGATCAGGTACGCCAATGGCTGCCCCTGTTCACCTGCGAATTGCCACACGCCGCCACTGTTCCCGCTGTCAGCACGCCCACTGCCGCCCAGCCTACGTTTATGGAGATGTACTCATGACTGATTTCGCCGACAACGCCACTTGGTACCTGATTCAGACCAAACCGCGGCAAGAGGCCCGTGCCGAAGAACACCTGCTGCGCCAGCAGTTCGAATGCTACCGCCCGGTGCAGCCACAAGCGGCGGCCAGCAAGACTCGGCGCATCGTCGACGAAGCGCTGTTCCCAGGCTACCTGTTTATCCGCATGGACCTGAGCAACAGCTGGTACCCGATTCGCTCGACCCGTGGCGTGTCGCGCATTGTCTCGTTCGGCAACACGCCGTGCCCGGTGCCCGACGCCCTGATCGAGCAGATCCAGCAACGCGTGCGCGTGCCAGTGGCCGTGCCCATGACCCCCTTTGTGCAAGGCGAGCGCGTGCTGGTGAAGACCGGCAACAGCGACCTGCAAGCGATTTTCCTCAGCAACGACGGTGAAGAGCGTGCCGTGATTCTGCTGAACCTGATGCAACGCGAACAACGCGTCACACTGCCACGCAGCAGCCTTATGCGCGAGGTCGCACACGCCTGCTAATGGCAACGGGCAGGCTTCAAGGATGACAGGAGGGAGTCCGATGAGCACAAGAACGACACTGGTTACATTGACCTACGGCAATCGCCTTGACTACCTCAAGGCACTGGTCAACCGTTCGCTGGCCTGTGAACAGATCGAACGGGTAATCATCGTCAACAATGCCTCGATGGCGGACCTGGCCTCATTACGCACAGCATGGCCGCAACAGATCGAGCTGATCGACCTGCCCAGCAACACCGGTTCAGCCAACGGTTACAAGGTCGGCATCGAAGCCGCCTTGAACGGCGGAGCTGAATACATCTGGCTCATGGATGACGACAACGCCCCGACTCTGGGGGCCATCGATACCTTGCACCAGCGTCTTGCCGAATGCGAACAGCAGATGGGCCGCGGCAAGGCGGCGGTGATGGGTTTCAGGCCCGGCCACCAGGCCGACCTGGCCGCCGGTGTTCCGGAGCGCTTTGCCGTGCAGTGGCGCTCCAGCTGTTTTGGCTTTCATGTCGCACAACTGCCCTACAAACTCTGGCGGCGCCTGCCTTGGGGCAAGCCGCAGCCGCGATCGAACCACAAGCAACCACTGGTCAAACTGCCCTTCACCACCTATGGCGGCCTGCTCGCCCATCGCAGCCTGTACGAACGTATCGGCCTGCCGCTGGGGGAGTTGTTGCTGTATGCCGACGACACCGAATACACCTGGCGGATCACGGCCACGGGCGGGCAGATTTTCCTGGTCACCGAAGCCCTGCTCGATGATCTGGAAGACTCCTGGAACATCAAGTCGCGCACCAACAACATCTACGAGAGTTTTTTGCTCGGCAACTCAGATCTGCGCGCGTATTACACGGCGCGCAACCAGGCCTGGTTCGACAAATTCGTCTGGGCGCAGTCGGCCTGGCAGTACCACTTGAATCGCTCGGTGTTCTTGCTGCTGTTGCGCTACGTCGCTCGACGAAGTGGCTCCAGCCAGCGCCTGAGCCTGATCGAACAGGCCATTCGCGACGGAGAATCCGGGCGTCTGGGCATCCACGAGTCGTACCCCCTATGAAATTACTGTTCCTCAATAGTCTGTACTCGCCGCATATCGGTGGCGGCGCCGAGATCGTCTTGCAGCGCACAGTCGAAGGCCTGCATCAGCGCGGCGAAGACGTCACCGTGCTGACCACCGGGCCCCAGCCCGGGCTGAATTTCAGCCTGGTGCGTGGCATCAAGGTGTACCGCGCAGGATTGCTCAATACCTACTGGCACTTCAGCGAGCAACGCCCCGGCGCCCTGGCCCGGCTGGGCTGGCACCTGCGTGACCGCTACAACTCGGGGATGCGCCAGTACCTGCGCGAAGTGATCGAGCAGCAGAAAATCGACCTTGTGGTGTGTCACAACCTCAGCGGTTGGTCGGCTGCGGTGTGGGACGAGATCGCCCAGGCCGGCATCCCTATCGTGCAGGTGCTGCACGACATGTACCTGCTGTGCCCGGGCAGCAACATGTTCAAGAAAGGCGCGGCCTGCAAGACGCCCTGCACCCTGTGCAAGCATTTTCGCCAGGGCCACGCCGAGCGCTCGGCGCAGGTCGATGCGGTGGTGGGCGTGAGCCGCTTCCTGCTCGACAAGCTGTCATCGGCCAAGTACTTCCGCAACGCCAGCAGCCATGTCATCTACAACAGCAGCCCGGATATCGAAGAAAACAACGAGCGCTATTTCAAGGCCGCCTGGGCACGCCCCGAACCGCTGCGCTTCGGCTATATCGGCACGTTGTCGGATCAGAAGGGCCTGCGCTGGCTGATCGAACAGTTCAAGGCGCTGCCGTTCGAAGCCACGCTGCAGATCGCCGGACGCGGGCAGTCCGACTACGAGGCCGAGCTCAAGCAATTCGCCAACTCGTCGCGCATCGAGTTCATCGGTTATCAATCGCCCGAGAGCTTCTACCAGCAGATCGATGTCTCGGTGGTGCCGTCCATCTGGAACGAGCCCTTCGGCATGGTAGCCGTCGAGGCCTGTGCCCACTCGGTGCCGGTGATCGCCAGCAACCGCGGCGGCCTGCCGGAAATCATCGAAGACGAGGTCAACGGCCTGCTGTGCGATCCGGCCGATCCCGACTCACTGGGCCGCGCCATGCAGCGCATCCATGTCGAGATCGGGCTGCGGGAACGGCTGGCCGCACAAACCCGGGTCAGCGTCGAACACCTGCTGGACCAGGAGCGCATGCTCGACAGCTACCAACAACTGTTCCGCCAGGTACTGACACAAAAGACCACCCAGCCCGGCACCGACTATCTTCTGCAACACCCGTAAGGCACCCACATCCCCGTGGGAGCGTGCTCTGCCCGCGAAGAGCCCTGCACCGTAACGCAATTCCTGCCCCGCCCAGTCCGAGACTCATCCTTGACGATTCCCCAGCTTACCGCTGTGCTGACGCGCAGGCGCTATCCGCGTTTTGCCGTGCTGTTGCTCAGCCTGTTGTGCGCCACGCAGACGCGCGGGGATCAGGATTTCATCGTCGGCGTCACCCCCCACACGCTGGAGGATGGCGGCCCCTTGGCAAAGCCCTTGCAGCTTTACGACCTGGGCAACGAATGGGACAGCCAGCCCAATGACATCGAGGCCTATGTGCGGCGGGTCAAGGACAGCGCCGCGCGGCTGCGTCGCAACGAGCCGCTGGCGAAAATCCTCGCCGGGGCGATCGGCAGCGATGCACTGGCTCAAGGCGTTGCCGAGCAGTTGATAAAGGCCGGCTTGCTGGACAGCGTCGACGGCCTGTCGTTACGCCCGTTCGTGGCATGTCGCACGGCGCTGGGGGTCTACACCCCGGAAAGCTGGATTCGCTGGCTGGACCAGTTGAACAAACGCATCACCCTCCAGGCTGGCCATCCGGTGCCGCTGTACCTGACGGCCATGGGGTGGCCCAGCAGCCAGGACAACTGTGGCGTCAGCGAAAACACCCAGGCGGCGTTCCTCGCACGCAGCTTTCTGCTGGCGCGCAGCCGCCCGAATATCAAGGGCATGTGGTGGTACGAACTGGCCGACGACAACGCCCCGCAGCGCCCGCACCATCTGGGCCTGTTGCACAGCGATCTCAGCGAGAAACCGGCGTACGCGGTGCTCAAGGTCATCGCCCCACTGATGACCCGCTACCGCTATAGCGCTGATCCAAACCCGAACCTGACCCCGGGCCGCAACAACCTGTACCTCATGGACTTCACCACGGACGACGACCACGTGCTGGCCGCCTGGGCGATCGGCCAGGCGCGCCAGATCAGGCTCGAAACCCGCAACGACGTCCAGGGCCCGGTGCAGTTGATCGACACCCGCCAGCCGCGCCGCGGACGGTTCGACAGCGATAGCCATTGGGTCTGCCAGGAACACCGTTGCACCGCCGTCATTACTCTGAGCGAATTTCCGCAGATCATTTCGCTCGGCAAACCCAGCTGGCTGTTCACCCGATGACTGCTTATCCACCGACTGTTCATCCGCTGAACAACCATCCCCTTTCAATCGACTGAGGCCATGCCAAGGATGTTTCGATGATTGTCCTCAATGCGCGATTCCTGACCCAGGAGCTAAGAGGCGTACAACGCTTTGCCGAGCAGATCTGCCTGGCCCTGAAGACGTTGCGCAATGACCTGCAGTTCGTGTGTCCCGCCGACATCAAAATGCATGAATCCGCCCGCTTGCTCGACGCCATCCCGGTCGGCACACGCAGTGGTCATCTCTGGGAGCAGTTGGATCTGCCCCGCTACCTGCACCGTCAGGACAAACCGCTGCTGGTCTCGCTGGGTGCGACCGCACCGTTGTTCTACAACAACCAGATCGCCACGCACCACGACATCACCTATGTGCGCCATCCCGAAAGCTACAGCTGGAAGTTTCGTACCGCCTACCGAGTGATGACGCCCCTGCTGCTCCGGCACATAAAGACCCTGATCACCGTCAGCCAGTTTTCCAAGCGCGAGATCTCGGGCTTTTACGATTTCCCGGCCGATCAGGTGCTGGTGGTGCCCAATGCCGTCAGCGACGAATTCCAGCCCGGCGCGCCATTGCGTAACGAGCGCCAGTATCTGCTGGCCGTTTCGTCACCCAGCGCCCACAAGAACTTCAGCCGCATGATCAAGGCGTTTCTGGCGCTCAAGGGTCATGAACAGGTCGAACTGCGCATCGTCGGTGGTGGCGGCGCGATTTTCTCCGACCCCAGTCTGGAACAGCTGGCCAGCAGCGATCAGCGCATCAAGTTTCTTGGCCGCCTTAGCGATCAGGCATTGATCGAGCAGTACCAGAACGCGGCCGCGTTCGTGTTTCCTTCGCTGTATGAAGGCTTCGGTATCCCGCCCCTGGAAGCTCAGGCTTGCGGCTGTCCGGTACTGGCGGCCAATGCAGCGTCGATTCCGGAAGTGCTGCAATCCAGCGCGCTGTATTTCGACCCGCTGGACACCGAACACATCTCCAGAGCCATGTCTCTGGCCCTCAACAATCTGACTATCCGCCAACACCTGCGCACCCTCGGTCTGCAAAACGTGTCGCGCTTCAGCTGGGAAGAGTCAGCCCAGTTGATCAGCGACCGCATTGATTCGTTGACCCTCCAACAAAAACCAACGTCAACGACTACCCAAGCGCGTTCGCTCGCGCCAAGGAGCATCCATGAAAATCGCAATCGTCCATGACTGGCTAGTGACTTACGCCGGTGCCGAACGCGTGCTGTCCGCCTTGCTGAAAATCTGGCCCCAGGCGGACCTGTTTTCCGTGATCGACTTCCTCAGTGATGCAGACCGCGCCAAGCTGGGCGGCAAACGTGCGCAGACTACCTTTATCCAGCGATTGCCCAAGGCACGGACCCGCTACCAGAAGTACTTGCCGCTGATGCCGCTGGCCATCGAGCAGATGGACCTGTCGGCCTACGACCTGGTGATTTCCAGCAGCCACGCGGTGGCCAAGGGCGTGCTGACGGGCCCCAACACCCTGCACATCAGCTATGTGCATTCACCGATTCGCTACGCCTGGGACCTGCAGCACCAGTACCTCAACGAGAGCGGCATGCGCTTCGGCCTCAAGGGCAAACTGGCGCGGATGATCCTGCACTACATCCGCATGTGGGATCAGCGCACGGCGGCGGCAGTCGATCAGTTCGTCGCCAATTCGCACTTCATTGCCCGGCGCATCGAAAAAGCCTATCGCCGCCCTTCCACGGTCATCTATCCGCCCGTGGACACCAAGGGCTTCAACTTGCAGGTCGAGAAGCAGGACTACTACCTGACCGCCTCGCGCATGGTGCCTTACAAGAAAATGCCGATGATCGTCGAGGCATTCACGGCCATGCCGGACAAAAAACTGATCGTCATCGGTGAAGGGCCGGAATTCGACAAGGCCAAGGCCTTGGCCGGCCCGAATGTCACGCTGCTGGGCTATCAGAGTTTCGAGGTGCTGCGCAGCCACATGCAGAACGCCCGCGCCTTCGTGTTCGCCGCCGAAGAGGACTTCGGCATTAGCCCCGTCGAGGCCCAGGCCTGCGGCACCCCAGTGATCGCCTTTGGCCGCGGCGGCACCTTGGAGACCGTGCGGGGGCTGGATGACAGCGCGCCCACCGGGGTGTTCTACCACGAGCAAAGCATTGGGGCGCTGATGGCCGCCGTGCAGTTGTTCGAGTCCGAACAACACCGCATCAGCCCGCATGCCTGCCGCGAGAACGCCGAGCAGTTCTCGGAGAAGAACTTCGAGCGGCAAATGCGCCTGTTCGTCGAGGCGCGCTGCGCTGAAGCCAATATCGGTCACCCCACCCTGCCCGCGCCGAAGCTGGCCCTGGCACCGACAAAAACGGCCATCGCCGTCCCGGCTACTTCGGCGTAGTCCGCAGTCGCGAAAAAACCTGACTATTGAACCTGTGCCATGTGAGAAGCCCGACTCTCCAAGGAAGCTATGCGATGAAGCGAAATGTATTTGTTGTCCTGCTCGCCAGTGCCGTACTGCAGGGTTGTGTTTTCGCCCCTGGTCAACACATGACCCCCTCCGACGCCAGCAACGACGGCGAAGTGGGCCCGGTCAACGTGGTGCAAATCACCAACCAGACCGTCACTCAGCAACGTGTGATCTACCAGGCGCCACCGGTGCCAGCTGAATTGACCCGCTATGTGCCTGAGGAATACCGCATCGGGGCGGGGGATGGTCTGCTGATCACCGTCTGGGATCACATGGAGCTCAACTCACCAGCCAATATGGACTCCGGTAGCGCCAGTTCGCGCATCGTGCGCGACGACGGCACGCTGTATTACCCCTACATCGACTCGGTCAAGGCGGGCGGCAAAACCACCACCGAGCTGCGCGAGGAGTTGCGTGAGAAGCTGTCCAAGTACCTGACCGGCGTCCAGGTGGACGTCAAGGTGCAGGACTTCAACAGCCACCGGGTGATTCTGTCAGGGGCGTTCAAGACCCCAGGGCCGCAGGTGCTCAACAACACGCCGGTCACCCTGGTCGATGCCATCAGCCGTGCCGGTGGCGATGCCGGTGATGCCAACCTGGCCGGGCTGCTGCTCAAGCGCGACGGCAAGGAATACCAGCTGGATATCGACAGCCTCAACCGCAAGGATTCGGTGCTCAACCAGATCTACCTCAAGGAAGGCGACCAGTTGCACCTGGGTAACAACCGCGCCAATCGCATCTACGTGCTGGGTGAAGTAGCGGCACCGCAGGTGATGAACTACGGCACCAGCACCTTCAATCTGATGGAGGCGCTGGGCAATGCCGGTGGCCTGAATCAGGACACTGCCAATGCCGAGGCGGTCTACGTGATTCGCGGCGCGCAAAATGCCGTCAAGCAACCCGCGACAGTGTTCTATCTCGACGCGAAAAAACCCACTGCGTTCATCCTCGCCCGGCAGTTCGACCTGCAAGCCTCTGATGTGGTGTTCGTGGGGCCGGCCAATATCACCCGCTGGAACCGCTTCATCAGCCAGTTACTGCCGTCGGCGGGCATCGTCACCACCTCGGCGGCGTTCAAGAACTGACCTTGGCTGTACAAAAACCGTGCAGGGCTCGCGCCCTGCGCGGTTTTTTGCTTTTTGCCTGCTGATGTTTATCCGCTAGGATTAGGCCTTGTCCTGACCACCACTGCGGAACCCTCCATGCAAGATGCAATCTCTTCACCCCGTGATCAACGGGTGCTCGAGAACGGGCTCACGGTGCGCGCCTGGCACGACCCGCGCCTCAAGCGCAGCGCGGCTTACCTGCGCGTCCACGCCGGCAGCCATGATGTACCGAACGCCTGGCCGGGGCTGGCGCATTTTCTCGAGCACTTGCTGTTCCTGGGGACCGAGCGCTTCGCCGACGACCAGACGCTGATGGCCTACGTGCAGCGCCAGGGCGGGCAGCTCAATGCCCGTACGTCGGAACGCCATACCGATTATTTTTTCGAAGTGCCGCCCCAGGCCCTGTCGAGTGGCCTGGAGCGCCTGTGCGACATGCTCGCGCGCCCGCGCATGAGCGCCGCCGACCAGCGTCGCGAACGTGAGGTGCTGCACGCCGAGTTCGTCGCCTGGTCGCGCGATCCGCAAGCGCAGCATGAGTTCTGGATGGTCAGCCCGTTGTCGGCACTGCACCCGTTGCGGGCCTTCCATGCCGGCAATCGCTACAGCCTGCCGGTGGCACGTCCCGAGTTTCAACAAAGTCTGCAAGACTTCCATCGCAAGCATTACAACGCCGGGCAGATGACCCTCTGCCTGGTAGGACCGCAATCGGCCGAACAGATGCTCAACCTGGCCCAGCGCGCGGGGCAATGCCTGCATCGCGGCACGCGTTTGCCGCTGGCAGTACCTCCCGCCATGCTGGCTGATGCCGCCTTTGCCAGCGCCGACGAAGAAGAAGCCATCGTCGCCCAGGCGCCGGGCGAGCGGCTGAACCTGGTGTTCGCCTGCGAGCAGTTGCCGCCAGCGGTGGACCAGGCCGTGGCGTTTCTGGGCACCTGGTTCGCCAGCAGCCAACCCGGCGGCCTGCTGGTGGAGCTGCGCCGTCGCGGGCTGGTCGAAAGCCTGAGCCTGAGCGCCTTTTACCGGCATGCCGAGCAGGCGCTGATCAATATCGAATTCAAGCTGACCGAGGCCGGCCAGCACGCCACGGCGCTGATCCGCGAGCTGTGCTTCGATTGGCTGGAGTTCTTCGAGGCCCACGACGACTGGCAGGGTCTGCGTGAGGAATATGCCCTGCTGGACAAACGCCAGCGCCAGTCCCACGGCGCCCTGGACCTCGCCCGCCACTACAGCACAGGCGCCGACGACCAGGCGCACGGCCTGGGTGACGATGGCCTGCAGGCCTTGCGCGTGCTGCTCGGGCAGCTCAAGCCGGACCAGCAACTGCATCCCCTGCCCAGCCTGCTGGTAAAGACCAGCGCTGCGCCGGTGGTGCATTGGCGCCTGGCGCAGCGCAATCGTTTCCTGCGCCCCAGCCGTCGCCCGGACCAACCCATCGCCGATCCGCGCTCGATGATCTACCTCGCCACCGCCGACCAGACCGGCCTCGATGCCGTGCTCACCCTGCGCTGGCGCCTTAACGCCTCACGTCAGACCGGTCTGTGGACGCTGATCGAACACAGCCTGCGACGCCTGACCGACGAGGCGCTGCAGGCTGGGGTAAAGCTGACGTTCAGCAGCCTGGGCGATGATTGGCAATTACGCCTGAGCGGTGTCGAAGAGCCGATGCCAGCAATACTCGAGCACGCCCTGGAATGCCTCACGGCGCCGGCGCCTGAAGTGTGGCGTTTGCCCCGCGATGCGGCACCGGCAGAGGCGATGCCCATTCGGCATTTGCTCAAGCAACTGCCTGAACACTGCCTGGGGCACTACCAGACGCCAGTGCGCTTTGCCCACGAAGACATCAAACCGCTCAAATTGCAGAAGCTCTGGTCCCAGGCGCGCTGGGATGGCATGGGCCTGGGCATCGGCGACACCACGCGCAGCGCCCTCAATGCCGCGTTGCATCGCTTGCCGGGCGCGCCGGACCGCAGCCTTTCTACGCGCCTCGAGCCGCTGCGCGAACGCTTGTGGAGCCAGGTCCCGACCGATTCCAGCGAGCACGCTCTGGTGCTGTTCTGCCCGACGCCCACGCAAACCATCGCCGACGAGGCGCTCTGGCGCATGATCGCTCATCTGTGCCAGATGCCCTTTTATCAGCGCCTGCGTGTCGAGCTGCAATTGGGCTACGCGGTGTTCAGCAGCTTCCGGCAGATCGCCGGGCGCGCCGGGCTGGTGTTCGGCGTGCAGTCGCCCGCCACCCGTTGCGCAGAATTGCTGGGGCACATCGAAAGCTTCCTTGAAGGCCTGCCCAGACTGATCGCCAGCCAGGGGACCCAGGGATTGCATCATCAGAGCCAGGCGCTGAGCGCCCGGTTGAGCGTGGAAGAGATGGAAGCCGACGCACTGGCCGACACCCTCTGGCAAGCCCATCTGGGCGGTTACCCCGGCAGTTATCTGCGCCAGTTGCAGCAGGCGATGCAGATAATTCAGCCGGCGCAGTTGCTCGATGCCGTGCGCCAGTTACAAGAGGCGAGCGGCGGCTGGCTGTGCCTGGCCAACGAGGCCGCGCCGGGTAAGCAGTGGCGCGATGTGAGCGAAGTGCGGGATGCGCAGATGTCTTGAATTGAGGGTGGGGCTGATGGCCCCACCACCGCCCAGCCGAATTAATCATCTGTCACTTGCCCAAAAAAATGTACCGACCGGATAATTACACCTCACGCAAAAGCCTTTCGCACGATCGGGGGCATCTGCGCGAGGATAAATTCAGTAACATAACGCCCATGCCGCTGAACGTCCGTCCACCCGGACAGACTAAAGTGTAACGAGCAACCGCTCTGACAACCCGGAAGGAGTACTCCCATGTGGACCAAACCTGCATACACTGACCTGCGTATCGGCTTCGAAGTCACCATGTATTTCGCTAGCCGTTGATCAGCAAGCGCTGTACCACGCCTCGGCTCGCCGGGGCGTTTTCATTTTCGGCCTTCGCGATGGGGTAGCCATGTACGTCCAGATTCTCGGGTCCGCCGCCGGCGGTGGGTTTCCACAATGGAACTGCAACTGCGTGAACTGCAAGGGCTTGCGCGACGGCACCCTACGCGCGCTACCGCGCACGCAGTCGTCCATTGCCTTGTCTGACGACGGCGTGCACTGGATCCTGTGCAACGCCTCGCCTGACATTCGCGCGCAGCTGCAAAGCTTCCCGGCGCTGCAACCGGCCCGGGCCCTGCGCGACACCGGCATCGACGCGATCATTCTGCTCGACAGCCAGATCGACCACACCACGGGCTTGCTGAGCCTGCGCGAGGGCTGCCCGCATCAAGTCTGGTGCACCGACATGGTCCACCAGGACCTGACCACCGGGTTCCCGGTGTTCAATATGCTGACCCACTGGAACGGTGGCCTGGATCGGCGACGCATCGAACTCGAAGGCAGCTTCGTCATCGACGCCTGCCCCAAGCTGCGCTTCACCCCGTTCCCGCTGCGCAGCGCCGCCCCGCCCTACTCGCCGCACCGCTTCGACCCGCACCCCGGTGACAACATCGGTCTGATCGTCGAGGACCTGAACACCGGCGGCACGCTGTTCTACGCGCCGGGTCTGGGCAAGGTCGACGGGCCATTGCTCGAGCGCATGGGCGCCGCCGATTGCCTGTTGGTGGACGGCACCCTGTGGGAAGACGACGAAATGCAGCGCCGCGGCGTCGGCACCCGTACCGGCCGGGAGATGGGCCACCTGGCGCAGAACGGCCCCGGCGGCATGCTCGAGGTGCTCGACGGCCTGAGCAAACCGCGCAAGGTGCTGATCCACATCAACAACACCAACCCGATCCTCGACGAAGACTCCGCCGAACGCGCCCAACTGACCCGCCACGGCGTGGAAGTCGCGTTCGATGGGATGAGTATCGAGCTCTGAACAAGGTGTGACGGCGGCTGGCGCTTCGCGGGCAAGCCTTGCTCCCACAGGCGTACACCTGTGGGAGCAGGGCTTGCCCGCGAAGGGGCCGGCCCCGCCTGCACAAAAAAAGCATCAGACTCCACTTTGAACGAGGGAGAACAGCATGACCGATACACCGATGTCCCCGGCCGAGTTCGAGCAGGCCCTGCGCGCCAAGGGCGCGTTCTATCACATCTACCACCCCTATCACGTGGCGATGTATGAAGGCCGCGCAACCCGCGAGCAGATCCAGGGCTGGGTCGCCAACCGCTTCTACTATCAGGTCAACATCCCCCTGAAGGACGCGGCCATCCTCGCCAACTGCCCGGATCGCGAGATCCGCCGCGAGTGGATTCAGCGCCTGC
Source organism: Gammaproteobacteria bacterium (assembly GCA_903970465.1). Taxonomy (GTDB): domain Bacteria; phylum Pseudomonadota; class Gammaproteobacteria; order Pseudomonadales; family Pseudomonadaceae; genus Aquipseudomonas. The sequence continues at coordinate 30,822 of CAJCIO010000171.1, forward strand.
TCGACCACGACGGCGCGCCTGGCGAAGACGGCGGCATCGAAGCCTGGTTGCGCCTCGGTCAGGCCGTGGGCCTGGACCCGGACCAACTGCGCTCCCAGGAGCTGGTCCTGCCCGGTGTACGTTTTGCCGTCGACGCTTACGTGAACTTCGCTCGCCGTGCCAGCTGGCAGGAAGCCGCCAGCAGCTCGCTCACCGAACTGTTCGCGCCGCAGATCCACCAATCGCGCCTCGACAGCTGGCCCCAGCACTACCCGTGGATCGACCCGGCCGGCTACGAATACTTCCGCACCCGCCTGGGCCAGGCGCGCCGCGATGTCGAGCACGGGCTGGCGATCACGCTCGAGCACTACACCACAGCGGCCGGCCAGCAGCGCATGCTGGAAATCCTGCAGTTCAAACTGGACATACTTTGGAGCATGCTGGACGCCATGAGCATGGCCTATGAACTGAACCGCCCGCCCTACCACAGCGTCACTGACCAGCGCGTCTGGCACAAAGGCATCCCTCTATGAGCTTCGATCGCAGCAAGACGCCGCATTGGCGCCAAGGCTACCGCTACCAGTACGAACCTGCGCAGCAGGGCCACGTGCTGCTGTACCCCGAAGGCATGATCAAACTCAACGAAAGTGCCGCCCTGATCGGTGGGCTGATCGACGGTGAGCGTGACGTTGCCGCCATTATCGCGACATTGGACCTGCAGTTTCCGGGCGTTCCGGAACTGGGCGCCGATATCGAGCAATTCATGGAGGTTGCTCGTGCAGAGCACTGGATCGAGCTTCGCTGAATCCCACTTGCCTCATCAGCCCCATATTCCCCCGACGCCGCCCGTCGGCCTGCCGTTGTGGCTGCTCGCCGAGCTGACCTACCGCTGCCCGCTGCAATGCCCGTATTGCTCCAACCCGCTGGACTTCGCCCAGCAGGGCAAAGAGCTGAGCACCGAGCAGTGGATCAAGGTCATGCGCGAAGCGCGGGAGATGGGCGCCGCACAGTTGGGCTTCTCGGGCGGCGAACCGCTGGTGCGCCAGGACCTCGCCGAACTGATCGGCGAAGCGCGTCAGCTGGGCTATTACACCAACCTGATCACCTCTGGCATCGGCCTCACCGAGCAGAAGATCAGCGACTTCAAGAAAGCCGGCCTGGACCACATCCAGATCAGCTTTCAGGCCAGCGACGAGCAGGTCAACAACATGCTCGCCGGCTCGAAAAAGGCCTTCGCGCAAAAGCTCGAAATGGCCCGGGCGGTCAAGGCTCACGGCTATCCGATGGTGCTCAACTTCGTCACGCACCGGCACAACATCGACAAGATCGACCAGATCATCGAGCTGTGCATCGCCCTGGAAGCCGACTTCGTCGAGCTCGCTACCTGCCAGTTCTACGGCTGGGCCGAGCTCAACCGCGTTGGACTGCTGCCGACCAAGGAACAACTGGTGCGTGCCGAACGCATCACCAACGAATACCGCGAGCGCCTGGCGGCGGCCGGTAATCCGTGCAAGCTGATTTTCGTCACCCCGGACTACTATGAAGAGCGCCCCAAGGCCTGCATGAACGGCTGGGGCAGCGTGTTTCTGACCGTGACGCCCGATGGTACCGCGCTGCCTTGCCATGGCGCGCGGCAGATGCCGGTCGAGTTCCCCAATGTGCGTGACCACACGATGCAGCACATTTGGTACGATTCGTTCGGTTTCAACCGTTTTCGCGGCTACGACTGGATGCCCGAGCCGTGCCGCTCCTGTGACGAAAAAGAAAAGGACTTCGGCGGCTGCCGCTGCCAGGCGTTCATGCTCACGGGTGATGCCAGCAATGCAGACCCTGTGTGCAGCAAATCAGTCGATCACGGCATCATTCTGCGGGCGCGGGAGGAGGCCGAACACGCGACTGCGACTATCGACCAACTGGCCTTCCGCAATGAACGAAACTCCCGTCTCATCGCAAAAAGCTGAGCCGTTCAGCGCCGTACAAGCAGTCGCGGCCGCCACCGATTTCGCCGAATTGCGCATCGGTAGCGCCGGGGTGTTCTGGAGCGAATACCGCCCCAGCGACGCCGCCAGCCGGATCTGGCAATGGCGAGGCGGCCAGGCGCACTGCCTGACCCCCGACGGATTCAGCGTCCGCAGCCGCGTGTACGAATACGGTGGCGGCTCGTTCTGCCTGGTGGACGGCGGCCTGGTGTTCGTCAACGAGCGCGATCAGCAACTGTATCTTCAGGCACTGGACGGCAGCGCCCCCCATCCCCTCACCCACGACGTGCGCCGCTATGGCGACCTGAGCTTCGCCGACGGCCAAGTGCTGGCGGTGGAGGAAGAACCCGGTGAGTCCTATCCCATCCACCGCCTGGTGGCCATCGACGCCGAAGATGGCGCGCGCCGGGTACTGGCCGAAGGCGCCGACTTCTATGCCGCTCCGGTGCTGTGCCCGGATGGCTCTCGACTGGCCTGGATCGAGTGGTCACACCCCGAACAACCCTGGACTTCAACACGCCTGATGTGTGCCGAGCGCACTTTGGATGGCCGCAGCTGGCACAAGCCGTATTGCCTGGCCGGCGATGGCGCGCAGCCTGAGTCGCTGCAACAGCCGCGTATCGACGAACAGGGCCGCGTGCAGTGCCTGTCCGATCGCAACGGCTTTTGGCAGCCCTGGCGAGAAAGCCCCGCCGGCTGGCACGCGCTGCCCGCCAAGGCCGCCGATCATGCCGGCGCGCCGTGGCAACTGGGCGCCAGCAGTTGGCTGCCGCTCGTGGACCATACCTACCTGGCCACCTGGTTCGAAGACGGCTTCGCCAAGCTCGGACTGTGCAACGACGCCGATGGCTCGACGCTCGACTACACCGGCGAGTTCAGCCGCTTCCGCAATCTGGCGGCCGACAACGCTTGTTTCTATGCCATCGCCGCTTCACCGGCCTGCCCCTCGGCGGTGATCGCCATCGATCGGCGCAGCCACGAGGTGCAAGTCCTGGCGGGCGGCGAAGCGCCCTTGGCCGCCGAGCATATCAGCCTGCCGCATCCGCACAGCTATCCCAGTGGCGACGGCCAGGCCCATTGTTTTTTCTATCCACCGGCCAACCCGCAAGTGCCGCCACCTTTGCTGGTGTTCATCCACGGCGGGCCGACGTCCAGTTGCTATCCGGTGTTCGAGCCGCGCATCCAGTACTGGACGCAGCGCGGCTTTGCCGTCGCCGACATCAACTATCGCGGCAGTACCTGCTACGGCCGTGCCTATCGCCAGGCGTTGCAGGGCAATTGGGGTGTCAGCGATGTCGATGATGCCTGCGCGGCGGTCGAGCACTTGGCGGCTTTGGGGTTGATCGATGCGCACCGGGCATTCATTCGCGGCAGCAGTGCCGGCGGCTATACGACGCTATGCGCCTTGGCGTTTCGCGAGGTATTTCGCGGCGGCGCCAGCCTCTATGGTGTGAGCGACCCGGCGGCGCTGGCCCGCGATACGCACAAGTTCGAAAGCGACTATCTGGACTGGTTGATCGGTGACCCCGACGCTGATCGTGAGCGTTATGCAGCGCGCACGCCACTGCTGCATGCGGAACGCATCAAGGTGCCGGTGATCTTCTTTCAGGGCGAACTGGACGCCGTGGTGGTGCCGCAGCAGACCCGCAGCATGCTCGAGGCGTTGCAGCGTAATGGCCTATCCGCTGAAGGGCATTTTTATCCAGAGGAACGGCATGGCTTTCGCCAGGCAGCGAATCTGGCCCACGCGCTGGAGGAGGAGTGGAAGTTTTACTCTCGGGTCATGGGCTGATCCTGATATCAACCTTGTGGCGAGGGGGCTTGCTCCCGACACGTCGGGGCAGACGCCACTGCGGCGTCTGACACCCTGCATCGAGAGCAGGCCCCTCACCGCAGGTTTGCGCGGATGACCGAAGTCCAAGCCGTGACCCCACCGAGGCGCTATACCCGCTGCGCCAGCACCCGCTGCAACAGCTCTACCGACGCCTGCTGGCGCTGCGCATCGCGATACACCAGCCCGACCTTGAGTGGCACCCGCGGTTCGCTCAGGGGCTTCCACAACAGCGCGGTATCGTCCTGCACCACCAGCGCCCGCCCAGGCAGCACGGTGGCAAGCGTGGTGCCGGGCAAGCTGTCGAGGATCGCCGCCATGGTGTTGAGCTCGGCCTGCACCTGCGGGCGCCGCCCCAGATTGGCCAACTGCCTTTGCCAGATCTGTCGCAACTGAAACTCCTCACCCAGCAACAGCATTGGCAAGTCCACTGCCTGCGCCAGCGAGACCCTCTTGAACTCGCGCAGCGGGTGATCCTTGGGGATCACCACCTGCAATTCGTCTTCATATAGCAGCACCCCATGCAGGCCGGGCTGACGCGGCGGCAGATAGCCGATGCCAATATCCAGAACGCCGCTGAGCAAGCGCCGCTCGATCTCCAGCCCCGACAACTCGTAGATCTGCACCACCAGATGAGGCTGCGCCTTGCGCACGCCCTCAAGCAACTGCGGCACCAGGCTCGGGTGCACGGTTTGCAGCACGCCGATGGCCAGCGTGCGCACCGCCTGGCCCTTGAAACTGCCCAGGGCCTCGCGCGCCCGCTGCAGCCCGTCGAGCAGCGGCACGGCGTGGTTGTACAAAGTGTGGGCGGCCAGGGTCGGCAACAGGCGCTTGTTGCTGCGCTCGAACAGGCTCACATCGAGGTTGTGCTCCAGCTGCCTGATCTGTTGCGACAGCGCCGGTTGCGACAACGCCAGGCGCTCTGCGGCACGACCGACATGGCCCTCTTCGTAGACCGCGACGAAATACCGCAGTTGTTTGAAATCCATAAGCATCACTTATCAAAAATACTGCTAAATCGAAATGGAGCCGTTGCCGGTAGCGGCCTAGTCTATGCGCAGTCAAAGGGGTGCAGACACATCAAGGCCCCGCGCAGCGTTTTTGCCGCGCCTTCGCCGTTTAGCATTTAGATAGGCCTGAGCGAATGAGTCCATTCAGTTTGCGCCGCTTTTCAGCGGACCTTGACCCACCTGCGGCACTGGGTCCGCTTGACAAGAATTCACCTGCTGCTTTCAAAACGACCGTACACCTCGTCCTACCTGTGAGAGCGGGCTCTGACCGCGATGCAGGCACCTCGACACCGGGCAATACCCTGATCTGGCCCCGACCCAGCCTCGCGGCCGCGCGCCAGGCCGCCCTTGATCTCGCCCGACGCTGGGGGCAAAGCAAGCGCCGCGACAGCGGCATCCTGTTCGTCGGTGATCACCCCTCACAGCTCCGGGCAAACGATCTGGCGGCGCTGCATGCTGCCGTGGATGCCAACACCGCTGCCGTCGT